>NZ_JAAFZA010000166.1 GCF_015356865.1 Catenulispora pinisilvae
CACCAGAACCCCGCCGACCACCACCCCCGTATGCCGAGCCACCGTCTCCCGGAACCGCAGCCCCACCGCGGCCAGCGCCACCCCGAACAGCACCGACACCACCACATGCGTCACCGCGGCGGCCAGCGCCAGCCGGGCCACGCGGCGCAGCGGATAGCGCCGCGTGCGCGCCAGCACCGCCAGCGGCATCCAGTGGTCCGGGAGGATCGCGTGGCCGATGCCGATGCCGGTGGCGGCCAGGAGCATGGGAAGGATCGTCACGACTGCCCCTCGGTGGTCGTCCCCGCCGGGGCGTGGACGCGAAGACTTGCGGGCGCGCGGGCCCCAAGAAGGTGTTCGTGTTCGGTGCGCCGGGCGGCCGGCGCCGCCGCCGTCAGCGCGGCAGCGCCTCGTAGCCGTCCCAGGCGTCCAGCGTGACCTGCTCGAAGCCCAGCCCGTAGGCCGTCACGCCGCGGCCGTAGGCGCCGAGCCAGCACTCGCGCAGTTCCGCGGCCAGGACCCAGCCGTACTCGGACTCGCGGTAGCGGAAGCGGGTGGGCTTGCCGTCGACCGGGAGCTGGACCGCGCGCCAGGGCGCGTCGTCCAGGTTCTCCGCGACCTCGTAGGCCAGCTCGGTCTGCTGGTGCAGCCAGTCGCCGCGCAGCGCCTTGTCCACGGCCCAGGGCCAGGCGTCGGACAGCAGCCCGAGGCCGGCCACGGCGGCCAGGGTGGACAGCGTGGTCGGTTCCAGGACGGTCGCGCCGCCGCCGGAGCGGCGCCCGAGGCGGGCCATCGTCACCACGCCGCAGAAACGCCGGGGGGACAGGTCGTCAGGGCGGCGGGCCGGGTGGTCGCCGTGGCCCAGGGTGCCGTATTCGGCGACGCCGTCCGGGCCGTGCATGATCGAGCCCAGCCAGCGGTCGCCGCCCCAGGCCTCGTCCAGGCCGTACCACGGGACCGCGGTGCGCTGGCCGTCCCAGGCGTCCGGCTCGGAGGCGGCCAGGGCGGCGGCGGAGACGGAGGCCACCGGCGGGCCCGGAACGAAGTCGTCGTCTTGGACTGAGCCGCGTTCGACAGAGCCGCGTTGGACGGAGCCCCGCTGAGCGGCGTCGCCCACGACGGAACCCCCCGCCGGGCCGATGCCGGCGGTTGGATCAGGGAAGTCTTCGGTTGAGATGGTGCTGCTCATGGAACCTCACGTCGCATCCGCGTCAAACGGCGGGCGCTCGCCCGCGGCCAGGCGCGGGGCGGGGGCCCGGTAGAGGGCATCGTCCGGGGTCGCGTCGTCGGCGGCCAGGGGCCTTCTGGCTCCCTCGGCCGCGCTGCGTATCTCGCCGTTGAGCGAGTCGGTGATGTCCCTGATCTCGCGGAAGTCGCCGTCTTCGGGTCCGAGCACGTGCTTGCGCACGAAGTTCTTCGGGTGCAGGTCGGTCAGTTCCAGGTCCTGGAACTCCGGGCCCAGTTCCTTCTTCAGGTCGTTCTGGGCGTTGCGGGTGAACTCGCGGAACTGCCGCAGGGTGCGCGCCAGGCCTTGTACCGCACTGGGCAGTTTGTCCGGGCCGAACAGCATGACGGCCAGGGCCAGCAGCGCGATCAGCTCCAGCGGGCTGATGTCGAGAAACGGCACGGTGGAAGGCTCCTGCTCTGGCGGGCGCGGCCGGCGGCTTTCCGGCGCTACGCGCTAGCGTAACTCCCGTCCGCCGGATGCCGGCCCCACGGCGGGCGGATATTCGTCGAACCTTACGCAGTCAAGGCTCGGCAATGCCGAGCCTCGACGTCAAGAGCGAATCTGCGCAGCTCCGCCGGAATCCTCAGTGCCCCGGCGCGTAAGTGGCGATCTGCGCCGGCGCCGGCTGGGCCGGCGAGTGTGAGGGGCTGGCACTGGCGCTGAAGTCGCCGACCAGCCAGGCCCCGGTGCCCAGGGCGGCCAGCGACACCGCGCCGATCGCCGCCACCCGCAGCCGCTGCGGCCGTACCGGGGAACGGCCGGCCGTGGGGCGGCCGGCCGCCGGAGCCGCCGGCGGGCGGATCGGCACGGTCTGGAACGAGAACGGTCCCGGGGCGCTGCCCGGGCCGCCGCCGGCCGGACCACCGCCGGCCCCGGGCTGGCCGGCGGAAGCGCCGGCCCCGGTGCCGCGGTTGGTGTCCAGGCTCAGCAATCCGAGCATCAGCTCCACCGGCACCTGGGGCGCCGCCATCGCACTGAGCCGGGACTTGAGCTGCCGCTCGGTCTCGGCCTCTTGACGGCACTCCGCACACTGCGCCAGGTGCCCGAGCATGCGCTCTCGGGTGCCGTGGTCGAGTTCGCCGTCGATCAGCGCGGTCAGGCGGTCTCCGAGGTGCCTGGTCACCGGCGGCCCTCCTTCGCGCCGGCCGCCGAGGCGGAGCCGCCGGGGGCCCGGTGCTCCAGGGCGGTGCGCAGCTGGGAGCGGCCGCGATGGATCCGCGAGCGCACGGTGCCCAGCTTCACGTCCAGGGTGGTCGCGATCTCCTCGTAGGACAGGCCCTCGATGTCGCACAGCACGACCGCGGCCCGGAACTCCGGGGCCAGCGAGGCGAGCGCCGCCTCGATGTCGGCGTCCATGTGCGAGTCGACGAAGATCCGTTCCGGCGACGGCTCGCGGCCGGGCAGCCGGTCGTCGGCGTCCTCGCCCAGGGAGTCGAAGCGGATCCGGGCCCGGCGCCGGACCATGTCCAGGAACAGGTTCGTGGTGATGCGGTGCAGCCAGCCCTCGAAGGTGCCCGGCTGGTAGCTGGACAGCGAGCGGAAGACCCGGATGAAGACTTCCTGCGTCAGGTCCTCGGCGTCGTGCTGATTGCCGGTCAGGCGGTAAGCCAGCCGGTACACCCGCTGCGAGTGGGTCCGGACGATGTCGTCCCAACTCGGCGGTTCCCACCCGACGGCCGCGGCGTCCAGCGGCTGGGTTTTCTCCCCAACGGCGGGCGCGGCTTCGGCCGGCATCGCGGTATCGGGGATGGTCTCGCCCCCGCGGCGGTTCTTTTCCAGGGCGGCCTTTCGGGCCGCACGCCGACGACGAAGTTCCCCGAGATCTATCCGCGGTCCAATGGTGTTGACCGGGACGGCTCCAGGATTGCGGGCGCTGTTGGCGTCAGCCACGACTGCCCCACCTCCTATTTCCAGTACCGCACTCATCACCATAGACGCCTGCCTCGCTGCTAAAGGCTGAAAGGAACCTGAGATCGGTCTAAGATCTCCCGGCCCTCCAAACCGTGAGCCACTGTCGAGGACAGAACGGCCGGTCACCAGCGTGAAGTTCCCAGGGGGCCGGTTCCCTTGAAGTGTCCGCTTACAGCGATCAGACGAACCGATCACGGCCCCGTCGCACCCGGGCCGGGCCCGCCGCGGACGGCCCGCCCGCTGTCTGCCAGTTAGTCCGACGTGGTATGCGCGCGGACAGGTGGCTACGCTCTTGATGCCCACTAGCAACCAACCGACCAGTTCCCGGCCGAGCGCGGCTCCGGGACCCGCGACCCTCGGAGGCCGTCATCCCCAGTCACCGGCACGCCAGCCTGGCGTATGCGGAGGGGTACGTCGCCGAGGACGACGTGCTGGTCTCCGCACGCCGCGAGGCCCGGCGGCTGGGCATCGCCCCGGTCGAGCCCGGCACCGGCGCGGCCCTGCGGCTGCTGGCGGCCACGCTCGGCGCCCGGGCGGTGGTGGATGTCGGCACCGGCGCGGGCGTGTCGGGGATATACCTGCTGCGCGGAATGCACGCGGCCGGGGTGCTGACGACCGTGGACGAGGACACCCAGGGCTCGCAGGCGGCCCGCCGGGCCTTCGCCGACGCCGGCTTCGCGGCCAGCCGCACCCGGGTGATCGGCGGGGCCGCCGGCTCGGTGCTGCCGCGGCTCGCCGACGGCGGCTACGACATGGTCTTCTGCGGCGGCCCGGGCACGGACCACCTGGCCGGCTACGAGGAGACGCTGCGGTTGCTGCGGCCCGGCGGGCTGGTGGCCTTCGACGGGGCGCTCGGACAGGACCGGGTGGTCGACCCGTCGATCCGGGACGCGCGCACGTCGGCGCTGCGGTATCTGCACCGCCAGGTCGCCGAGGACACCCGGCTGCTCCCGGCGCTGCTGCCCACCGGGGACGGGCTGCTCTGCGCGGTCAAGCGCCCCTAGGAAGCGCCGCGAGCCGCCGACAGCACCGCCCCGGCGGGGGCGGAAGTGAGAAGGAACACCTGCATTGGGGACGCCAAACCCCGGCCGTTCGGGGGCCTGACGTCACTGGTGGGACGGATGGGGTGACGATGCGGACGGCGCCGGACTAACCGACGACGCCCTTGATCGCCTCACCGAGCGCGGCGGCCTCCTCCGCCGACAGCTCCACCACGAGCCGGCCGCCGCCTTCCAGCGGAACCCGCATCACGATGCCCCGTCCCTCTTTGGTCACCTCAAGCGGGCCGTCACCCGTCCGCGGCTTCATCGCCGCCATGCTCGTTCCCCTTCCTAGGAGCCAGCTACTCAACCAATCCATTATCCCGCATGCAGCCGGAATGGGTTCCGGTGTCGCCGCGGGAGGCCCGACTGAGTAGCTTCGTCAGAGTCTGCAAACAGTTCTACCGGACGCGACCAACACTGGTACATGCCTGGAAGCCGATAAGGCGGAGAGTGGGACCCCCTATGTCCGACAACGTTGTCTACGACGTCACCGAGGGTGTCGGCACCATCACCCTGAATCGCCCGGACGCCATGAACTCGCTCGACAGTGCGACCAAGGCGGCTCTGCGGGACGCGGCGATCTCGGCGGCCGAGGACGACTCCGTTCGCGTGATCGTGGTGCGCGGCACCGGGCGCGCCTTCTGTGTCGGGCAGGATCTGAAGGAGCACGCGGCGGCCCTGGAGGCCGGGCGCGGCCTGGCGAACACCGTGCAGGAGCACTACAACCCCTTGCTGCGGGCCCTGACCTCGGCGCCCAAGCCGGTGATCGCCGCGGTGAACGGCGTGGCGGCCGGAGCCGGGGCGGCCCTGGCCTTCGCCGCCGACCTGCGGATCGCCTCCGACAAGGCGGCCTTCAACCTGGCCTTCGCCAACATCGGGCTGACCGCCGACTCCGGCGCCTCCTGGACCCTGCCGCGGCTGGTCGGGCCGGCCAAGGCGATCGAGCTGCTGATGCTGCCGGAGACCATCGGGATCGAACAGGCCGCTGCGCTGGGCCTGGTGCACCGCGTGGTGCCGGCCGAGGAGCTGGACGCGGCGGTCGGCGAGCTGGCGGCGCGGCTGGCCACCGGGCCGACCGCGGCCTACGCGGCGATCAAGAAGGCGGTCGGCTTCGGCCTGGCGCACTCCCTGGACCAGACCCTGGACCTGGAGGCCGAGTTGCAGGACGCGGCCGCGGCCACCGAGGACCACCGCAACGCGGTGCGGTCCTTCCTGGCGAAGGAGAAGCCGACCTTCACCGGGCACTGACCCCGCACCGGACACTGACGCCGACGGAAAGCATCGGCGCCCCGAATGACCGCCATCTGGAATGGTCGTCATCCGAAATGACAAACAGCCGGCCGGCCTCACAATGCGGCCGGCCGTTTTGCTGAGCTCATGGAGCCGAGAACAGAGAAAGAAGCAGAAGGGTTACTGGTCGTTCTCGGGGCGCCGGTACCAGGAAGACAGCGGATTGTCCTCCTCCGCAGCATTCTGATCGCCCGGGAACGCCGGCTCGGCCGCCCCGGGCGTCAGGCCCACACCGGGGCCGAAGCCGGGCTGCACGGCGGTCGCGGTGGCCGTGCCGCCCGCCGCCTCGGACCCCGGAAGGCCGGGCACGCCGGGCACCGCGTCCCGCGCCACCGGCTCGTACGCCACGGCACCCTCGCCGAACCGGCCACCCGCCGGGCGCGTCAGTTCGGCGATCGTCCGGTCCCGGTGGTCGATCTCGGCGGCCAGCCGGTCCAGCATCCGGTCCACCTGGTCCATGCGGTAACCGCGGAACCCGACCGCGAAGCGGGCACCGTCGATGTCGTCCTTGCCCAGTTGCCGGTCGTCGGCCAACGCCGGCTCCGGCCGGTCCTGGCGCGGGTCGTCCAGACCCCCGCCGCGACCGGCGGCCACCCACGCGATCGCACCGAACACCGCCGCGACGACCAGAAACTGAAAATACAGCACGCGCACATCGTGCCACGCCCGACACTGCGACGTCGCCGTTAGGCTGATCTCCATGTCATCGAACGCGGACGGCGCCCCGGGCGGCCGCACCGACAGCGGCCCGGCCCGGCCGGGTGTCCCGCAGGGCACGCTGCGCCTGGGACCGTACGAGTACGGCCCCGACCAGCAGCTCGTGATGGCGATCGTGAACCGCACCCCGGACTCCTTCTACGACAAGGGAGCCACCTTCGGGGACGCCGCCGCGCTGGACCGCGTGGAGAAGGCCTTGAGCGAAGGCGCGGACCTGGTGGACATCGGCGGGGTGAAGGCCGGCCCCGGCGACGTAGTGGACACCGCCGAGGAGCTGCGCCGGGTGGTGCCGTTCGTGGCCGAGGTCCGCAAGCGGTTCCCCGAAGCGGTGATCTCCGTGGACACCTGGCGTGCCGAGGTCGGGGACGCGGTGTGCGCCGAAGGCGCCGACGTGCTGAACGACGCCTGGGGCGGCTGGGACCGGGGCCTGGCCGAGGTCGCGGCCCGGCACGCGGTGGCGCTGGTCTGCACGCACGCCGGCGGCGTCGAACCGCGTACCCGCCCGCACCGCATCGCCTACCCGGACGTGATGGCGGACATCCTGGAGCGCACGGTCCACGGCGAGGCCGAGCGCGCGGCGGCGCTCGGCGTCCCGCGCGACCGCATCCTGATCGACCCCGGCCACGACTTCGGCAAGAACACCCGCCACTCGCTGGAGGCCACCCGCCGACTGGCCGAGATGGCCGCGACCGGCTGGCCGGTGCTGGTGTCGCTGTCGAACAAGGATTTTGTGGGCGAGACATTGAACCGCCCGGTGAAGGAACGCCTAGTCGGCACGCTGGCCACCACCGCGGTGTCGGCGTGGCTCGGCGCCCGGGTCTACCGGGTGCACGAGGTCGCCGAGACCCGGCAGGTGCTGGACATGGTGGCGGCGATCCAGGGGCTGCGGGAGCCGGCGGTGGCCAAGCGCGGGCTGGCCTAGCCGGCTGCGCGGCTACTGCGGCTATGGCGAGCGCTCAGGCGGCCTAGCCGCCTGAGCGGCACTGCTAGCCCACTGCTAGCCCCGCTCCCCCGGCTTGCCCATGATCGCCACCGCCTCATCCGGGTCGTCCACCACGTGGATCAGGTCCAGATCCTTCGGCGCGATCTTCCCGGCCGGAATCATCGAATCCCGGATCCAGTCCACCAGCCCGCCCCAGAAGGCCCGGCCGACCAGCACCACCGGGAAAGACGTCACCTTGTGCGTCTGCACCAGCGTGAGGGCTTCGAAAAGCTCGTCCATGGTGCCGAACCCGCCGGGGAGCACCACGAAGCCCTGCGAGTACTTCAGGAACATCGTCTTGCGGACGAAGAAGTACCGGAAGTTGATGCCCTGGTCGATGTAGCTGTTCAGGGACTGCTCGAAGGGCAGCTCGATGCCCAGCCCGATCGAGCGCCCGCCGGCGTCGAACGCGCCCTTGTTCGCCGCCTCCATCGCGCCGGGGCCGCCGCCGGTGATGACGGTCCAGCCGGCCGTGGCCAGGCCGCGGCCGATCTGCTCGCCGATCAGGTACTCGGGGCTGCCGGTGACGGTGCGGGCCGAGCCGAAGACGGTGATGGCCGGGCCGGTGCGGGCCAGCGAGTCGAAGCCCTCGACGAACTCGCCCTGGATGCGCAGAACGCGCCAGGGGTCCTCGTCCTTCCAGTCCTTGCCGTATGCGTGGTCCAGCAGCTTCTGGTCGGCTGTGGCCGCCGGCAGTTGCTCCTGGCCGCGGCGCCGGGTCACCGCGCCGACGAAGCGCTCGGTGAAACTGCCGCCGTTACCGTGTCCGTTGCCGTGTCCGTTTCCGCTGCCTTGGCTCATAGTCGGCACATTACCGGCCGCGGTTGTCCGGACGGCGGCCGACAAGCGACCGGTAGTCGCTCAGGACTGCGGACGCACCTGCTCCAAATGCTGGCTCAGCCATCCGTAGGCCTGCGGCAGCCACTGCTTCCAGACCGCCGTGTTGTGCGACCCGTGCTCCTTCTTCAGGACGTCGACCATGTCCGGCGCCACCTGCTGCAATGACTCCGCGGCGGCCAGCACGCTCCCGTGATCGTCCTCGGCGGAGGCGGCGGCCAGCAGCGACACCGGCGGGTTGGGCTTGTGGTTCTGTAGAACCCACAGCGTGGAGTTCTGGTCGGCGAAGGCCGAGCCGTACTTAGAGACGTAGCCGCCGGGCCGCACATCACCGCTCATCTGCACCGCGGCGCTGAACAACTGCGGGTACTGCACCAGCAGCTTGCCCGCGCACAGGCCGCCCTCGGAGTAGCCCATCATGCCCCAGCCGGTGCGGTCGGTGGTGACCCGGAAGGTGCGCTCGACCATGTTCCGGATGTCGTCGGTGATGAAGGTCGCCACCTGCGGTCCGCCGGGGATGTCGGTGCAGTCCGTGTTCACGCCCTTGACCGGCGAGATGTTCACCGCGACGAGCACGAACGGGGTGGCGGAGTGCTGCTGGATCAGCGCGCCGAGTTCCTTCTGGCCGGCCATGTTGCCGAACCAGGTCTGCGGGGTGCCCGGGTAGCCGGGGAACAGCAGGACGACCGGGAACGCGGTGTTGGCGTAGGCGGGATCGTTGTACTGCGGCGGCAGCCAGGTGATGACGTCGTTCGAACCGCCCAGGCCGCTCCTCGGCCCGGTGAAGCTGGTCACCAGCGCGTCGTCGCCGTATTTCTTGAACTCCTGGACCGGGCCGGGCGGCCGGGATCGCGGGACCACCGGTACCGCCTGGCCGCGACCGCCCTGCGCGGTGCCGTCGGTCAGGCTGCTGCCGGTGATCGGGCCGCCGGCCGCCACGGTGTTCTCGTGGATGATCACCCCCGGGCTGCCAGTGTCGCCGAGCAGATCGTCCCAGGAGGCGTAAAGCCCGTAGTAGTTGTTGACGATCACGCCGCACAGCAGGATCGCCATAACCTGGCTCACGCCGATCATCGACAACCGCGTGGCGGCCCGGACGGGGCGCGGCCCGCGGATGCGGTTCCACAACAGATATGTGCCGATCGGCGCGGCGACCGCCAGTACGATCGCCGTCACCATCATCGGCCAGCCGGTCGGGCTCATCGAAACTTCGGACCTCTCGGAACTTGCCTGGACAGCGGGCTGTTCACCGGGCTCCCGTAACAATACGAGAGCTGCTCCGCCGCTGGTAAGACGCCAAGGGGTCCCGGCCGGTTGCTTCTGCGAGCGCACCTTTGAGAACCGGTGCGCGCCGCCGCGGGTCGTCAGGTCACGAAGCGGAGCCGAGCCAGCTTCTCATCCGCTCGGCGCATCGAACAACTTGCCCTAGGTCCACTGATTCATCCGGTTTGTGAGCCAGGGATCCGTCTCCCGGACCGTAGTTGACGCCCGGAACGCCGAGTTCAGCGAACCGGGCGACATCGGTCCAGCCGAATTTCGCCGTGGGTTCCCCGGGCATCCCGGCCATCACGGCACTGACGAACTCGGCCGCCAAGGGCAGGTGCAGACCCGGACGCGCGGCCGGAGCGGAGTCGGTGACCACGATCTCAGCGTCCAGATCCGCGAAGACCTCGCGGACGTGGCGTTCGGCGTCGGCCTGACTACGGTCCGGCGCGAACCGGAAGTTCACCACCAGCGAGCACTCGTCCGGGATGACGTTGCCGGCCACCCCGCCGGTGATCCCGACCGCGTTCAGGCCCTCGCGGAACTCCAGGCCCTCGACCTCGACCCGGCGCGGCTGGTATTCGGCGAGCCGCCGCAGCGCCGCCCCGGCCTTGTGGATCGCGTTGTCGCCGAGCCAGGAGCGGGCCGAGTGCGAGCGGGCGCCGCGGAAGGTCAGCCGGGCGCGCATCGTGCCCTGGCAGCCGCCTTCGACGATGTTGTTGCTCGGCTCCAGCAGCACCGCGAAGTCGGCGGCGAACCACTCCGGCCGGGTGCGGATCAGCCGGCCCAGGCTGTTGCGCTCGGCCTCGACTTCTTCGCACTCGTAGAAGACGTAGGTCACATCCCGGCCGGGGTCGGCCAGGGTGGCGGCCAGCACCAGCTGCACCGCCACGCCGGCCTTCATGTCCGAGGTGCCGCAGCCGTGCAGCGTGCCGGTCTCCCAGTCGCCCTCCAGGAGCGAGGGGACGTTGCGGCGCCCGGTGCTGTCGACCGCGATCGGGACGGTGTCCAGGTGCCCGGCCAGGATCACGCGCTCGGCCCGCCCGAGGTCGGTGCGGGCCAGGACGGAGTCGCCGTCGCGCAGCACCTCCAAATGCGGATACTGACGCAGCGCCTCCTCGACCACGTCGGCGAGCGCCTTCTCGCTCCCGCTCTCGGATTCGATGTCGACAATCGCCGCGGTGACGCGGGCCGCGCTCTGAGTGAGGTCCAGGTCGGACATCGTTCGGTCGCTCCCCGTCGTCAGCCGGTGAATCCGCTGTCGCGGAGCATGTCGTTGATCTGCAGCTTGTCGTGCGCCTCGCCGGGCGCCAGGCGCCGCAGCACCAGGAGGCAGGGGGTGGTGAACTCCCCGCCCGGGAACTTCTTCACGCGGGTCGAGGTGACGCAGACCGACCAGGCCGGGGCCTCGCCGCGGGGCAGTTCCTCGCCGGTCTCGGCGTCGAAGACCCGCATCGACTTGGTGAGGTTGGTGCCCGAGCCGAGCTTGGCGCCCTGGCGCACCCGCGCGCCCTCGACCACCATCGAGCGGGAGCCGATGAAGGCGTCGTCCTCGATCACGACCGGGACCGCGTTCGCCGGCTCCAGCACGCCGCCGATGCCGACGCCGCCGGACAGGTGGACGTTCTTGCCGATCTGCGCGCAGGAGCCGATGGTGGCCCAGGTGTCCAGCATCGAGCCGGAGTCGAGGTAGCCGCCGATGTTGATGAAGCCGGGCATCACGATCGAGCCGGGCGCCAGGTAGGAGCCCCAGCGGACGATCGCGCCGGGGACCACGCGGGCGCCGTTCAGGTCGGTCTTCAGCGGCATCTTGTCGTGGTACCGGAAGTCGCCGGCGTTCGACTCGACCATGTCCAGGACCTTGAACGAGAGCAGGATCGCGCGCTTGGCGCGCTCGTCCACCACGACCTCGTCGGTGGCCCGGTCCACGAACGCCGCCCGCGCGGTGCCGGCGTCGATCAGGTCCACGGCCTCGGTCACGGCCTTGCGGGCGTCGGAGTCCGCCGGGCCCAGCTCGGCGCGGCGCTCCCACAGCTCGTCGATGACCGCGGAGATCGGGGAGGCGAAATCCTGGGGGGTCGGTGCGTTCGTCATGACCACCACGATATGTGTTTCAGCTACGGTGGCCTGGCGGTGGTCACACCGCAGGACGGATCTCGGACATAAACGGACGGAACTGGACGGTATGGGTCAGCGAGGCCGCCCCCGAGGCAGGCAGGAACAGAGTTCGGGCGGGTCCCGGCACATCGGCGCCTGGGTGGTGACCGTGCTGCTGCTCGCCGTGCTCGGCGGCGGCGGGTACTTCGTCTACCACACGTTCACCAACGGCGCCCTGGCCTCGGAGAACTGCACCGCGACCGGCGCCGACGGGCAGTCCTCGACGATCGCCAACCAGCGGATGGCGAACGCGGCGACCATCGCCGCCGTGGCGCGGGCCAAGAGCCTGCCGGAGCGGGCGACGATAATCGCCCTGGCCACGGCCGAGCAGGAGTCGAAGATCACGAATCTGTCCGGCGGCGACCGGGACTCGGTCGGGCTGTTCCAGCAGCGGCCGTCCCAGGGCTGGGGCAGTCCGACGGAGATCGCCGACCCGGTCTTCGCGACCGGGTCGTTCTTCCACGCGCTGCTGAACGTGAACAACTGGGAGAACATCGGCGTCGGCCAGGCGGCCCAGGACGTGCAGCACAGCGCCGACTCCTCCGGCGAGTCCTACGGGCAGTGGGAGGAGATGGCCACGGTCCTGGCCACCTCGCTGGACGCCAAGTCCGGAACCTCGCTGACCTGCAAGTACAACGACCCGAAGCTGACCGCCGAGACCGCGGGCGCCAGCGGTCTGACGCCCCGCGCCTCGGCGCTGGGCCAGGCGCTGGTGAAGCAGTTCAGTGCGAACGGGGTCGGAGCCGCGCCGAAGTACTCGCACACCGACGACGGCCTGACCCTGCAGATAGGGTCCAGCAACGGCCTGTTCGACCCGCACGTGCTGGCGAACTGGGCGGTGGCCTCGGCGAAGACCCTGAGCGTGGACCGGGTGCAGTACGCGGACCAGGTGTGGACGCGCTCGTCCGGGAAGTGGAAGACGGCCACGCCGACGAACTCCGGGACGGTCGACGTCTCGGTGGTGAAGGGCGGCTGAGCCCTGGCAGGCTGGGGCGATGACATGGATCGTGTTCGATTACGGTGAGGTCATCGCCCAGCGGCCGTCCGCGCAGGCCTTCGCGCGGCTGGCCGCGATCGCCGGGGCGCCGGCCGCGGAATTCGAGGACGGCTACTGGCGGTTTCGCGACAAGTTCGACCGCGGCATGGCCGAGCTCGACTACTGGCAGGCGGTCGGCGGGCAGGCCGGCTTCGAAGTGGGGCCGGCCCAGGCCGAGGCGCTGACCGCGGCGGACGTCGAACTGTGGAACACCCTGGACCCGCGGTCGGTGGCGTTGGTCACGGAGCTCGCGGCGAGCGGGCGGCAGCTGGCGTTGTTGTCGAACGCGCCGAGCGCGCACGGCACGGCGTTCCGGGCCCGGGAGTGGGCCGGGTCGTTCCGGCACTTCGTGATCTCCGGCGAGCTGGGCCTGGCCAAGCCGGATCCGGCGATCTGGCGGGCGCTGGTGGACCGGCTCGGGTCCCCGGCCGGCGAAGTGCTCTTCCTGGACGATCGCGAGGTGAATGTCACCGCGGCCGAGGAGTTCGGCATCCGGTCTTTCCTGTGGACCGGCCCCGACGACGCCCGACGGCACATCGCGGAATTCGACCGGGAATTCTTTCCGGCCACCGGATACTGATATCAGACGACCCAATCATTGTTCGAAGTTATTACTTCCCCTTTACTTCTTTCAGCGTTTCCCCGAGCGGGGTTCATCCGTTGGACAGGGGGCTGTCGCGTAGACGCGGCAGCCCCCATTCCAAGGAGAACCAGGCAATGAGCACCTTGAGCACCACGGTCCGGCGCGGCCTGGTCGTCACGGCGGCCGCGATGGCCGCCGGTCCCGTCGTCGGCGGTGTCGCCTCCGCGGCGACCGGACCGACGACCAGCACACCGCTGGATGCCGCGCCCATCACGACCACCGCCGCCGACACCGCGCAGCTGGCCACCGCACCGATGCCGGTGACCCGCTCGGCCCTGCCGCTGGCCGGCGGCCTCGGCTCGATCATGCCGATCAACGGCGACCTGGCCGGCCCGGTCAGCGGGCTGGCCGGCGGCCTGCCGCTGAACCAGCTGACCGGCGGGCTGCCGGTGAGCGGGCTGACCGGGCAGCTGCCGGTGGTCGGGCCGATGGCCCAGAACCTGCCGGTGGTCGGCCAGCTGACCGGCGCCACCCCCGCCACCCCGCCGGCCAACGCGCAGGCCGCCCAGGACGCGGCCGCCGACCTGAAGGCCGCCTTCCCGACCCCGCACATGCCGACCCCGCCGGCGCTGATGACCCCGGCGCACGCCGGGACCCGCAGCCGGACGCTCGCGCCGGTCGCGCCCGCCGTCGCCGCCCCGGCCGGCCCGACCGCGGCCCAGGTCGCGCAGGCCCAGCAGGCCGCGGCCGCCGCGAACCAGTCGGGGAGCTCGCTGCCGATCATCGGCCAGCTGCCGGTCGTGGGCGGGCTCACGCAGGGTCTGCCGGTCGGCAACCTCACCGGTGCGCTCGGCCACTTCTGAGCCGCCGCACCTTTAGGCGATCGGCGACCGGCATCGCGAAATCGGCGCCGAGTTCTGAAAGCCTTCCCTAAGACCCCTGGCATGCCTCCCCGCGTGCCAGGGGTCTTTCGCGTTCCCCCCGTGCCGCCATACGGGGGATTTCCGTCTGTCCGCTTGATCCGCACTGCTTGATGTCACATAACCTGATCAAGAGAGGAATCCCTCCTAGGAGCGATTATCCGCAACTCTTCGCATGCGGGCGCCGTGAAGGCGCAATCAATCGCCATGCCTGAAAACGTGTGAACCGCCCCACCGGGAGCCACGGATGAAGCACCGCCACGGCAAGACGACAGGTGTCAGCTCGGGTCTGGTGGACCTGAGCGAGCAGTCCCTGGCCGACGTCTCGCGCTCGGTCTCGGCCGGCGAGGTGTGGTCGGAGGACGTCGACCGGCGCATCAGCCCGCCCCGGGACGGAGGGACCGCGACGGTGCCGGTGGCCGCGTCGTTCAACTCGGCCGTCTGACGGGGGCGGGGCCATGGTGTCCGCGCCGCCGTTCCGGCAGTTCGTCCTGAAAGTGGCGACCCGCTGCGATCTCGCCTGCGACCACTGCTACGTCTACGAGGCCGCCGACACCTCCTGGCGGCACAAACCGCGGTTCATGGCGGAGGAGACCGTGCAGCGCACGGCGGAGCGGATCGCCGAGCACGCGGCCACGCACCGGCTCCCCGCTGTCACCCTGGTGCTGCACGGCGGTGAGCCGCTGCTGCTCGGACCGACGCGGATGCGGGAGACGCTGAAGACACTGCGCTATGTCATCGAGGACGCGGGCTGCGCCGTGGCTCTGCGGATCCACACAAACGGGGTCCGCCTCAGCACCGAATACTGCGACCTGTTCCGCGAACATCATGTTCAGGTCGGGGTGTCCCTGGACGGCGACCGCGCCGCGACCGACCGGCACCGGCGCTTCGCCAACGGGGCGTCCAGCCATACGCAGGCGCTCCGCGCGGTATCGCTATTACGCGACGAGTACCCGGACATCTATGCGGGAGTCCTGTGCACCATAGACGTCCGCAACGATCCGGTAGCCGTCTACGAGGCGGTCCGCGATGCCGCGCCGCCGCGCGCCGACTTCCTCCTCCCCCACGCCACGCATAGCGATCCGCCTTTAAGGACGGATCCCGGACATACCGAATACGCGGACTGGATGCTCGCGGTATTCGACCGCTGGAATGCCGAGAACCGGCCATTCCCGATCCGCTCGTTCACCTCGGTCTTGGACGCCTTCCGCGGCCTGCCGAGCGGGACGGAATCCCTCGGCCTGAGTCCGGTCGATCTGGTGGTCGTCGAAGCCGACGGGACGCTGGAGCAGACGGACTCGCTGAAGGCGGCCTATGACGGCGCACCGGCCACCGGCTTCACTGTCGCCGAGCACTCGTTCGACGAGGCGTCCGGGCATCCCGGGTTCGAGGCCCGGCGCCACGGTCTGGCGGATCTGTGCGAGACCTGCCGACGCTGCCCCATTGTGTCCGTTTGCGGCGGCGGACTCCGTACGCATCGCTATAGCGCTCCCTCCCAGACGACTTCTCCAGCCGATCCGTTCGACCACCCGAGCGTCTACTGCGGCGACCTCAAAGAGCTGATCATGGGGATCAGGGCCCGGACCGAGGCGTCGGCCGTAGCCCGCGTTCCGGCGCAGCGCGCGCTCGGGTTGCCGGCAGATGTGCTCCACCAGTTGGCGCACGGATACGGGGACGCTAAAGCGATCGAACACCTGAACCGCTTCCAGCGCTCGCTCCGGATACTGCTACTCGCGAAGGTGTTCGCCGCAGCGGACGGCGGCACCGGGCCCCGGCAAGAACTCGTGGGCGCAGCGATCGCTCGGCTGAAGACGCTCGACGCCGGTCACAAGAATGCCCTGCACGAAATCCTCGGGCACCCCTATACGTCGGTCTGGGCATTACGCTGCCTAGACGACGCACAGTCCGGCCGAGCCGACCCTGACGACTTCGCCCACCTGGGCTCACTGGCGGCCGCCACCGCGATCCGCGCGGGGGTCGATGCGGAGGTCGAGGTGCCGGTACGCCAGGGCGCTGTGTATCTGCCCACCCTCGGACGCCTTGTGGTCGGGGCCGACGCGGGTCGGTCCGTGCTGCTGCGGATCTCCGGCGGGGATTGCGACGTGTTGGGTACGCCGGGGTGGCAGGGGGTCCGGCGTGCCGCCCTGCCCATCTTCTCTGGAGGGGGAATCGCTGTAGAGGACACCGATCCGTTCCGCCGATGCCATCACTGGGACGTCGCGCAACGGTTGCCCGACAGCGACGCGGCGGCTTGGCTGAGTGCCATCCCCGCCGCGTGGGACACCCTCGCGCGGGACCATCACTCCTACGCTCCGGGCATCGCCGCCGGACTGACGACGATCGTGCCGCTGGTGCCATCCCTAGCGGGGCGTGCGGTCAGTTCCACGGCGCGCCGGGCCTATGGGGCGATCGGTGCGGGTCTGCCTGTCGTAGGCGACCGTGCGGCCGACTCCCCGGCCTCCTCCTTAGCGCTCCTGATGATCCATGAGTTCCAACATGCGAAGCTCGGCGCGGTCCTGGACATGGCAGATCTCCACGACCCCCACGACACCCGTTTGTTCGAAGCGCCGTGGCGGCAGGATCCGCGTCCGCTGGAGGGGCTGTTGCAGGGGACGTACGCACACGTCGGCGTCACCGACTTCTGGCGGGTCCGC
The DNA here is from genome assembly GCF_015356865.1 of Catenulispora pinisilvae. Taxonomy (GTDB): domain Bacteria; phylum Actinomycetota; class Actinomycetes; order Streptomycetales; family Catenulisporaceae; genus Catenulispora; species Catenulispora pinisilvae. The sequence goes on from NZ_JAAFZA010000166.1 coordinate 16,601, forward strand.
CGCTTCACCGCACCGGATCCCGAGGAGCGCGCGCACGCCGAAGCCGAGTTCGGGCTCTGGTTCGGGCATACCCTGCGCGCCACCCATGTGTTGGCCGGCTCCGGCTCCCTGACGCCCCTTGGCCTGCGCTTCGTAGAGGCGCTGCGCACCACACTGGAAGGTTGGACGTCCAAGGTCTGACTGCCCCGCGCAACGTTGACGCCACCGATCACACCGCGCAATCCTGCAAGAGACGCAGTGTGAAGAAGCAGTGAGGGTCACGGGGTGACCTCCTGGTCGCAGGGGGGGGCGGATGGCTGTCTCGGGTCGGGTGCCGCAAGGCGCCGCACACGGGTCGGCCCCGGTTTTCTTCCTGAGCTACGCCCGGCACCACCGCGGGGTCGAGGACAAGACCGGCGGCGCCGAGGACCCGGACCGCTGGACCCTGCGGTTCTTCGACGATCTGACCTTCGAGGTCGCCGAGCTCACCACCCTGCCCCGGCACGCTCGGCCCGGATTCATGGACCGGGAGGTGCGGGTCGGCCAGGACTGGCCGCGGCGGATCTCCGAAGCACTGGCGACCTGCCGGGTGTTCCTGCCGCTCTATACGCCGCGCTACTTCACGTCCCTGAGTTGTGCCAGCGAGTGGTACCTGTTCCAAGCCCGACAGAGCGCGCACGAGCTGACCGCCGGCACCCGGTCCGAGGCGATCATCCCGGTGCTGTGGCTGCCGATGCCGGACACCGAGCTGCCGCCCGCCGCCCGGGCGTTGCAGTTCGACCATCACACCCTCGGTGAGGCCTACGCGCGCCTGGGGTTCCTGCAACTCATACGTCTGACCCGCTTCAAAGACGAGTACCAACTGGCGATCCACGCCCTGGCGCGGGAGGTCGTACGGGTCGCGCTCAGCGGCGCGCCGCAGGCCGCCAAGCCGGTGGACTTCACGACGCTGCACCGCCACTTCGAGAACGCGGAAGGGCTCTTCGACGCGGCCGGTGATCTGGTACGCCGGGTCGGGGGCCGGACGCCGCTGTCGTTACCGGCCCGGCGGCCGCTCGCGCTGCCGCCGGGCACCGCCGTGCCAGGCACCACCCTGCCGGACTCGGCCACCGAGCCCGCCACTTCGCTGCAGAGCTCTGCAGAGGAGGCGGTGACCGCGTATGTCCGGGCCGCACAGACGAAGCTCACGGAGTGGTTCGCCCGCCGGCCGCACGAAATCGCGTCCGCGGACTTCGACGACTTCTACTTCCGCGAAGTACATCCCGCCGCTAAGGCCGCACTGGTGCGCCATCTCACGCCTCACGCCCCGGACGGCCCCTCCGCCCGGCCACCCCGTCTCCGCTCCCTGCCCACTGCGGAGCAACCGCCAGGAGGAGCGCCGCATGTCCTCTGATCCGGACGGCACCGTTATTACGTTCTACTCCTATAAGGGCGGTACCGGGCGCACCATGGCGCTCGCGAACGTCGCGTGGATCCTGGCCGCGAGCGGCCGCCGGGTGCTGGCCGTGGACTGGGACCTGGACTCGCCGGGGCTGCACCGCTTCTACCATCCGTTCCTGCCTCCATCGGCGTTACAGTCCACCGGCGGGGTCATCGACCTGATCGTCGACTACGCGTGGCAGGTGCACCAGCACCGGGAGGACCGGCCGACAGACTGGCACCGGCAGGCCGCCGAGGTGGAGCGGCACACCGTGGCCGTGGACTGGCCGTTCCCCGGCGAGGGGGCCCTGGACTTCCTACCCGCGGGCCGTCAGAACCGCGACTACGCCTCGGCGATGGCGCCGCGCGGCTGGGACGACTTCTACGAGGAGATGGGCGGCGGCCTGTTCTTCCAGGCCATGCGCGAGGGGATGAAGGCGGCCTACGACTACGTCCTCATAGACAGCCGCACCGGCTTATCAGATATTGCCGATATCTGCACATTACAGCTGCCCGACATCCTCGTGGACTGCTTCGTCCTCAGCGACCAGAACATCGACGGCGCGCTCAGCGTGGCGCAGCGGGTGCGGGAACACAGTCTGGACCGGCCTATACGCATCCTGCCGGTACCGATGCGCGTCGACGACGGGGAGAAGACGAAGGCGGACGCCGGCCGCATCGTGGCGGCGTCCCGGTTCGAGGGCTTCCCGGCCGGCATGGACGACGAGCGCCGCAGCCAGTACTGGGCCGCCGTGGAGACCCCATACAGGCCCTTCTACGCCTACGAAGAAACCCTCGCGGTCTTCGGCGACGCCCCCGGCTATCCGAACTCGCTGCTGGCCGCCTACGAGCGGCTGACCGCCGAGATCACGGTGGGCCGCGTCACGGGACTCCCCGCCATAGAAGAGTCGCGGCGGCGGCAGGTCCTAGAGGGGTTCACCAGGCGGCACGCCACCAAGGTCCGCCCCCTGATCCACTACGTCGCCGAGGACCGGATGTGGGCCGACTGGGTCCGGGAGATCCTGGCTCAAGTGGACGTCTCCGCGGATCTCGTAGGTGTGGGAATCCCTATAGCGAATTCCACCCCTATAGCGAATGCCGATAGTGCTCCCGGCGCAGGGACACCCGAGGCCGACCGACAGATTCTGGCCATCGCGTCCCACGCCTATCTGCGCTCGGCCGACGCCCACACCGACCTCCGCCGACTAGGGGCCACAGCAACGTCCTCCGACGGAACGCCGACGCACCGGATCACCGCGGTCCGCGTGGCCGATGTCCGGCTGCCGGCACAGTACGAGGCCAACGCGCCGATCGACTTGGCTCGGCTCAGCGAGCCCGAGGCCGTGGAGACCTTGCTGCGCGCCGTAGACCGGAACGCTTATGCGCAGTGGCGTGCGCGCTCCCCTGATGCGTTGCCCTCCGCGCGCGCCCACGGACCGCGCTTCCCCGGTGTTGATCCGCAGGCCTGGAACGTGCGCGGCCGCAATGCCACCTTCACCGGTCGTGACGAGGTGCTGGAACACGTCCGGGACCGGCTGCTGTGCGGTTCCGTGGCGGGATCCGCGCCGCCGCATGCCCTGCACGGCCTGGGCGGCGTCGGCAAGACTCAGGTCGCGTTGGAGTACGCACACCGCTTCAAAGGCGACTACGACCTCGTATGGTGGCTCTCCGCGGACCAGCCGGAGCTGATCCCCGCGGAGTTGGCACGGCTGGCCCGGCCGATGGGACTGTGCGGCCTGCGCGCGGACAGCGGCATCGCCGAGACCGCGGCGGCGGTCCTGGAAGCGCTACGGCGGGGCGACCCGGTGCGCCGCTGGCTGCTGATCTACGACAACGCCGACGAGCCAGGCGCGGTGCGTCCGTTCCTGCCCGAGAGCCGGCACGGCCATGTGCTGATCACATCTCGGAACCCGGCGTGGGCCCAGGAGGCGGCGCCGGTCGAGGTAGAGGTGTTCACCCGCGCTGAGAGCGTGGAACACCTACGGCGCCGGGTGCCGGGGCTGGCCGTGGAGGACGCCGACGCACTCTCCGTCGCCCTCGGCGACCTGCCGCTGGCCGTGGAGCAAGCAGCGGCCTGGCTCACCGAGACCGGGACGCCGGTCGGCGAATACCTGGCCGAACTGGACCGGCAGGCGTCCGCGGTACTGGCGCTGAACCAGCCCGGCGACTACCCGGTGCCGGTGGCGACGACCTGGACGATCTCCTTCGAGGCGCTCCGCGACCGCTCCCCGGCCGCCGTACGACTCTTGCAGCTGTGCTCGTTCCTGGCGCCGGAGCCGGTATCGATGGCGCTATTACGTTCGGACCAGATGATCCAGGCCCTGATCCCCTACGACGAGGCACTGCGCGACCGGATGATGATCGGCCGCGTGGTCCGCGAGGTCGGGCGATTCGCGCTGGCCCGGGTGGACGCGGCCTCGAACACACTCCAGGTGCACCGCCTAGTCCAGTCGGTGATCCGGGCCCGGATGAGCGAGGAGGAGCAGGAACAGGCCTGCCACGAGGTGCACCGGGTGCTGGTCGGGGCACGGCCCCGGGCCGGCGACACCGACGACCCGGAGAACTGGCCGCGCTATGACCAGATCTGGGCCCACCTGGGGCCGAGCCGGGCCCGGATGTGTGCCGAGGGCGAGACCTTGCAACTGCTGATCGACCGGGTCCGCTACTTGTGGAAGCGCGGGGAACTCGCGGCGGCGTTGGCCTTCGCCGAGGAACTCGCCGCCGTCTGGATTTCGCGGGGACGACCGCCGGACAAGGACCCGGACTTGCTGTCGCTGCGGTTCCACACCGCGAACGTGCTCTGGTCGATGGGGCGCTTTGAGGACGCGCGGCAAATCAATGCAGAGGTCCTGCGCGCACAGAGTGCGGCGCTGGGCGACGGCCACCGCCACACACTGATGACAGCTGGCGGACTCGCCGCGGCACTACGCGGACTGGGACGGTTCGACGAGGCGCTGGCCCAGGACGAACAGACCTATGCACGGTTCGCGGAGAACTTCGGCATGGACTTCCCACAGGCGCTGTCCTCGGCGAACAACCTGGCGATCTCCTACCGCCTCGTGGGGAACTTCCACAGGGCCGCCGAGATAGATCGGGAGGTCTTCGCGCGGCGACGTGAAGTGCTTGGGACGGAACACCCCTACACGTTGAGCTCCGCGGGGTCGCTAGCCCGGGACATGATCGACGCTGGGCGGTTCGTGGAGGCCGTGAAGCTGCTGTACGCGACGCTGGAGACGTATCGCGAGGTATTGGGCGACGACTTCGTGGAAACCCTCCGGACCGCCAAGAGTCTGGCGGTGGCGCTTCGGAAGTGCGGACGGCTCAGCGAAGCCCAGGCGCTCACGGAGGAGACCTACGAGAGGTATCTCCAGAGGTTCGGCCCACAGCATCCGGACACCCGCGCCTGCGCTCTGAACCGAGCTGCGGACCTGGCCGCCCAGGACCGCGACGAGGAAGCCATCCCGATCCTCGCCGACTGCCTGGCAATGTATGAGCAGGAGTTGGGGGAACAGCATCCATACACGCTCGTAGCGGTGAACAACCTGGCGGTCTATGAGCGGGCGATGGGTAACGTGGCGCGCGCCCGGACCCACGCCGAACGGACCCTGTCCGGCTTCGACAGCGCGCTGGGGGCATCGCACCCGTTCACCTTGGCGGCTGCCGCGAACCTTGCGAACTGCTTAGCGGATTCCGGCGAACTCGCGGCGGCAATCTCTCTGGAGGACCGCGTACTCGCCGGATTACGGGAGCGGCTAGGGGAGGGTCACGTCTATACGCTCACCGCCGAAGCGAACCACGCCGCAACACTGCGGTTAGCGGGCCGGGGCGCGGAGGCCGAGCAGATAGCGGCCCGCAGCCTGGAACAACTCGCCGCGTTGCTGGGCGAGGAACATCCGGTGTGCGCACGGGTGCGGGGCGGCGCCCGGATCGGGCGGGATTTGGAGGCTGCGGCGTATTAGCGGTTGTTCGCACCTGCCGACACTTGTTCCCGCTTACCGCTCTCCAGTGCCTGTCAACGCTTGCTACCGCTTACCGCTCTCCAGTGCCTGTCGACACTTGTCGCCGCTTACCGCTCTCTATTGCCTGTCAACGCCTGTCACCGCTTACCGCTCTCTCGTGCCTGTCGACATCTGCCAGCGCTTGCCAATCCCTTCGATCATCTCGATGTCGGCAGCGGTTACCAGGGACTCGACCGTCCTCGATCATCAACCCACCTTGGTCACCAACACCCAGCACCCAACACCCGCCCGAGACCGCCCACCGAGCCACTAAGCACCTATCACCTATCACCTAGTGCTAAGCGCCACAGAGAGCGCTACCCACCCAGCGCCACCGCCGCATCCCACGAGACCCGCGCCCCCGACCACGCGATCACCTGCGGCATCCGCAGCAACGCGCTGAAGTGCGAGGCGCACGGCTCCAGGTCGACCGTCGCGCGCGGGATCCGCTCCCCCAGCCACCGGGTGTGGCTGACCGGCGAGAACCGGTCCTCGGCCCCGTGCCACAGATACACCGGCACCTCGATGTCGGCGGGATCGAAGCCCCAGGGCGCGGCCAACGCGAGCGAATCGTCGTACCAACCGTCTGCCGAATGCGCGACCGCCGCAGCGAAGGACACGATCAGTTCCTGCCTGATGTTCGCCTGCCGAATCACCGCCCGATCCGTCGGCTCCAGCCCCGCATCGATGTTCGCCAGCAGACTCGCCGGATCGGCACGAATCGACGCCGCACGCTCATCAAGATCACGCCGCAGCGCCGCCGGATCCGTAAGCGCCCGCGTATAGGACTCGACGTTGCCCGAAGTCATACCAACAAACCAGGCGCTCCCCATCGCATCACGCGGCGCCAACGCCACCATCGCCGCCGCCCTCGTCACCCGATCCGGCAGCAACGCCGCACACGCCAACGCATGCGGCCCACCCCCAGAGCGGCCAAGCACCGCGAACCGCTCGATCCCCAACGCGTCCGCAACCGCAGCGGCATCCGCCGCAACCGACGCCACACTCCGCCCCACCTGCCGATCCGACTCCCCGAACCCAGGCCGATCGAACGTCAGCAACCGAATCCCCGACGCATGCAACCTCATCGCCCGCGGCACCGGCCCCAACCGACTCCCAGGCGTGCCATGGAACAGCATCACCGGAGCCCCACCAGGATCACCACGCTGGCAAACCGCCAACCGACGCCCATCCGCCGTCCGCACACTGCTGACCATGGCCCTCCTCCACTGCGCGGCAGCTACCCGGCCCCGCAACAACAGAAACCGCCGCCTCCGGCGCGCACAGGAGCGAGGGGAGGCGGCGGAGGCAGAGCGACAGGCAGGGCGCCGGCCAGTACCGACACAGCGCGCGGGCGCGGCGGACGCGGCGGTCAGCAGAGCGTGCGGGCCCAGGCCCAGGCGCGGCGACGGCCGGAGATGGCAAGGCCGGCAAGGCTCGCGAGCCCTGCGAACCGAGGCAGCAACAGCTGCGCAGCGCCCGGAGGTCACGAGCCCAGCAACCAGCGCCGAGTACTGTCAGAACATGCCGCTGTTCGGGGTGCGCCCACCGGTCGAGGACCGCGAGCGCCAGTGGATCGAGAAGATGCTGAGCTGGTGCGTCGAGCAATTCGGGCACGAAGCGCTCGAAGCGGAAGCGCTCACCCCGACACCCTCGTTCTTCCCCGGCACCTACCGCGGCACCCCAGACGACGTGCTGGAGCTGGTCGACCTAGTCCGCGCCCACCTCCGCATCGACCCCGCAGAAATCGCGATCATCTCATACGACGGACGCCCACCAGCCCGCCCCGGCCCACCCGGCC
>NZ_JAAFZA010000167.1 GCF_015356865.1 Catenulispora pinisilvae
CCCCACCAACCCGCGTCCGTGACCCCGACGAGAAATCCGACCCCGTCGAACTCCTCCTCGACATCACCTTCGTCTCCCTCCTGAACCAGGCCAGCGGCCTGCTCCTGCACGACGGAGCGGCGGCCGGGACCCTGCACGCGGTGACCGTGCTCCTGGTCACCGTCCTGTTCTGGCAGATGGCGGCGGGTGCCACCGGGATCGTGCCGTTGGACGGGGTGCTGCGGGCGCTGTACTTGGCGAACACCGGCGCGTTCTTGTTGATGGCGGGGTCGGTGCATGAGGCGTTCACGCCGGCGCCCGGGCTGCTGCACGGCCCCGTGCTGTTCGCCGGCGCCACCACCGTGGCCGGGTTGTGCGCGCTCGGGATGTGGATCCATGTGGGGCGCGCGGATCGGCGGTGGCGGGGGAACGCGGGGCTGGTGGTGGCGCTCATGCTGACCATGACCGGCTTCACGTGGGTGGCGGTGCTGCACGCCCGTTCCGGGGAGAACAGTTGGTTCCTGATCGGGTACGCGATCGCGATGGTGCTGTGTTCGAACACGGCGATCCCGTATCCGCGCCGGGTGGGCATCGGCTCGCGCGTCGACCACTGGGCGATCCATGGGGCCCGGGCGTATCGCGAGCGCTATACGACGGCGTACATCGTCGGCTGCTGCCTGTGCCTGGAGCTGCTGGAGATCGCCGCACAGCGCGGGATCGGCGGGGCCGGGCTGCCGGCCGGCATGCTGGTGCTGTTCGCCGCGTTCGCCGTCTCCTGCCTGATGTACTGGCTGTACGAGCCGCTGGTCGACCCGGCGCGGCACGTGGTGGATCCGCGGAATGTGGCGCTGAGCCAGATGCGCAAGATGGCGCACAGCCTCGGCGACGTCTACGGCCACATGCTGATGTTCTGCGGGCTGGTCCTGGCCGCCGGGGGACTTCGGACGGCGTTCACGCAGACCGCCGGGCTGGACGGGGACCACCGCGAAGCGGCGGCCGGGGCGGCGTTCGGGGCGGCGTTCGGGCGGTGGGGACCCGCCATCGACAGCACGGCGCTGGCTTGCGTGTCCGGTGGCATCGCGATGTGCCTGCTCGGCCAGGCGCTGTTCTCGGCGCTGACCGTGTGGCGTCCGGACGCCCTGCGGATCTGCGGCGCGGTCGGTGTCGCCGCGATGTTCCCGTTGCTGCACGGTCGGCCGGTCGGGCTGGCGGTGGCGGTCCTGCTGGCCCTGGTGGCCGGCGTGTACGGGCTGGATCATCGGCGCCAGGCCATCCGGACGGCCGCGGACAGCGGAATGCGGGCTCTGTCAAAGCTCCTGCCGCACCACCACCGACGGCCGGCTCGCGACCGGCAGCCGCACGCGGCCGAGCCCCAGCACGCGGTATCCGGCTTCGAGCTCTTCTTCGACTTCATGACCGCCTTCACCTTCTCCCAGGTCGGCAGCCTCCTCCTACGTCGCCCCGGCACCGGCGGCGCGGTACGGGCCCTGCTCGTCCTGGCAGCCGTCTACTGCTGCTGGACCGCGTTCTGCGCCGCCGCCAACGCCGGCCGCGCCGATCACGGGCCGCTGCGGCGCCTGCACGTGGCCGCGCTGTTCGGCCTGGTGCTCCTCGGGCTGGCGACCCCGGGCGCGTTCACGAACTCCCGCCTGAGCGTGCCGCTGGTGGTGTTCCTCGCCGCGTACCTGCTCGTCCGCCTCGGATCGGCCGCCACGCTGCACTCCCTGGACGGCGCCGGCGCCAAGCGCCGCGTGCTGCTCAGCGCGGCCTGCGCGCTGGGCACCGCCGGGTGCCTGGCGGCGGCGGTCCTGCTCGGCGGCCCGGCCGCGCCGGTGCTGTGGATCGGCGCCGCGGGCTTCGAGGCGGTCGCCGTCACCGCCGCCGCGCGCAAGCGCCGGACCGCGGCCGCCGGCCACCTGTCCGAGCGCTTCGCCTTCCTGGTCATCCTCGGCCTGGACATGTCGCTGAACGGCGTCGGCACCCGGTTCGCGGACACCCCGATCGGCCCGGTGCTGATCGCGGTGACCGGGATCGCGCTGGCCATCTGCGTCCTGATGTGGTGGCTGTACTTCGACACCCTGACGCACTACGCCGAGCATCACCTGCACCGGCTGCACCACGCCGAAGCCCACGTCCAGCACCGGTTCCGGCACCTGCACTACGACGGACTGCATCTGGCCGTCGTGGCCGGGATCGTGGCCTTCGGCGTCGGGCTGCGCTCGATCGCGGAGGACGTCGCCCGGGACGCGCAGCCGCCGTGGGGGCCCAGGCTGTCCGCGGTGCAGGCCTCGGCCGTGGCGCTGGGCCTGGCCGCGTATCTCGCGGCGTCCTGCGCCATGTGGATCGGGCTGCGGCGGCGAGCCATGACGCCCTGGCTGTCGGCCGCCGCCACCGCGGGCGTGCTGCCGCTGCTGGCCGGGCTTCCGGCGGTGCCGGCGCTCGCCGTGCTCGCCGGGGCCGCGGCGGTGCCCGCCGTCGCGCACGCGGTGACGCCCGCGAGCCGGGCGCATCGGCGAGCGGTCCATGCCGAGGTGCGCGGCGCGCTGCCCGCGACGGCGCCGGGGCCGGCGCCGACCCCGGCGCCAGCCGGGTAGCGCGGACTGCGGACCACGTCACGATCCCGGCGTGTCGCTCCGCTATCAGGCACTTGCCAATAAGGAAAGATGTTGAGTGTCGGTGACCATGCGCGAGATGCCGATCAGGCCACGAACAACGGGGAGCATCCAGGCATGACCGGAATGACCGTCGCCAGCCCCAGCCCCGCCCGAACCCGCCGGATGCCCGCGCCTCCCGGGCTGCCGGGCACGCCGTCACTCGGCTACGTCCTGTTCGCCACCCGCTGGCTCCAGGCCCCGCTGTACTTCGGGCTCGTGGCGGCCCAGGGCGTCTACGTCTTCCAGTTCTTCCACGAGCTGATCCCGCTGATCGGGCAGGTGGCCAAGGGCCGGCTCCAGGAGAGCGAGGTCATGCTCACGGTGCTGAACCTGGTCGACGTGGTGATGATCGCCAACCTGCTGATCATGGTGATCGTCGGCGGCTACGAGACCTTCGTCTCGCGCATCGGCCTGGCCGGGCACCGCGACCAGCCGGAGTGGCTCTCGCACGTGAACTCCAACGTGCTCAAGGTCAAGCTGGCCACGGCGATCGTCGGCATCTCCTCGGTCCACCTGCTCCAGATGTTCGTGAACATCCAGAACACCACGCCGCAGGCGCTGCTCTGGGGCACCCTGATCCACCTCGCCTTCGTCGTCTCGGCACTGATCCTGGCGGTGATGGCGCACCTCATCGACCGGCAGCAGGATGACGACCACGAGGTGGTGGCGCACGGCGCCGCGGCGGCGCCCGCCGGCCCGGCGATGTAGCGGTACAGCGTCACCGCGACACAGCGAAACCGCGCGACACAGCGATACACGTAGTTCCACGGATTCGCCGTCTCCGCCCGCCCTCATAGCCTCGTCGCGGCTTCATCGGGTTCATCGGCGTCGCCGGGTCCGCGTGGAGGGGGCGCGGACCCGGCGGGCGTGACCGATCCGGTGTCCTGGTACGGCTACGGGCCGACCCCGGATCCCCACGTCACCTACCAGCCGGACGTGGTGCTGGTCGGCGGCGGGCCGAACTCGATCTGGTCCGGCTCGTCGGACGGCCTCACCTGGACGCTGGCCGGCTCGGCGCCGGGCGGGTCGTCGCGGTGCGGCCGGTCGGGTCCGATGTGGCGGTGACGGTGGCCCCGGTGTCGCTGACCGACGTGGTCAAGGACGGGCATCTGACGCTGGACCAGCCGCTGGATCTGGGGAGCATGCTCTACCAGCGGATACCGGACGAGCCCGGTGCCTACGCCGATCTGAGCACGGCTTCGGCGGACCCGAGCGCTGATCCTTCGGGGACGGATGGCGACACGCCGACTGACACACCGACTGACACGCCGACAACCGATTCGTCCGGCGATACGCCTTCGGATCCGCCCTCTGACACACCCTCGGACACCGACGCCGCAGCCGGAACCCAGGCGGTGCTCGGCAACTCGCTCAAACTCGGCGCCAGCAAAGACCTCGCGTCGGTCACCGCCCTGGATCGGACGGACTACTCGCCGAACGTCAACGGCTGTAAGCCTTCGTAGCGTCGAGCGTTAGAACGTGCGGTCTGCATGAGAAGGTACAGACGTGGCTACCCGCATGAAGATCGCGATCCTCGACGACTACCAGGGCGTGGCGCTGGGCCTGGCCGACTGGGCGTCGTTGGACGCCGAGACCACGGTGTTCACCGAACCGCTCGCCGTTTCCGGGTCCGGTTCCGGCTCCGTTTCCGGGTCCGATTCCCACTCCGATTCCGGCACCGATTCCGACGCCGTCGTCCGGGCGCTGGCGGGCTTCGACGTCATCGTCGCCATGCGCGAGCGCACCCGCTTCCCGGCGGAGGTCCTGGAGCAGCTCGGCGACCTGCGGCTGCTGGTGAGCACCGGCCCGCGCAACGCAGCCATCGACCTGGCCGCCGCCCAGCGCCTGGGTATCACGGTCTGCGGCACCGGCTACTCGGCGGCCCCGACCGTCGAGCTCACCTGGGCCCTGATCCTGGCCGCGGCCCGGAACCTGCCCGAGGAGGCGGCCTCGGTCCGGGCCGGCGGCTGGCAGGTCGGCCTCGGCGCCGGCCTGCACGGCAAGACCCTCGGCCTGCTGGGCCTGGGCCGCATCGGCTCCACGGTCGCCCGCATCGGCCAGGCCTTCGGCATGACGGCCATCGCCTGGAGCCAGAACCTGACCGCCGAGAAGGCCGCCGAGCACGACGTCCGGGCCGTGACGAAGGAGGAACTGTTCGCCGACAGCGACGTCCTGAGCATCCACCTCGTCCTCAGCCGGCGCAGCCGAGGCCTGGTCGGCGCCCCCGAACTGGCCGCGATGAAGAACACCGCGATCCTGGTCAACACCTCCCGCGGCCCCATCATCGATGAGCCGGCCCTGATCGAGGCCCTGCGCGCGAACCGCATCGGCAAAGCCGCGCTCGACGTCTACGCCACCGAACCCCTCCCCGCCGACCACCCGCTCAGGGCCCTGCCGAACGCTCTGCTCACCCCGCACATCGGGTACGTGGCGCGCGAGCTCTACGAGACGTTCTACGGGGACGCCGTGGAGGACATCGCCGCGTTCCAGGCGGGGAGCCCGATCCGCGTGATGGCACCGGCCTGACCTGGGGCCGGCCTCAATCTCTCTCATGCGGACTCGTACTCGCCCGGTCCGCTACACCCGCCGCAGGTGAATCAGTGTGCTGGCATAATCCCCGGCCGGCAGGTCCAGCGCGAGCCCGGTTCGGGCCACCGCCCCGCTGATCCGGACGTCGCGGTCGACGTCGTGGTACTCGGCGGCGGGGTCGAGCGCCGTCAACCGGGCCACCGGAGCCCGCTGCCCGAATCCCGTCTCGACCCGCCAGGCGATGATGACGTGCTCATCGCCGTCGGCCGAGGCGTAGTGCACCGCCGCCGTGCAGCCGTCCGTCGCGGGCCGGTGCAGTACGCCGTGCTGCACCGCGCGGCGGATCCGCTTGTAGACGGCGATGAGTTCGGCGGCCTCGGCGAGTTCCTGCGGCGTCCACTCGGTCAGCGTTCCGCCGATGCCGAAGGCGCCGGCCATGGAGACGTGGAAGCGGAAGCGGAGGGGGGTGGAGCGGCCGGTTGCGATATTCGGGCTGTCGGTGACCCAGGCGGCCATGACTTCGGGCGGGAAGAACATGCCGAAGCCGTGCTGGATCGTCAGCCGGTCCACCGGGTCGGTGTTGTCCGACGTCCACACCTGGTCGGTGCGGGCCAGGATGCCGGCGTCGGCCCGGCCGCCGCCGCCGGCGCAGGCCTCGATCCGCAGGCGCGGGTGGTCGGCGCGGAGTCGGTCCATGATCCGGTAGACGGCCCGGGTGTGGTCGATCCACAGCCGGTCCGGATCGGGGTGGCCGGGCCAGCCGGCGTCGGTGACGGCCCGGTTGGCGTCCCATTTCAGGAAGTCGATGCCGTGTTCGCGGACCAGTTGGTCGAGCCACTGGTGGGCCCAGCGCGCCACGTCCTCGCGGCCGTAGTTGAGCATCAGCTGGTGCCGTAGCTCGGTGGGATCGCGGTTCGGCGTGTGCACCACCCAGTCGGGATGCTCGCGGTACAGGTCGCTGTCGGCGTTGACCATCTCGGGTTCGACCCAGAGTCCGAAGCGCATGCCGAGCTGGTGCACCTTCTCCACGAGCGGCCCGAGCCCCTGCGGGAACGCCCCCGGGTAGGGACGCCAGTCGCCGAGCCCCGCGGTGTCGTCGCGGCGGCCGCCGTACCAGCCGTCGTCGAGCACGAACAGCTCGACGCCGAGCCGGGCCGCGGCCTCGGCCAGGCGCAGCTGTCCGGCCTCGTCCACGGTGAAGCCGGTCGCCTCCCAGGAGTTGTAGACCACCGGCCGGTCTTCCTCCGGGTTCGGTATGACGTACCGGCGCAGGTAGTCGTGCCAGGCGCGGGACGCGCCGCCGAACCCGTGGTCGGTGTACAGCCCGGCGAAGACCGGCGTGTCGAAGGTCTGGCCCGGTCCCAGGGTCCAGCTGAGCCCCTCGTGCCCGAGGCCGCCGGTCCAGGTGAGGCGGTCGGCCGGGTCCCGGTGCAGCGTGATCCGCCAGCTTCCGCTCCAGGCCAGCGCCGTGCTCCAGACCGGGCCGCGGTCCTCCTCGGCGGTGCCGTCGTCGATGGCCAGCCACGGGTTCGCGTGGTGGCTGGTCAGTCCGCGGCGGCTGGTGAACCCGGTCTCGGCGACCGGGACCGGGGAGCGGCGCGGCTGGAACTCGTGGTTCCAGCCGCCGACCAGGTGGCTCATCCGGTAGTCGGCGAGCAGCGGGACGCTCCACGCGGCCGAGTCCGCGCGGCTGATGGTGATCGGTTCCTCGCCGTCGTTGGCGAGCACCGTCCAGCGTTCGATGACGTCGGTGTCGGGGCGCACCCGATAGTGCAGTTCCGCACGCAGCGGATATCGGCGGTCCCGCAAGCGGATCACCAGGTGTCCGCCGTCGATCTCGGGGCTGTCGTCGCTCTCGTGCCCGCCGTCGATCTCGTGGCCGGCGCCGGTCCACTGCGCGCCGCGGGTGCCGTCGGCGAATCTGATCTGCAGGCCCGCCGGGCCGAACCGGGCGCCGGTCTCGATGCCGAGCTCGTCGGCCGCGCCGTCGCCGTCGAAGCTGCTGGTGACCGTGGGCGTCCCGATGGCCTCGACGGCCTCGACGGCCTCGTGTGAGCCCCACGCGACATGCCGGGGACTGCCGTCGGGATCTTCGCGGAGCAGGTAGCGCGAGGCGGGTGTGGTCAGCAGCCAGAGACGGCGTGCGGGGTCGTGGACGACGGATTGCGGGAGAGCACGCACAGGTCAACCTCACCGAAGACGTTCAAAGGCGGGGGGAGCCGCAAGCCGCGAGCGTAGGGCGGCGGTCGGGAGGAAATCAATACTTGACGAAAGAAATTATTAAGCTTAGGTTTCCGCCATGCCCATCAACCCCGGACCGCTTCGGCCGCTGGCTGCCACCCCGGCCGCGACCGCCGTGCTGGCCATGGTCCTGACCGAGGGCCCGCTCAGCCGGGTCGATCTGGCCCGGCGGCTGGGCATCTCCTCGGCTGCCGTCACCAAGGCGGCCCGGCCTTTCCTGGACGACGGCTACCTGCACGAACTGGACTCCGAGCGGACGGCGCCGGGCGCCGGCCGCCCGGTGAGCCCGCTGGCGATCACCCCGGACCGGGAGTTCGTCGTCGGGATGAAGGTGACCGCCGACGAGGTGATCGGCGTGGTCTGCGATCTCAAAGCCCGGATCCGGGCCTCGGCGCACCGCTCGCTGCCGGACTGCGATCCCGGCACGGTCGTGGCCACGCTCGCGGCCCTGGCCGAGGAACTGCTGGACACCGATCCCGGCATGCGGGCCAAGACCCGCCTGCTGGGGCTGGCGGTGTCCGGCGACGTGGACCCGGCCGGCGGCCTGGTCCGGTTGTCCCCGCTGCTCGGCTGGGAGCGGGTCGACCTGGCCGGTCCGGTCGGCGCGGCGACCGGTCTGGCCGTGGTGGTCCAGAACGATGTCAAAGCCCTCACAGTGGCCGAGCACTGGTTCGGCGACGGCGTGGGCACCGACGACTTCACGCTGGTCACCGTCGGCGCCGGCATCGGCTGCGGCATCGTCACCGGCGGCCGGCTGCTCTCCGGCGCCTACGGGGTGGCCGGCGAGGTCGGCCACGTCTGCGTCGACGCCTCGGGACCGGTGTGCCACTGCGGGGCCCGGGGCTGCGTGGAGGCGATCGCCGCCACCGAGGCGATCGTGGGCCGGGCCCGGGAGGTCACCGGGCGCGCCGACCTCACCCTGAGCCAGGCCGCCGAGCTCGCCCGCTCCGGATCGGCCCCGGTGCGGGCGCTGTTCTCCGCGGCCGGGACCGCGATCGGGCTCGGCATCACCGCCATCGTCAACCTGGTCGGCCCGGAGCGGATCGTCGTCTCCGGCGAGGGTCTGGACTCCTACGACCTGTTCGAGACCGAGATCCGCCAGGCGTACGCCACCCACGCCTTCGGTGCGGCGGCCCGTTGTCCGCTCACCATCCGGCCGCTGCCGTTCGAGGAATGGGCCCGCGGGGCCGCCGCGGTCGGCATCCAGACCCTGTTCGCCCCGGCTCGCCGATAGCTGCACGTAGTAGCACGTACTTGCACGTAGCTGCGCGTAGCTGCCTACAGCTGCACACGCACCACGGATACCTGCTCGCGAGCAGGCGATCTCGCCATCCCTCATTCCGTATTCAGGAGGACGACATGTCCCGTGGATCACGCACCACCCCGATATCCGGTGACGGATCAGGGCTCGTCACCGACCGCCGCACCCTGCTACGGGCCTCGCTCGGCGGCGCCGGTCTGCTGCTCGCCGCCCCGGCCCTGGCCGCTTGCGGCGGCAAGAGCAGCGCCGCGTCCTCCGGTGGCGGCGGCGGGGGCAACCTGACGTTCGGCTCCGACGGCTCGGACCCCACGCCGCGCAAGGCGTACGGTGCGCTCACCGCCGCTTACACCGCGGCCAGCGGCATGCAGGTGCGCACGAACGTCCTGGACCACAACACCTTCTCCCAGCAGATCACCGCCTACCTTCAGGGCACCCCTGAGGACGTGGTCACCTGGTTCGCTGGCTACCGCATGCAGTTCTTCGCCGCGAAGAACCTGCTCCACCCCATCGACGACGTCTGGGACACCATCGGCGCCGGCTTCTCCGACGCCGCCAAGAAGCTGAGCAAGGGCCTGGACGGCAAGACCTACTTCGTCCCGCTCTACAACTACCCGTGGGGCGTCTTCTACCGGAAGAGCCTGTTCCAGGCGAAGGGCTACCAGCCGACCGCCGACTGGGACAGCTTCGTCGCGTTGTGCGCGCAGATGAAGAAGGACGGCCTGTCCCCGCTGGCGGCCGGTTTCGGCGGCGGCGACTCCTGGACCAACCTGGGCACCTTCGACTATCTCAACCTGCGGATCAACGGCTACGACTTCCACATGCAGCTGATGGGCGGCAAGGTCTCGTGGTCCGACCCGCGGCTGAACGCCGTGATGGACCACTGGCGGCAGCTGGCGCCGTACCTGGAGCCGGGGGCCTCGGGGCGCAAGTGGCAGGACGCGGCGCAGTCGGTGTTCGACAAGAAGTCCGGGATGACGGTCACCGGCCTGTTCATGGGCCAGGCGATCACCGACGACTCCCTACGCGAGGACATCGACTTCTTCGCCTTCCCGGCCATCGACCCGACCAATGGCCAGGACGCCGTCGAGGCGCCGACCGACGGCTTCGTGCTCAGCGCCAAGGCCAAGCACGTCGACGCCGGCAAGAAGATGCTCGAGTGGATCGGCACCTCGGCCGCCGAGACGGTCTACGCGAACGTCGACCCGAGCAACGTCGGGGCCAGCACCAAGGCCGACACCAGCAAGTACAACGCGCTCCAGCAGAAGTCGGCGCAGATGATCGCCTCGGCGAAGTACATCACCCAGTTCGGCGACCGGGACAGCGACCCCGGCTTCATCTCGGCCGTGGTCGAGCCCGGTTTCGCGCAGTGGCTGGCCTCGCCGGACGACGGGGCGTCCACGCTGAAGAAGATCGAGTCCCAGCGCTCCCAGTACTTCACGTCCTGATGGCCGCGGGCGGCGAGCCGAGGCGAGCAGAAAGGGGAGCGGCATGGCTATCACGGCTGATGTGACCGGAAAGAACGCCAAGAACGCGGCACCGCGGCGCAGGCCCCGGACGCGGGTGCTGTCCTTCGGCGACAAGGTGTTCCTCACGGTGCTGATCGGAGTGCCGCTGCTCGCGCTGCTCGCCTTCGTCTGGCTGCCGGCGCTGGCCTCGGTGGCGATCTCCTTCACCCAGTGGGACGGCATCGGCCTGTCCTCGATCCACTGGGTCGGGTTGCAGAACTACAAGAACATCTTCACGAACTACCCGCCGTTCTGGCCGGCCGTGGAACACAACATCATCTGGATGGCGTTCACCGCGCTGGTCCCGACGCCGGCCGGTATCTTCCTGGCCTACCAGCTGGACCGGAAGATCCGGTTCAGCCGGTTCTACCAGATGGCCATCTTCGTGCCGGTGGTGCTGTCCACCGCCGTCGTCGGGTTCATCTGGGAGATCATCTACGACCCGGACAACGGGCTGCTGAACAGTGCGCTGGGGACGAACAACCCCGCCGGCAAGCACTACATCGACTGGCTCGGCAACCCGCACCTGAACCTGTGGGCGGTGCTCGTGGCGTCCGCGTGGCGGCACACCGGATACGTGATGATCCTCTACCTGGCCGGGCTGAAGAGCGTGGACCCCTCGCTGCGCGAGGCCGCCGCGATCGACGGCGCCAACGGCCGGCAGACCTTCCTGCGGGTGATCGTGCCGGCGATGAAGCCGATCAACGTGACGATCATCGTGATCACGGTGATGGAGTCGCTGCGCGCCTTCGACATGGTCTACGTGCTCTCCGGCAACAACGGCAGCAAACAGGGCCTGGAGCTGCTCTCGCTGCTGATCACCAACAACACCGTCGGCGAGTCGCCCCGCCCCGGATACGGCTCGGCGCTGGCCACCGTGCTGCTGGTGGTGTCGCTCGCCGCGATCGTCACCTTCCTCGTGCAGAACTTCCGGAAGGAGCGCCGGGCATGACCACGACCACCGCGACGAACGTGCCGAAGGCGACGGCCCCGGCCGGCCGGGTGCGCTCCGGGCGAGGCAAGCCGCGCGGGCTGGGCCGGCACGTGTTCCTGACCGTCGTCTCGGTCGGCTGGCTGATCCCGTTGGCCTGGGCGCTGTTCACCTCGCTGCGGTCCTACTCCGACACCGCCGAACACGGCTATCTGAGCTGGCCGCACGGACTGAGCTTCAACAACTTCAGCACCGCCTTCGACCAGTCCGGGATGCCGCACTTCTTCTGGAACTCGCTGCTGATCACCGTCCCGGCGGTGCTGCTGACCCTGCTGTTCGCCTCGGCGGTGGCGTTCTTCGTCTCCCGGTTCGACTTCCGGTTCAACATCGCGCTGCTGATGCTGTTCACCGCCGGGAACCTGCTGCCGGCCCAGGTGATCATCACGCCGCTGTACAAGCTCTACCTCCAGCTGCCGCTGCCGAGCTTCCTGAGCGGTTCCGGGTACTTCTACGACTCGGCGTTCGGCATCATCACCATCCACGTCGCCTACCAGTGCGGCTTCTGCGTCTTCGTGCTCAGCAACTACATGCGCACGATCCCGCGCGAGATCAGCGAGGCGGCGCTGGTGGACGGCGCGCCGGTGTGGCGGCAGTACTTCCAGATCATCCTGCCGCTGTGCCGGCCGGCCTTCGCCGCGCTGGCCACCCTGGAATCGATCTGGATCTACAACGACTTCTTCTGGTCGCTGATCCTCATGGAGACCGGCGACAAGCGCCCGGTCACCTCCGCGCTGGCCGGACTGTCCGGCGAGTACTTCACCAATCCCAACCTCATCGCCGCCGGGGCACTGCTGACCTGCATCCCGACGCTGGTGATCTACCTGGTCCTGCAACGCCACTTCGTGGGCGGCCTGACCATCGGGGCGAGCAAGTCCTGAGCTGTGTGGCGCTCAGCTTTACCGCTGGTCGCCGTACCGCTCGTAGCAGTAAGGCTCGTAGCAGTACCGCTCATAGCTGTACCGCTCATAGCTGTATCGCTTGTGCAAGTGCCGTACATCTGCTGATCCATGCCCGTACGCGGGGTCACCGGAGGAAACCATCATGCGCATACCCATCAAGCGGCCGCGTCGCGCGGCCGTGCTCGCGGCCCTGCTCGGCACGCTGCCGGCGCTCGGCCTGATCCAGCTCCCGGACGCCGCCGCCGGCGCCACCGGCGCGGCCCGGACCGGCGACGGCGGCATCACCGCCGCCAAGCCCTACATGGGCTGGAGCAGCTGGAGCCTGGAGTCCACCACCGCCCCCGGCGTCAACGCCGCCGGCCAGGGCGGCTCGCTGACCGAGGCCGAAGTCCTGGCCAACGCCGACGTCATGGCGGCCAAGCTGAAGTCGCACGGCTACACCTACGTCAACATCGACGCCGGCTGGTGGATGGACGACAAGTGGAAGCCGGAGTACGACGGCAACGGCATCCCGAAGGCCGACCCGACCCGGTTCCCGGACGGCATCAAGGCGGTCGCCGACCACGTCCACGGCGAAGGCCTCAAGCTCGGCCTCTACCTGCCGGTCGGGCTGGAGATCGCCGACTACCAGGCCGGGAACTTCCCGGTCGCCGGGGCGCCGGGCTGTCACACCCATGACATCGTCTACCCCGACCTGCGCACCACCAACGGCTGGGACAGCGCTTACAAAATCGACTTCTCCAACCCCTGCGCGCAGAAGTTCGTCGACTCCGAAGCCAACCGCCTCGCCTCCTGGGGCATGGACTTCCTGAAGATGGACGGCGTCGGCCCGGGGTCCGTGAAGAGCGGCAACAACTACGACAACACCGCGGACGTCGCCGCGTGGTCGCAGGCCCTGAAGCGGACCGGCCGCGACATCCAGTACGTGCTGTCCTGGTCGCTGGACCACGCGCACGTGGCGACCTGGCAGCAGTACTCCAACGGCTGGCGGATCGACACCGACGTCGAGTGCTACTGCGACACCCTGGTGACCTGGCAGAACTCGGTCGTCGGCCGCTGGACCGACGTCATCCCGTGGATCGCCGACGCCCGGCCCGGCGGCTGGAACAACCTGGACTCGCTCGACGTCGGAGTCGGCTCGATGGACGGCCTCAGCGATGACGAGCGGCAGACGTACATGACGCTGTGGGCGATGGAGTCCGCGCCGCTCTACACCGGCGACGACCTGACCAAGCTCGACGCCTACGGCCTGTCCCTGCTCGGCAACGACGAGGTGATCGCGATCGACCAGGCCGGTCACCCGGCCCGGCCGCTGACGCAGGACACTGATCAGCAGGTCTGGTACAGCCGCAACGCCGACGGCTCGCTCAACGTCGCGCTGTTCAACCTCGGCACCGCGCCCGCGACCGTCACCGCCCCCTTCGCCGCGCTCGGCGTCACCGGCTCGGCGAGCGTCCGGGACCTGTGGGCGCACCAGGACCTCGGCCCCATGACGGGTCAGTTCTCTGCGACGCTCCCAGCCCACGGCTCCCGGCTGCTGAAGATCGCCCCCGACGGCGGCAGCCAGGTCTCCTACGAGGCCGAGGCACCGGCCAACACCCTGTCCGGCGGCGCGGTCGTCACCGGCTGCACCGGTTGCTCCGGATCGCAGAAGGTCGGCGGCCTCGGACACGAGGGCAGCCTGACGTTCAACGGCGTGAAGGCGGTGGCTTCCGGCCAGCACACCATCACCGTGGTCTACGACGACGGCGACGCCAACGGCCGTCCGCTCACCTACAGCGCAAACGGCGGACCGCAGACCACCATCCAGGCTCCCGGCACCGGCGGCTGGAACACCGTGGGCAGCCTGAAGCTGACCATCCCGCTGCGAGCCGGCACCAACACCATCACCTTCACCGGCCCCGACTCCAACACCTACTCGCCCGACATCGATCGGATCCTGATGTGATCGCACACGATCTCCTGCTGGCGTGGCCCCGACCGGCGGACAGCTGGTTCGAGGCCGCGCCGGTCGGCAACGGCCGGCTGGCCGCGATGGTCTTCGGCGGGCTGCGGCGCGGCCGCTGGCAGATCAACGACTCGACGGTCTGGTCCGGCACCCCGTCCACCCCGGCCGCCGGGCTCGCCGACGTCCTGGGCGCCGGCGCCGGGCCCGGGCGGCTCGGCGAGGTGCGGGCGGCGATTCGGGCGGGGGAGTATCGGCGGGCTGAGAGCCTGCTGATGTCGTTCGAAGGCCGATACAGCCAGGAGTATCTGCCGTTCGTCGATCTCTGGATGTCGCTCGACGGCACCGGTGACTACCAGTCGCGAACCCTCAACCTCGACACCGGCGTCGTCACCGAGGCCATCGGCCTCGACGGCCGCCGGATCCAGCGGCGCACCTGGGCCAGCCGCCCGGCCGGCGCGATCTGTATCGCGCTCGACGTCGACGACGGCACGCTGGACGTCGGCCTGGAACTCACCTCCGAGCTGCGGGTCGTCCAGCGCACCGGCCTCAGCCTCGCCGTCGAGCTCCCGATCGACGGCGCACCGACCCATGAGCCGACTGCCGAACCGCACCGTTACTCCGACGGCCCCGTCGCCGGCTACGACCCGTACGGCGTGGCCGCGATGGCGATCGACACCGACGGCGTCGTGCGCGTGGCCGACGGCGCCGTCCACGTCACCGGGGCCTCCCGGCTCCTGATCGTGCTGACCAGCTCCACCGGCGGCGCCGACTCCTGGTCCGGCACCGTCCCGACCTCCCGGGACGGACACCTGCACCGCGCCACGACCACCGCGCAGGCCGCCCTCGAGTACGGCGGCGACCTGCTACTGCGCGAGCACGAAGCCGACCTGCGCCGACTGCTCGGCGGCACGGAGCTGACCGTCGGCGCGCGCCGGGCCGGGACGTTCGACGTCGCCGAGGATGTGTTGTCCGGCAAGGACGAACAGCTGACCGCCACCGTGCTGGTCCAGCTCGGACGCTACCTGCTGGCCGCCGCGTCCCGGCCGGGCGGCGGACCCCCGCCGACGTTGCAGGGCATCTGGAACCAGGAACTGAGCCCGCCCTGGTCCTCGAACTACACCCTGAACATCAACACCGAGATGAACTACTGGGGCGTGGAGACGGCCGGGCTCGGCGAATGCCACGACCCCTTGTTCCGGCTGATCGAACGGCTCGCCGAAACCGGGACCCCGGTCGCCCGGCAGCTCTACGGCGCGCGCGGCTGGCTGGCCCACCACAACACCGACATGTGGGGTTGGGCCCTGCCGGTCGGGATGGGCCACGGCAGCCCGTCGTGGGCGATCTGGATGATGGGCGGCGTCTGGCTGACCCAGCACCTGTGGGACCACTTCGAGTTCCAGCAGGACCTTGAGTTCCTGCGCGACCGGGCCTGGCCGCTGATGCGCGGCTGCGCCGAGTTCTGTCTGGACTGGCTGGTCGTGGGCGACGGCGGATTCCTGGACACCGTTCCGTCCACCTCGCCGGAGAACCTGTTCCTCTCGCTCACCGGCAGCACCGAATCCCTGACCGTCTCCTCGGCGATGGACGTCGCCCTGATCCGCGCGCTGTTCACCCGTTGCCTGGCCGCGGCCGAACTGCTCGCCATCGACGATCCGGTCTGTGCCGAGATCGCCGCCGCGCTGCCCCGGCTGCGTCCGCCGCGCCTGACCGCCGACGGCCGCCTGCTGGAGTGGGGCGAAGACCATGTCGAGCAGGATCCGCACCACCGGCACGTCTCGCACCTGGTCGGCCTATACCCGCTGGACCAGATCGACCCGGACCGCACGCCGGCCCTGGCCGAGGCGGCGCGGGCCTCGTTGGACCGGCGCGGACCCGGGGCGATGGGCTGGTCCTGGTCGTGGAAGATCGCGCTGCGGGCCCGGCTCGGTGATGCCGCCACGGCCCGCGACCTGTTGCTGGAGGCGACCCGGCCGTTCGCCCGCGACCCGCTGCAAAGCGCGCCGCCGGAAGGCACGGAATGGGGCGGGCTGCTGCCCAACCTGTTCAGCACGCACCCGCCGTTCCAGATGGACGGCAACTTCGGGCTGATGGCGGCGGTCGTGGAGATGCTGGTGCAGAGCCACGGCGGGACCATCAGGGTGCTGCGGGCACTGCCGGAGCAGTGGCCCGACGGTATGGTGCGAGGCATCCGCTGCCGAGGCGGCCTCGCCGTCGATCTCGCCTGGCGCGCCGGCCGACTCAGCGCCCTGACTGTGCGCCGGCTGCACGGCGAGGACCGTCCGGTCTGCATCGATTATCGCGGCCGGCGAACAGAAATCCGGGTGGCCGCCGGCTCGTCGGCCGAGGTCTGGGGGCTAGCGTCAGTGTCATGACAGCCAAGATCATCGAAGCGAGCGCGTGGTTGACCGATCTGGAAGTCGAGACCGTGCGCACCGACGCGGTCCAGGCCTTCCTCAAACAGGAGACGATCTTCGTCCGCCTTCTGACCGACGACGGCAACATCGGCGTCGGCTGCTCCTACACGATCGGCACCGGCGGCAGCTCGGTCCTGGCGATGCTGCGCGATCACCTGCTGCCCCGCCTCATCGGTGCGGACAGCACTTTGGTGGAGCACATCTGGCGCGACCTGTTCGCCTCGACCCGGGCCACGACGGTCGGCGCCATCACCTCGCTCGCCCTGGCCGCGGTGGACACCGCGTTGTGGGACCTGCGCGGCAAGCGGGCGGGCGAACCCTTGTGGCGACTGGCCGGAGGCTTCCGCCGGGAGGTCCCGCTGTACGACACCGAGGGCGGCTGGCTCCACCTCTCGACGGAGGAGCTGGTGCGCGGCGCCCAGGATTCACAAGCCGCCGGCTGGTCCGGGGTGAAGCTCAAGGTCGGCAAGCCGCGACTGGAGCAGGACGTGGATCGGCTCCGCGCGGTGCGCGAGGCGGTCGGCCCGGGCCTGGACATCATGGTGGACGCCAACCAGTCGATGACCTGCGCGCAGGCCCGGCAACGAGCCGCAGCCCTGGAACCGCTCGGCCTGTCATGGTTCGAAGAGCCCCTGCCAGCCGACGACGTGGCCGGCCACGCCACACTGGCGCAGTCCACGACGATCCCGATCGCGGTGGGGGAGTCGCTGTATTCGGCGGCTCACTTCCGCGACTACCTCGCACGCGGCGCAGCCTCGATCGTCCAGCCCGACGTGGCACGCGTCGGCGGCATCACGCCCTGGCTGAAGATCGCGCACCTGGCCGAGACCTTCAACGTGGACGTGTGCCCGCACTTCCTGATGGAACTACATGTCAGCCTGACCGCCGCCATCCCCAACGGCCGCTACGTGGAGCACATCCCGCAACTGCGCGCGATCACCCGGAGCCAGATGTCGATCGAGAACGGCCATGCGATCGCGCCGGAAACCCCGGGCTTGGGGATCGACTGGGACTTCGATGCGATCGAGGATCGGACGGTTGCTTAGGACGTGGGTGGGTTGGTGCTTGAACCGGCCCGGGTTCGGTTCGGGGGTCGGATCTTTCTTGGGGAGGGCTGGAGTTTTCGAGCCGGGTTGCTGTTGGGCTGTGGATTTCAAAGCTTTTTACGGCCTTCATGGAACGTTCGTGCCATAGGTAAACACTTCCGGACCCGTGAACTGTGCGGAAGACTGGTTGCGGATGCGGCAGCTCGGAGCTTTGATGGGAGTCTCGGTCCGGGACCGGCGCGTGGCCGCGGCCTCCCGGGACTATCGCTTCTCGGCAAACGTGCAGGTCATCATCAATGCCGACACCCACCTGGTGATCGCTACCGGTATCCCGCGTTCAGGCCGTGGCCGGCAGCCGGACGGTGAACGTGGCCCCGGCCCCGGGACGCCCCACGGCCCGGATGGTGCCGCCATGATCGGTCACGATCTCGCGGGCCAGTGCCAGACCGAGGCCGAAGTGGTGCGGACCGGGGCTGCCGCTTTGCGCGAAGCGCTCGAAGATGCGCTCGCGGTCCACCGGATCGAAGCCGGTGCCGTCGTCGGTGACTTCGAGTTCGACGATGCCCCGGCCGCCCTGCCGTACCGAGATCTCGATCCGGCCGGTCGGGTCGGTGTGGCTGACGGCGTTGTCGACCAGCGTCGCGATCATCCGGCGGACCGGCGAGCGCGCG
Organism: Catenulispora pinisilvae; assembly: GCF_015356865.1. GTDB lineage: Bacteria > Actinomycetota > Actinomycetes > Streptomycetales > Catenulisporaceae > Catenulispora > Catenulispora pinisilvae. The sequence goes on from NZ_JAAFZA010000167.1 coordinate 18,139, forward strand.
CCTTTGATGGTCAGCAGCTCGCCGACCGTGGTCAGGGCCAGCACCCGGGCGCCGAGCCGCGGCCGCTCGGCCTCGATCACCTCGGCTGCCAGCGTGGCCAGGTCGAACTCCTCGCAGCGCGCCGGATCGGTCCGCATCCCGGCCGACATCAGCAGGTCCTCGACCACGTCGTTGAGTTCGGCGGCGGACTGGACCATCGCGGTGAGTTCGGCGGTGAGCCGCTCGGAATCGCCGTCGGACGGCGGGTGTTCCCGGTGCCAGCGCAGCAGCATCTGCGCGCGGGTGTGCAGCCGGGTCAGCGGGGTGCGCAGTTCGTGGCTGGCGTCGGCGACGAAGCGGCGCTGCCGGTCCAGCGCGTCGCCGAGCGGGGCGATCGAGCGGTGGCCCAGCAGCGCGCCGACGATCGTGGCCAGCGCCACGCCGAGCAGCCCGACCAGCACCAGCGCGCGCACCAGGTGGTCCAGGTCGGCCTGCTGGTACCAGGTGTCGAAGACGGCCTGCCGGACGGTGTCGCCGTGCCGGACGGTCAGCACGTCGTAGTCGGTTCCGGTGACGGTGACGTGGGTCTGGGCCGCCGGCGCCCCGTCCGCGGCCCGGGCCACCGCGGACTGGAGCGGGAACCCGGCCGGGATCTGCGGCGGGTGCAGCACGGTTGTCCTGTCGGTAGTCCCGTCGGTCGTCCCGTCGATCTCGAACAGCCAGACGCAGGGCGTCGCCTCGGTCGGATGGCCGTACCGCAGGGCCTCGGTGAGCTGGTCGCGGGCTTGGGTGCGCTGCTCGTCCAGGACCACGCGATAGGCGCAGAAGCCGAGCAGGGCCAAGGCGGCCAGGAAGCCCGCGGCGATCCGGCAGGCCAGCGCCGCGGCCGCCCGGGTGAGCAGGCGCTGCTCGGGGGCGGGCGGTGCGGACCGTCGGAAGTTCACAGCAGGCCTATTCGGTAGCCGAGGCCGTAGACGGTCCGCACGATTTGCCGGCCGAGCTTACGGCGCAGGTAGTACACGTAGGTGTCGACGACGGACTCGGCCGCCGTGTCCGGGAACACCTGGGCGCGCAGCTGGGAGCGGGAGTGGACGGCGCGGGGCCGCGCGGCCAGGGTGTGCAGGAGGTCGAATTCGCGCGGTGAGAGCGGGACGCGGGTGCCGTCCGGCAGGGCGACGTCGTGGGCCTGCCGGTCCAGGAAGCCCTCGCCGAGCCGCAGCAGGTCCGAGGAGTCGGCGAACCGGCGGTCCAGCGCGCGGATCCGGGCCAGCAGTTCGTCCAGGTCGAAGGGCTTGGTCAGGTAGTCGTCGGCGCCGCCGTCCAGGCCGCGGACCCGCTCGGCGTGCGAACCCAGGGCCGTGAGGATCAGCACCCGGGCGGTGACCGCCTGCCGCCGCAGGCTCGCCACCAGATCCAGGCCGTCCATCCCCGGCAGCCGCCGGTCTATCACCATGACCCGGTAGTCGTGAGCCAGTCCGAGATGCAGGCCGCGCTGGGCGTCGTGGGCCGTGTCCACCTGGTAGCCCTCACCCTCGATGAGGGTGGTGAGCAGCGCGGCGAGCTCGCTGTCGTCCTCGACGATGAGCAGTCTGGACTTCGGCGGCGTCTGGGCTGCCATAGCCCCGCATTATGTCACGCGTTGATGTCAGCTCCCTGTTCATCCGGATGCGACCGCCAGCTCCGCCTCGGGTTCGCCGGCCCCGCCTTCGGCCGGCATCGGCAGGGTCCGGTCCAGCAGAGTGAGCGCCGGGGCGGCCATCAGCGTGGTGACCAGGGCCACCAGGACCAGCGCCGTGAACAGCTCGCTGTTGATGATCCCGGCTTGCAGCCCGACGTTCAGCGCGATCAGCTGCATCAGGCCCCGGGCGTTCATCAGGGCGCCCAGGCGCAGCGCCGTGGCCCGGTCCTGGCCGCCGGCCCGGGCCGCGAGCCAGCAGGCGCCGAACTTGCCGACCACCGCGACGACGACGGCGAGAACGGAGAACACCAGCAGCGACCGGTTCCCCAGCAGCCCGAAGCGGGTGTTGAGGCCGGAGTAGACGAAGAACATCGGCAGGAAGATGATGCGGTTGCTGGTGCTGACGGTGGTGACCGCGCGCTCGGCGGCCACACCGCGCGGCATCACCAGACCCACGCAGAAGGCGCCGAAGACCGAGTAGAGCCCGATCTCGTCAGTGAACCAGGCGGCCGCGAACAGCACCGCGACCACGATCAGCACCTGGCCGTCGGTCGCCACCGTGCCCGGGCGCAGAACCCGGGCCAGCAGCGGCCGGGCGGCGTAGAACACCAGCAGGGCGAACAGCACGATCCCGCCGACCGCGACGACGATCGGCTTGGGCCGGCCGGAGGCCATGGCCAGCACCCCGGCCAGCAGGCACCAGGCGACCACGTCGTCGATCGCCCCGCTGGCCAGCGCGAGCGATCCGTATCGGGTGCCGGACAAGCCCCGCTCGGTGATGATGCGGGCCAGCATCGGGAACGCGGTGATGGCCAGCGCGACGCCGACGAAGGACGCCGTCACCGCGGGCCGGACCCCGGGGACGAAGATGCCGACGCGACCGTGCGCCCCGAACGCGAGCAGGGTGCCGAGCACCAGCGGCGCGAGGATGCCCGCACCCGACACGGCGGCGGCCGCCCGGGCGATGCGGCGATCCAGGTGCGACCGGAACTCATGCCCGGCCTGGAACATGAAGGCGACCAACCCGATCTGGCCGGCGACGTAGAGCACCGGCTTGAGGGCCGCGGGGAACAGCTCGTGCTCCAACCGCGGCGCGACCGCGCCGAGCAGCGACGGACCGAGCAGCACCCCGGCGACCATCTCACCGACCACCGGGGGCTGCCCGGCCCGGCCGATCCCCCAGGCGACCAGGCGGCAGAAGAGCAGGATCACGACGACGGCGATGAAGAAGCGGGGAGCCAGGGCGGTGGCGCTCACTGGTCGGCCTCCTGGGCGACGAGGTGGTTGCGGCGCAAGGGCAAGGGCAGGCAGTGCCGGTGCCGGTGCCGGTGCCGGAGCATGCGAGACAGCGCATCAGTACTCACTGCTCGGCCTCCTGCGCGGCGAAGTAGTTCCGGCACAGGCGCAGGCGGCGCGCGTCCCAGACCATGTAGGTGCCGAGCACCAGCTGGACCAAGCTGCGCCACACGTCCTCCCAGCGGTCACGCACCCGCAGCCACGCCAGCCGGGCGGCCGGGCGAGGTGGCTCCGGCTGGTCCGGAGTGAGCGGTGTGAGCAGGCAGGGACCGCGGTTCGGCAGCGAGCGGGTGTGGCCGACCGAGGTGGACAGCGCGTAGCGGCGCAGCACCTCGGCCGCCGCTACCCGCATGGTGAGCGGGGCGATGCCGCGAGCCGGGCAGGGCCGGTTCGCGCTGATCCCGAACGGGATGTTGTTGACCTGCTCCAGATGCTCGCGCAGCCAACGGTCGGGGTCGAACTCGGCCGCGTCCGGGACGCCGGCGTGGTGGTACTCGGCGTAGTTGAACAGCAGCACCGAGCCGGCCGGGATCGCCGTCTCGCCGAGCGCGATCTGCGCCGAGGTGATCCGGTGCGCGACGCCGAACAGCGGGTAGACGCGCAGGGTCTCGTCGATGACCCGGTCGAGCAACTCAGCCTGCTGTTTCTCCGGATCGTCCCGGAGCTGCCGCTGGAGCTCGGGACGGGCCGCGATCGCCAGCAGCAGGTGCGCCATGCCTTCGGACATCTGCACCACGGCCGTGTTGAAGTACGTGCCCTGGAGGTAGAACGCCTGCTCCTGCTCGGTGAGCGCGGCGGGCAGCCCGTACGGCACGGCACCGGCGGCGATCTTCGCCTGGAGGTAGCGCGTCAGCCGCTCCCGGCGGCCCATGTGCCGGAGCCGGGTGCATTTCAGGGCACTGACGACGTCGTTCGCGTTGGCGACGATCAGGTCCCGGGCCTCGGGCGGACACGGCTCGGCGAAGACGACCTCGTAGTAGACCGAGGCCCACAGCGGCATCATCGCGTCGCGCAGCCGCACGATCCGGGCCCGGGCGGATGCGGAGCTATAGCCGGAACCAGAACCGGCCCCAGACCCGTCAACCCGGTCGAACTCCCGCGCAGCGCAGCGCGCGACAAGCTCCTCCCAATCGTCCTTACGCAGCCGCGCGATCGTACGTCGCGTAGTGCGCGCGACATCGTCGTAGCGGGGCCCGGGCTCCAGATGCTCCTGATGGACCTGCGGACCGGGCGCCAGCCAGTACCAGAACAAGTCCGACAGCGCGGCGCCCCGGCTGCGGCCGTTGGCGGCCGGGTCGGCGTAGACGCGCTTGAAGTCCTCGGTACCGACCAGGTTCCCCGGCACCGGGATCCCCTCGGTGCCGTTGACGAGGGCGAATATCCGGACGCGAAGCGCCACGACGATGCCCGGCAGCCAATACGGCAGGCTCGCCAACACCGCCGCCACCAGCACCCCGGCCACGGACCAACTCCATGCCGTCTCGCTCACCGCCGACCCCCGGCCGCCGGCCGCAGCGGATCAGGGGCCGGATCGGCCAGCCGACTCCCGGCGATCGGCCCACTCCCGGCGGCCGGCCGCACCAGATCGGGCGTCAGGTCGGCCAGACCGCGCGCGCCGCACAGCGCCACCGTGTGGTCCAGCTCGTCCCGCAGCAGCTCCAGCACCCGTGCGGCGCCGTCCTCGCCACCGGCGGCCAGTCCCCACACGACCGGGCGGCCGACGCCGACCGCCGCGGCGCCCAGGGCCAGCGCCTTGACCACGTCGGTACCGCGCCGCACGCCGCCGTCCAGCAGCAGCGGGACGCTGTCGCCGACCGCCTCGGCGAACTCCGGGAGCAGGTCGATGGTCGCGGGCACGGTGTCGAGCTGCCGGCCGCCGTGGTTGGACAGCAGCAGGCCGCTGACACCGTGGTCGACCGCGATCCGCGCGTCCTCCGGATGCAGGACGCCCTTGAGCAGGACGGGCAGTTCCGTGTGCTCGCGCAGCCAGTCGATGTGGTCCCAGGACAGTTCGGGCGACATGGCGATCTGCCGCACGTTGCCCGGCTCGTCGCCGCGCAGGTTTCGCAGGTTCTCGCAGGCCATGCCGGGTGGCAGGTCGTGGAAGCGGTTGCGATGGTTGCGCTCGTTGGCACCGAGGACCGGCGAGTCGACGGTGACCACCAGCGCCTTGCAGCCCGCGTTGGTCGCGCGGGCGATCAGCGCGGTGGTGTCGTCCAAGTCAGGCTGGAGATACAGCTGGAACCAGAGGGTGGGCTCGTGATCCGCCGGGGCGGCGGCGCGCGCCGCCGCGGCCACCTCCCCGACCGCGACCGTGCTCGCCATACTCGCGATCATGATCGTGTCCGCGCGGGCGGCGGCCCGGGCCGTGGCGAGCTCGCCTTCGGTGCAGACCAGGCGGTGGAACGCGGTCGGCGAGATCAGGATCGGCATCGAGGAGCGCGCGCCGAACAGGGTGACTGACAGATCGCGGTGCGCGCTGCCGCGCAGGACGCGTGGCAGCAGACTGAGTCGGCCGAAGCCGTCGATGTTGGCGCGGACGGTGACCTCGTCGCGGGAGCCGCCGGCTATGTAGTCGTAGTAGACCGGGTTGAGTTTGCGCTGGGCCACGGCCTCGAACTCGTCGATGGTGTATAGCGAGTCGAGGTCGAGGTCTTGCGGACGCCGTCCAGGCGCACCACCG
>NZ_JAAFZA010000168.1 GCF_015356865.1 Catenulispora pinisilvae
GCAGCCTGCGTGAGTTCATATCCGAGCTGGAAGACGTCGGCGAGGTTCAGTCGATCGACGCCGAGGTGGACTGGAACCTGGAGATCGGGGCGGTGATCCGCCGCTCCTATGACCTGCGGGCCCCGGCTGCCCGCCGACGACAGCGTGACCGCGCAGGTGGTGGCGGCGGTGCTGCCGACTGCGGCCGCCTCCTCGCTGCCCGGTACGCCCGGCGCGACGAGCGGCACGCCGGTCAACGGCCCGATCCAGCTGCCGTCGCAGACCGCCACCAGTTCGGCGCCGGACGCCGGCGGGCAGCTGCACATCAGCGTGTCGCAGCGCTCGAACGACCCCGCCGACGTGGACGTCACCCTCTGGAACTCCGGCACCGGCCCGGTCAGCTGGACCGCGACCCCCGACGCCGCCTGGCTCAGTCTCAGCGCGACCTCCGGCATGCTCGCCGGCGGCGGCCAGACCTCGATCCACGTGCTGGTGGACTCCTCGGCCGGGCCGAGCGGCCCGTGGACCGCGCACGTGCGCTTCGACCCGAGCGGCCAGATGGTCTCGATCAGCGGTGACGGCCACGGCGGGGGCGGCAGCACGCCGAGCAGTCCGCCTAGCAGCTCCCCGACGGGCGGCTCCAGCACGCCGCCGACGACCCCGAGCACCCCGCCGTCGAGCAGCACTCCCAGCAAGCCGCCGACCAGCAGCCCGCCGACCAGCAGCCCGAGCACGCCGCGCAGCTCGGCGTCGACCCCGAGCAGCAGCGGGGGCTCGGATCCGCCGTCGCGGGGCCCGAGTTCGCCGAGCTCGCCGAGTTCGAGCCCGGGTACCGGCACGAGCCCCGGCTCCGGCAGCCCGAGCACGAGCCCGAACTCCCCGTCGGCCACGCAGCCCAGCGGTTCCGGATCCGGCACTCCGAGCGGCACCGATGCCTCATCGCAGCCCTCGACGACCCCCACCGGAACCCAGCCCTCGCCGCCCGCCACGCCGCACCCGCGTCACTGATACCGCGGCCACCCCCAAGCCGCTCCGGCTCCCGCCGTGCCGGAGCACCCGGAAGGCGCTCGACGTGTCCCAGCCCGTCGAGCGCCTTCCGTTGTCAGCACTGCGGATTCCGCGTTATCGGTTCGTCCGCTATCGGTTCGTGTCTATCGGTTCGTGTCTATCGGTTCGTAGTTATCGGTTCGTGTCCGGGTCAGGCCCGGCCTACGCCGGGTCGGCCGGATGCGGGGCCACCAGCACCCGCGAGGCGTTCCGCGCCTCACACATGCCGACCAGTACCTCGTAGGCGTTCTCGCCCATCATCTCGGTCAGCTCCGGACCGTAGGACACGTACACCGGCTCGCGCCCGACGTGCGCCTCGGTCGCCCCGGTGCACCACCAGTTCAGGTCGTGCCCGCCGCCGCCCCAGCCGCGCCGGTCGTACTCGCCGATCGAGACCACCAGCACGTCGGTGCCGTCCGGCCGCTCCACCCGCTCGTAGGACCGGCGTACCGGCAGCTGCCAGCAGACGTCCGGCTTGGTGGTCAACGGATGCACGTCCTCGCGCAGAGCCAGCGCGTGCAGGGCGCAGCCCTCGCCGCCGGCGAAGCCCGGCCGGTTCAGGAAGACGCAGGCGCCTTCGACGACCCGGGTCTGCTTGTCCCCGTCCTCATCCTTCTGAGTGATTCCGAGCTCCAGCCCGGCCGACCGGAACTGCCAGGTCTCGTCGGTGAGCCGGTCCGCGGCCTTCTCCACCCGCTTGCGGTCGGCCTTGTCCGAGTAGTGCGCGCCGAGCGTGCAGCAGCCGTCGGAGGCCCGGCCGGGCCGGATCCCGCCGCAGCCCGCGCCCCAGATGCAGGTCCAGCGCGAGCACAGCCAGGTCAGGTCGGCCCGGTAGATCTGGGCGGGATTGTCGGGGTCGGTGAACTCAACCCACTCACGGGGGAAGTCGAGCGAAACTTCAGGCACCGCACAAGCCTAAGCGGTTGGCGCGCCCGGCCGTGGGAGGCCGGGTAACGTATCGCGATATGCGCCTCGGAGTGTTGGACGTCGGATCGAACACGGTCCACTTACTGTTGCTGGACGCGCACGCTGGGGCACACCCGATCCCGGCCTTCTCGCACAAGGTCGAGCTGCACCTGTCGCAGCTCACCGACGAGCAGGGGGCGATCGTCCCCAGCGGCATCGAGCGGCTGTGCCATGTCGTGGAGCACGCGCTGCGGGTGGCCGAGGACAAGGGCGCCGAGGAGATGCTGGCCTTCGCGACCTCCGCGGTACGCGAGGCCGCCAACGGCGTCGAGGTGCTGGCCGCGGTCCGTGAGCAGACCGGCGTCAAGCTGGAGGTGCTGCCGGGCCCGGACGAGGCGAAACTGACCTTCCTGGCCGTGCGCCGCTGGTTCGGCTGGTCCGCCGGCCGGCTGCTGGTGCTGGACATCGGCGGCGGCTCGCTGGAGATCGCGGTCGGCCTGGACGAGTTGCCGGACGTGATGGAGTCGCTGCCGCTGGGCGCCTCGCGGCTGACCCACGACCGTCTCAAGGGCGATCCGCCGGGCCCGGACCAGATCCGGGAGCTGCGCCGGTACGTGCGGCACGAGATCGCCAAGGGCGTCTCCCGGGTGGCCCGGGCCGGCCGTCCGGACCGGGTGGTGGTCACCTCCAAGACCTTCCGGCAGCTCTCCCGCATCGCCGGCGCCGCGCCCTCGGCGCAGGGCCTGTACGCCCCGCGCCAGCTGCGGGCCCGGGACCTGACCTCCTGGGTCCCGAAGCTGGCGCAGATGTCGGCGGCCCAGCGCGCCGGCCTGCCCGGCGTCTCCGAGGGCCGGGCCGAGCAGCTGCTGGCCGGGGCGGTGGTCGCCGACGCCGCGTTCGACCTGTTCAACGTGGAGGTCGCCGACCTGTGCCCGTGGGCGCTGCGCGAAGGCGTGATCCTTCGGCGGCTGGACAGCCTTGTAAGCTGAGCGGCGTGACCTTCAGGACCGACAGCACCGGGACGACGGAGCAGGTCACCACACCGAAAGTGGGCCTGTCGACGTCCTCGGTGTACCCCGAGCCGACCCGCTACGCCTTCGACGTGGCCGCCCGGCTCGGCTACGACGGCGTCGAGCTCATGGTCTCGATCGACCCGGCGAGCCAGCACCCGGACAAGGTCCTGGAATACATCGACCGATACCAGGTCCCGGTGCTGTCGATCCACGCCCCGACCCTGTTCTGGCTGAACCTGAAGCGGGTCTGGGGCTCGGACCCCTGGGAGAAGCTGCGCAAGTCCCGCGAGGCCGCCGAGCGGGTCGGCGCCAACGTCGTCGTGGTGCACCCGCCGTTCCGCTGGCAGCAGCCCTACGCCGAGGAGTTCGCGGAGGGTATCAAGCGCCTGAATCAGGAGTCGGAGATCCGCTTCGCGGTCGAGAACATGTACCCCTGGCGGGCCTCCACCCCCGACATCTTCGGCCGCCTCCCGCGTATCAGGATGCCGCGCATGGAGCGCGAGGGCGAGGCCTACTTCCCCGGCTGGGATCCCACCGAGACCGGCTACGAGCACTACGTCCTGGACCTGTCCCACACCGCGACCGCCCGCAACGACGCGCTGGCGATGTACGAGCGGATGGGCGAGAAGCTGGTCCACCTGCACCTGGCCGACGGCACCGGGCAGAACAAGGACGAGCACCTGGTCCCCGGCCGCGGCAGCCAGCCCTGCCAGGAGGTCCTGGAACGCATCGCGCGCCGGGGTCTGGCCGGCGCCGTCATCCTGGAGGTCAGTACCCGCCGCGCGGAGAGCGAACTGCAACGCGAGGAAGACCTCCGCGAGTCCCTGGTCTACGCCCGCCGGGCCCTGGCGAGCGTGCGGGAGGAAGCCGAGCCGCGCGCGCTGCCGGTCTCGCAAGTGAACGAACATTAGGGGAGTCCCGTTGGCCGAGTCATCGAAGTTCGACACTCTGGCGTCCGCCTACGCCAAGTCCCGTCCGACCTATCCCGAAGCGATCTTCGACGCGCTGCAGGACTTGTCCGGCCGCGCGCTGTCCGGCTCCCGGATCGCCGACGTCGGCGCCGGAACCGGCATCTCCTCCCGGCAGCTGCACGAGCGCGGCGCGACGGTGACCGCGGTCGAGCTCTCCGAGCCGATGCTGCGCCAGCTGGTCGCGCAGTCGCCGGGGGTCAGCGCGGTCATGGGCAGCGCCAACGCCCTGCCGCTGCGCGAGGGCTCGGTGGACTTCGTGACCTTCGCCCAGGCCTGGCACTGGGTGGACACCGAGCGCGCGGTCCCGGAGGTACTCAGGGTCCTGAGGCCCGGCGGCGCGCTGGCCTGCTTCTGGAACATGCCGACCGCCGACGCCCCGTGGCGGCTCGGGTACAACGACCGGATCAGGGAACTGATCGGCGGCGAGCCCGACTACGGCAACGACAGCACCGCCCTGGACGCGGACCCGCACCTGGCCCTGGGCAGCCGCTCGGCCGAGCTGCCGGTCCAGGAATTCCAGGCGCGGTGGACGCGGCGGGTCCCGCTGGAGGACCGGATCACCAACATCCAGTCGCGGTCGTATGCCAGCGATGTGGAGCCGGAGCGGCTGGCGGCGTTCTTGGACCGTGAGCGCGGGGTGCTACTGAAGCACTTCCCGGACGGGACGGTGGTCGAGGAGTACACGACGTGGCTCGGGGTGGTGCGGCGGCCTTAGGGCGGGGGCGTAGGGCCGTCGCCTTAGGGCCGTTCGACTCATAGGCCCGGCTTCCATCGCCCGCGCGGCTCACCGGCCCTGCCGTCCGCCGCATCTGGTCCTAGGCTGGGCCTTCAGGCGTAGGAACGGGCGAGGAGGCTCTGCGGTGTTGCGTCGGACATTGCTGGCGGCGGCGGGCAGCGATCGCACTCGCGCCCTCATCGAGCGTTCTCCCGGCTCGCGGCAGATCGTGAAACGCTACGTCGCCGGTCCGGCCACCGACGACGCGGTCGCGGTGGCCGACGCCCTGATCGAGGACGGCCTGCTGGCCACACTGGACCATCTGGGGGAGGACACCACCGACGCCAACCAGGCGATCCTGGTCAAGGAGGCGTACCTGCTGCTCCTGGAGCGGCTGGCGGCCGCCGGCCTGACCCCGCACGCCGAGGTCTCGGTCAAGCTCTCGGCCATCGGTCAGTCGCTGAGCAGCGACGGCGAGAAGATAGCGCTCGAACACGCGCACGCCATCTGCGAGGGCGCGCAGCGGGCCGGCAGCACGGTGACCTTCGACATGGAGGACCACACCACCACCGACTCGACCCTGAAAATCGTCTCCGAGCTGCGGCGGGACTACCCGTCAGCGGGGCTGTGCCTCCAGGCCTACCTGCGGCGCACCGAGGCGGACTGCAAGGACTTCGCCACGCCGGACTCCCGGGTGCGGCTGGTCAAGGGCGCCTACCGGGAGCCGGAGTCGGTGGCGTACCAGACCACGCAGGACGTGGACCTGTCCTTCGTCCGCTGCATGCGCACCCTGATGGCCGGCGAGGGCTACCCGATGCTGGCCACCCACGACCCGCGGCTGATCGAGATAGGCGGCGCGCTGGCGGTGCGCAACGGCCGGGGCATCGGCAGCTACGAGTTCCAGATGCTGTTCGGGGTGCGGCCGCACGAGCAGAAGCGGCTCGCGGCGGCCGGGGAGCGCATGCGGGTGTATGTGCCCTACGGGAGCGAGTGGTACGGCTACCTCATGCGACGATTGGCGGAGCGTCCGGCGAACCTCGGCTTCTTCGCGCGGTCGCTGCTCTCGAAGGACTGAGCCGGAGCACCGAGCGGTCTCCGGCGGATGTGAGGAGACCGGACCCCATGACCCAGCGCGTCGCCGTCCTCGGCACCGGAAAGATCGGCGAGGCCCTGGTCTCGGGTCTGCTGCGGGCCGGCAAGCAGCCGGACGAGGTGCTGGTGACGGCCCGCCGCCCGGAACGCGCGGCCATGCTGCGCTCCACCTACGGCGTGGACGCGGTGAGCAACGCCGAGGCGGCGGCCAAAGCCGACACCCTGATCCTGATGGTCAAGCCGCAGGACATGGCCGCGCTGCTGGAGGAGCTGGCCCCGCACGTCCCGGCCGGTCGGCTGGTGATCACCGGCGCCGCCGGCATCACCACCGGCTTCATCGCCTCCCGGCTGGTCGAGGGCGTCCCGGTGGTCCGGGTGATGACCAACACCCCGGTCCTGGTGGACGAGGCCATGTCCGCGATCTCGGCCGGCGCCCACGCCACCGAGGAACACCTGGCCCGCACCGAGGAGATCTTCGCCCCGGTCGGCAAGACGATCCGGGTGCCCGAGGCGCAGCAGGACGCGGTGACGGCGCTGTCCGGCTCGGGCCCCGCGTACTTCTACTACCTGGTCGAGGCCATGACCGACGCCGGGATCCTGCTCGGCCTGCCGCGCGCCGCCGCGCACGACCTGATCGTGCAGGCCGCGATCGGCGCCGCCGTGATGCTGCGCGACTCCGGCGAGCATCCGGTGAAGCTGCGCGAGGCCGTCACCTCCCCGGCCGGCACCACCATCTCCGCCATCCGCACCATGGAGGACCACGGGGTGCGGGCCGCGATGATCGCCGCGCTGGAGGCCGCGCGGGACCGGTCACGGGAGCTGGCTTCCGGCACCTGAGGCGCCGGCGCGGTAGGAATCTTCGTCGCGATGCAGCGTCGGCGGTGAGTCGCTCCGTCCTACCACCAGAAGGGGAGGACGGACGATGCGGGCTTCTGCTGAGGCGGAGTACAAGGAATACGTCACGGCGCGCTCTCACGCGCTGTGGCACACGGCCCACCTGCTGTGCGGCGACGCGCACCAGGCCGAGGACGTGGTGCAGACGGCTTTGTTGAAGCTGTATGTGGCGTGGCACCGGGTCGAGCGGGCCGAGAACCGCGACGCCTATGTGCGCCGGGTGCTGGTGCGCTGCGTCATCGACGAGAAGCGGCGCGGTTGGCGCCGTGAGCGGTCGGTGGACGTGGTGCCGGAATCGGCGGCGCCGGAAGGCTCGGACATCGGGGAGCGGGACGCCGTTCTCCAGGCCCTGGCGCGGTTGGCGCCACGGCAACGAGCCACTTTGGTGCTCCGGTTCTGGGAGGACCTGTCCATCGAGCAGACCGCGGATCTGCTCGACTGCTCGCCGGGCACCGTCCGTTCGCAGACCGCGCGGGGCTTGGCCACCCTGCGCGGGATCCTCCTCGACCAGCAGGCGACGGCCTCGGGCCGCGCGGAGAAGGAGTCGTGATGACAGGGTTCGGAGATCGGGACGAGGAGTACGGGCTCTCCGCAAGTGAGGGAGAGAACGGGGAGAGTCGCGAGAGCGGGAAGAACGAAGAGAACGCGGAAGAGACGCGGGCATGGTTCGCGCAGTCCGTGGGTGAGGCCCGGCCGCGCCTCGGGTTCACCGCCGAGGACCTGGTGCTCGGCGGCCGGCGGAAGGTGCGGCGCCGCCGGGTGGCCGGTGCGCTGGCGAGTACGGCTTCGGTCGCCGCGGTGGCTGTCGCCGTGACGGCGTTCTCCGGCGGCGGCGGATCTCAGGTCGTCGCCGGGACGGGCTCCACACCGACGGCGGTGTCGAGTTCGCCGAGCACGCCGAGCACGCCGAGTTCGCCGAGCACGCCGCAGGCCGCGAAGTTGCTGTCGGACCAGAAGGCCGCGTACGCGGTGTTGTCGAAGCTGCTCGGCGAGCTCGACCCGGGAGGGAAGCATCTGACCACCCAGTCGCCCCTCTCGGTGACGAATATGGGCTTCTTGTGCAGTACGAAGACGCGCCTTCAGTTCAGCTTCACCAGCTCGGAGGAGTGGACTGTGGACGGCCGGCCCGCGGTGCCCCGGAACGATGACGACACGACGCCGATGATCGAGGTGTCGGTGATGGTGACGGCTGCCGGCTATCAGCAGGACGTGTTCGGCGACTGGGGCGGCTTCCAGGAGAACTGGGGGCCGATCGCCAGGAACACCCTGCCGGACGGGTCCCAGCTCCAGACCGGGACGGCCGGCGGCGGCCACGCCGTGCAGGCGGTTCGCACGCTGCCGGACGGCCGGCAGCTCGTCGTGAGCGCGGTCGACGGGTCGGTCCACGGAGTGGGGTTGAACAAGGCGGTCCGCCCCACGGACCCGTTCCCCTACACCGCCGACCAGCTGGGCCAGATCGTCGCCGGGTCGTCGCTGCCGCTGCCGTTCGCGAACGGCGCCCTGCCGAACCCGGACTGTTCTCATCTGCCGAGTTAGGCACCGCTGAGCGGAACCGGCGGCCCGAGTCTTCATGACGCGGGCCGCCGTTTTAGTGTGGGGCCATGGATGATCTCGGTCTGCCGTCGGTGTTCCGGGTGGGGCAGTTCGCGGCGTGGACGGTGACGGCCGCGCACGCGCAGGCGGCGGCGTTCTTCGCCGCGCGCAACGGCCTCGACGCGCCGCCGGAGGTGCGGGTCGGCGTGCGGGAGGCGGCGATCGCGTTCCGGAGCGAGCGGTACCTGCGGGTGGACGGCGAGGCGGCGTTCGAGTGGGCGCCGTTGTCCGGGGACTACGAGGCGGCCGACGGCTGGGTGCGCCTGCACTGCAACTTCGAGCACCACGCGGCGATCGCGTGCCGGGTGCTCGGGGTGCCGCAGGAGCGGGACGCGGTGGAGGCCGCGGTGCGGCGGCGCGGGCGGTTCGAGCTGGAGGACGCGATCGCGCAGGCCGGTGGTGTGGCCGCGGCGATGCGGACGAGCGAGGAGTGGTCGGCGCATTCGCAGCGCGCCGTGGTCGCGGGGCGGCCGGTGGTGGCGATGGCGCCGCTGGCCGGTGGGGAGGTGTTCGCGGCTGATTGCGGGGTCGTTGGAGGGTTCGGCGGGGTTGGTTCTGTTGGTTCTGTTGGCTTGGTTGGTGCGGGCGGGTCGGGTCCGGCTGGGGCTGGCCCGGCCGACGGTGCGGCCATCACCAACCGCAAGCTTGCTCCCAGCCCACGGCCGCTGTCCGGCATCCGCGTCCTCGACCTGACCCGCATCATCGCCGGTCCCAACGCCGGCCGGGTGCTGGCCGGCCACGGCGCCGACGTCACCATGGTCCGCTCGCCGCTGCTGCCCACGATCCGTGGCCTGGACCTGGACCTGAACGCCGGCAAGGCCCTGCGCTTCCTCGACTTGCGTACCGACGCGGGCCACGCCGCGTTCCTGGACCTCGTCCGGGACGCCGATATCGTGCTTCAGTCCTACCGCCCCGGCGCGCTGGCCGATCTCGGCCTCGGCCCCGCCGATCTGGCCGCGGTCAATCCGAACCTGGTCCACGTCTCCATCTCCGCCTATGGCGCCGACGGGCCGTGGGGCGGCCGACGCGGTTTCGACTCGCTGGTGCAGATGGCCACCGGCATCGCCGAGGAGGGGATGCGCGCGGCGGGGGCCAAGCGTCCCGTGCCGCTGCCCGCACAGGTCTTGGACCACGGGGCGGGCTGGCTGGCGGCGGCCGGGGCGATCGAGGCGCTGCGTCGGGGCGGCGGTTTGGCGGTCGACGTCAGCCTCGCCGGTGTCGGTCACGCGTTGGACGGCCTGGGCCGCCTCGATCCGGCGGTCGGCCTGGCGGTTCCGGACCCGGCGCTGTCAGACGTCGAAGACCTGCTGCTGCGTGAGCCGAGCGCGGTCGGAGAGCTGACCCGCGTGCGTTTCCCGGGGTTTGTGGCGGGGGCCGTGCTCGGGTGGTCGGGGCCGCCTCCGCTCGGGTGATCGCTGATCGCTGACTTCTGATCGCCGGTCGGCGGTCGCCGGTCACGGTTCGCGGTTCGCGGTGCGCGGTTCGCGGTGCGCGGTTCGCGGTTCGCGGTTCGCGTGAAGCTTCGCCTTCTGCTCATCGGGTGTTCACTCGCCGGGGTCAGCCCTCTGGCTAGCGTCCCCGGCATGACCGATCGGATGCCCGTCGACCGCCGCACCGCTCTGCTCGCCGCCGGGACCGCCGGCGCCGCGCTCGCCGCGTCCCCGCTGCTGGCTTCGCCGGCCGCCGCCGCGGCCACCACCGAGGCCAGCCCCGAGGCCGCGTCCGGGCCGACTTCGGCCCCGGCTCCGTCCGGTTCCCCTTTGCTGCTCACCACTCCCGGTGCGCTCGGCGCGCCGCCGGTCGACGGCCTGCACCTGACGTTCGGTGCGGATCCGACGCGCGAGATGTACGCCTCGTGGACCACCACGACGCCGGTGCAGCGGCCGCGGGTGCGCTTCGGCAGCGTCGAGGGTGGGCACGGCAACACCGTCCAGGCCGAGACCCGCACCTACACCGACGGTGCTTCGGGGCGTGAGGTGTACGTCCACCACGCGCACATCGGTGGCCTGCGCCCGGATTCCACCTACGTCTACAGCGCCCTGCACGACGGCGTCCTGCCGGACTCGGCTGCCTTCCGCACCGCGCCGTCCGGCCGCAAGCCGTTCACCTTCACCAGCTTCGGCGACCAGGCCACGCCCGGCACCACCTGGGCGGCGGCCTCCGGCGGCGGCTTCACCTCGGTCCCGGCCACCATCGCCACCCCGGCCGCGGCCGACATCGTCGCCGGCGTGGAGCAGGTGGCGCCGCTGTTCCACCTGCTCAACGGCGACCTGTGCTACGCCAACATCAACCCGGACCGGCTGCGCACCTGGGACTCGTTCTTCCAGAACAACACCCGCTCGGCCCGCTTCCGGCCCTGGATGCCCGCCGCCGGCAACCACGAGAACGAGAAGGGCAACGGCCCCCTGGGTTTCTCGGCCTTCCAGACCCGCTTCGCCCTCCCGGCCAACGGCGAGGACGCCGAGTTCGCAGGCCTCTGGTACGCCTTCACCGTCGGCTCGGTCCGCTTCGTGGTCCTGCAGAACGACGACGTGGCGCTCCAAGACGGCGGCGACACCTACGTCAGCGGCTACAGCGCCGGCCGCCAGCGCGCCTGGCTGGAGCGCACCCTGAAGGCCGCCCGCCGCGACGACCGCATCGACTGGATCGTGGTCTGCATGCACCAGGTGATCGTCTCCAGCTCCGACGCCAACGGCGCCGACGTCGGCATCCGCGAGCAGTGGGGCCCACTGTTCGACAAGTACGAGGTGGACCTGGTCGTCTGCGGCCACGAGCACGACTACGAACGCTCCCACCCGGTCCGCGGCGTGATCTCCGGCAGCGAGACCCTGACCCCCAACCCGGTCTCCACGGACACCAACCAGATCGACACCTCCAAGGGCACCGTCCACATGGTCCTCGGCGGCGGCGGCACCTCAAGCCCCAGCAACCAGAAGTTCTTCGCGGGCAGCAAGGCGAAGGTGCTGATGGGCGTCGGCGCGCCGGTGAACGGCAAGAAGACACCGACCTACGTCTTCGAGGACGCCCCCTGGATCGGCGTCCGCGACGAGCAGCACCCCTACGGCTTCGCCGCGTTCGACGTGGACCCGGGCACGCACGCCGGCGGCCAGACACGGATCCACGTGACGTACTACGTGGTCTCGCAGCCGGACGGCAAGATCGCACCGCTGGAGACGTTCACGCTGAGCCGGATGCGGAGCGACGGCTGAGGCGGCGCCGCGGGGATCAGAAAGCCACGAAGCCCCCCAAGCCGTCAGCCTGAACGTTCAGGCTACTGACTCAGGGGGCTTACGTGCATGGCTTCGTGCACTGCGGGCGCGGGCGCGGCCGGGCGGCGGCCGCGCTCCCGGCGCCTACTTCCCGTTGTCGATCTGGACCCGCTCGATGACCTGCGGCTTGACCGCCTCCTTGCCGGTCTCCTCGCTGAGGCCCTTCTTCACCGAGTCCAGGATCGCCAGGCCCTGGCCGACCAGCCCGGCCGCGATCTCGGACAGGCCGTCGGCGCCGTTGAGGACGTTGATGTTCGCGCCGTTCAGGCCGCCGGCCGCCTTCTCCACGATCAGCGGGAGCTGGTCGATGATCATGCGGTCCAGGGCCACGCGGTCGTAGCTGGCGGCGGCCTCGGCCTGGACGCGCATGCGCTCGGCCTCGGCGGCGGCGGTGATGCGGACCCGCTCGGCCTCGGCCTCGGCGGGCTTGACCACCTCGGCGACCAGTTCCTGCTGGCGCAGTTCGGCGTTGCGCTGGGCCAGTTCGGTCTGGGCCATCAGCACCTCCTGCTGGGCCTTGGCCTGGGACAGCGGGCCGGCCTGGGCCGCCACCGCCTGGGCCTGGTCGACCTCGGCCTTGTACTGGGCCTGCACGATCGCGGTGTGCCGGGCGTACTCGGCCTTGTTGCGCTCGGCCTCCTGCTGGGCCTCGACCGAGGCCTGGGTGGCCTGGGCCTGGGCGATCTGGGCCTGGCGCTGGATCGCGGCCTTGTGCGGGGCGGCCATGGCGTCGATGTAGCCGGTCTTCATGTCGTCGATCGACATGATCTGCAGCGAGTCCACGGTCAGGCCGATCTTGGCCATCTCGGACTTGGAGGTGTCCAGCACCTCCTCGGCCAGCTTCTGGCGCTCGGTGACGATCTCCTCGACCGTCATCGAGCCGATGATGGAGCGCAGGTGGCCGGCGAAGATGCGGGCGGTCAGCGTCGACATCTGGTTCTGGTCGGACAGGAAACGCTGGCCGGCGTTGACGATGCTCTCGGTGTCGTTGCCGACCTTGAAGGCGATGACCGCGGTCACGGTCAGGGCGATGCCCTGCTTGGTCACACAGGTCTCGGAGACCTCGGCCTCCTGCATGGACAGGGTCAGGAACCGGGTCTTGCGGAACACCGGGAGGATGAACTTGCCGTGGCCGGTGACGACCCGGAACGGGGCGCCGCCCTGCCCCCGGCGGCCGCCGGAGATGAGCATCGCCTGGTCAGGGGCGGGCACTCTGTAGCCGAACATGGTGGTCAGCCTTCTTCCCGTGAGCTGAGATGGATGTTCACAGCTTGTCCAGTTCGTCCAGCGGATCGGTTTCCTCCGGGAAGGCGATGACGTCGACCGCGCGTTCCCCGCGAGACTCCACGACCAAGACTCGGGTGCCTTTCGCCAGCGGCTGCTCCGACCAGGCTAGAAACGCCTCGCTGCCACCCCGCACTCGCACCACCACCTCGCCGGGCCCCCGTTGGCCGCGCGTACCGACGTGCAACAAGCCCACGCATCCGATAACCGCGTCGTCTGGCACTTTCCGCACGTTACACCCGTGCCCGGACCTGGACCACGCAACCCCTTCCCAAGGAAGATCACGTCGCCTACGCTGCGGGCATGCCGCAGGTAGACCCGGGTGGTTTGACCCGGAACCGGATAGCGACTCATGTCTTCTTCGGGGTCCAGGGCTTCGCGTTCTCGCTGCTCACCTCGAAGGTGTCGGTGATCCAGAAACAGCTGCACGTCAGCGACGGTACGTTGTCCATCCTGCTGGCCCTGGTCCCGATCCTGGCCGGGGTCGGTTCGGTGCTGGCCGGGCTGGCGATGCGCTGGACCACCTCGGCCGCGGTGCTGCGAGTGGTGCAGCCGACGGTGGTCGCGGTGCTGGTGATCGTCCCGCACACCCGGAACCTCTACCAGGCGATGCCGGTCCTGATGCTGTTCGGGCTGGCCGTGGGCGCCGCCGACGCCACGATGAACATGCAGGCCTGCGGGCTTGAGCGGCGCTACGGCCGGTCGATCATCCTGGCGTTCTTCGGGGTGTGGGCGGCCGGCGCGATCGTCGGCTCGGCCTGGGGCGCGCTGGGCTCGGCGGCCGGCTGGTCCCTGAGCGTGACGTACCTGGTGGCCGCCGTGGTCGGGGTGGCCGCGACTCTGTATGCCGGGCCGATGCTGCTGAAGAACCTGCGCGACGAGACGGTCGTCAAGGACGCCGAGGGCAGACTGCCCAGCGTCCCGTGGCGCCCGATGCTGCTGTTGTGCGTGGTCATGACCCTGGCCTACATCGGCGAGTCCAGCGTCACCGCGGCCGGCAGCGACTACCTGACCAAGGGCCTGAAGTCCTCCGACACCTTCGGCGGCCTGGTGGTCGGCGCCTACACCCTGGGCCAGGTGCTCGGCCGGTTCCGCGGCGACCTGGTGGTCCAGCGGTTCGGCCCGGTGAAGGTGGTGCGGGCCGGCGCGGTCGTCTGCGCCGCCGGGTTCGCGATCGTGGTCGCGGCCTCCGGCCCCCTCATGGCGCTCGTCGGGTTCCTGATCGCCGGCTTCGGCCTGTCCCCGCTGGTGCCGCAGGCGTTCACGGCCGCCTACGCCAACGACCCGACCGGGTCCGGGGTGGCCGTCGCGCGCATCAACGTCTTCAATTACCTGGGCTTCCTGCTCGGCGCGCCTTTGGTGACCGGCTTGTGGGGAGCGGGCGTCACTCACCGCGAGGGCATGGCCGTCCCGATGGCGATGATCGCCGTGATCGTCCTGCTGGCCTACGCCTTCGATCCACGGCGCGCGCCGGTGCTCGGCGGCGGTCGGCAGACCCCGGCCGTGGGCGGCGCGGAAACGGTACCTACATTGGGGGCGTGACCAAACGCGGCACGGTAATAACGGGGTTAGTTCTCAGTTCTCTACTCGTCGCCGGATTGAGCGCCTGTAGCGGCGGCACTCCTTCCGGGATCACCAAGGCGCCGGTGACGTACGGACCGGTCACCCAAATCGTCGAGGCGCCGGCGAGCGTGACACCGAAGTCCCAGATCACGGTGGACGCCACGGCCGCCGGTTCGGTGGCGCAGCTGATGGTCGCCGACGGCCAGCACGTCACCGCCGGGCAGACGCTGCTGCGGATCGACTCGCCGGACGCGCAGGCGCAGCTGGCCGCGGCGAAGGCGGCGGACGCGCAGGCCGCGGCACAGGGCAAGAAGTCCTCGGGCGGGACGAGCGTCCTGGACTTCTCCCAGTCCGAGGAGGACGCGGACGCCAACGCGCAGAAGGCTTTCGACGCCGCGCAGGCCACCGCCGAGCAGATCGCGGATCCGGCGATCAAGGCGTCGATCCTGGAGCAGATCAGCAGTGCGCGTACGCAATACGCCACGGCGTCCTCCGATGTGCGGAACACCATCGCGAACTTCAACAACGGACTGGCGTCGGCGTCGGACGTCGTCGGCTCTCTCGGTGATGCGCAGCGGACTCAGACACAGGCTGCCGTCGCTATAGCGCAGAAGACAGTGGACTCCCTCACTATTAAGGCCTCTATATCCGGGGACGTATCACTGCGCAGCGGCGTCGGGGGAGCCGGCACGTCGGGCGTGGACGTCTCCTCGCTCCTGTCACAACTCAGCGGGAGCCTCGGTTCTCTGGCCGGTGCGGCAGGAGGCAGTCTCGGATCGGATGCCTCCGGCGGGAGCACAGGCGGGAGCACGGATCCCGGCGACGACACCGTGATCACCCAGGGCTCGCCGGTGGACTCCGGCGCACCGCTGCTGGTCATCACCGACTCCTCGGTCCTGACGCTGACCGCCCAGGTCGACGAGACTTCCATCCTTCAGGTCTCTCCAGGCATCACCGCGGACGTACAACTGGACGCCGTCCCCGACGGGGACTACGCGGGGACCGTGATCTCCATCGACAGCCAGGGCCAGTCCTCCAGCCGGGGCGGCGTCACCTACCGGGTCCGGCTCTCGCTCGGGTCCGGCACGCTCGGCGACGGCTCCGCGGCGCCGGTCCCGCGGCCCGGGATGAGCGCCGTGGCCGACCTACAGGTAGCGAACAAACCGCATGTGCTCGCGGTGCCCTCGGCGGCGATCGTGCACGACGGGAACCAGGACACGGTGTGGCTGGTGACGTCGGGGGTCGCGCACCGGCACGTCGTCCGGCTCGGGGCGCAGGGCGACACCGCGGTGGAAGTCGCGTCCGGGCTGAGCGCCGGGGACGTGATCGTGACTTCGGGGGCCGACAAGGTCCATGACGGGCAGAAGCTCTAGGCAATGGCCGAAATAGAGGCTGTAGACGTCACTCGCTCCTATCGCATGGACGGCGTCTCTGTAGACGCTCTGCGCGGGGTCTCCTTGACCATCGAAGAGGGCGACTACGCGGCGATCATCGGGCCGTCCGGGTCCGGGAAGTCCACACTGATGCACCTGCTCGGCTGCCTGGACCGGCCGACC
Source organism: Catenulispora pinisilvae (assembly GCF_015356865.1). Lineage (GTDB taxonomy): Bacteria > Actinomycetota > Actinomycetes > Streptomycetales > Catenulisporaceae > Catenulispora > Catenulispora pinisilvae. Next base: position 15,883 of record NZ_JAAFZA010000168.1, read on the forward strand.
ACCGGCACGCTGCTGGTCGGGGGCCGCGACGTCGGCACGCTGGACGACAGTGAACTGGCCGAACTGCGGAACCAGACGATCGGGTTCGTGTTCCAGTCGTTCCAGCTTCTGGCACGTACTACCGCTCTGGATAACGTCGCTCTGCCACTCGTCTATAGGGGAGTACGCAGAGCCGAACGCAGGAAGCGCGCAGCAGAGGCCTTGGACGCGGTGAACCTGGGACATCGGGTAGGCCACAAGCCCACGCAGATGTCCGGCGGCGAACAGCAGAGAGTCGCTATAGCGCGCGCGCTTGTAGGGGAGCCCTCAGTGCTCCTCGCTGACGAACCCACAGGGAACCTCGACACGGTCAACGGGGACGAGGTGATGGGGATCCTGGAGCGGCTCAACAAGGAACGCGGAGTCGCGGTGGTCCTGGTGACCCATGAGGCGGACATCGCGGCGCGCGCCCGAAGAATCATCCGCGTGCGGGACGGCCTTATAGAAGCTGTAGCGGAAGCACCGGAGCCCTCATGAGAGTCACCGAATCCTTCCGCGTCGCCTTCGACGCCCTGCGCGCCAACCGCCTGCGCTCCCTGCTGACCATGCTCGGCGTGGTGATCGGCGTCGCCGCGGTGGTCGTCCTGGTCGCCATCGGCGGCGGGGCGAAGCAGCTGGTCACCTCCGAGGTCGAGGGCCTGGGCTCGAACATCGTGTTCGTCGTGCCCGGCAAGTTCCAGATCGGCACCACCCCGGCCGTGTCCCGGCTCCAGCTCTCCGACGCCGACTACCTGAACCGGGTGCTCGGCCGGCCGGACGCCGTCGCCGTGGACCTGACCTCGGCCGAGGACCTGCGCGCCGGGACCAACACGTACTACGCCTCGGTCCAGGGCACCACGTCGAACGTGGTGGACGTCTTCGACCGCCCGCTGGCCGAGGGCCGCTACGTCTCCAAGGCGGACATCGCCACCGCGCGCCGGGTGATCGTCCTGGGCCCCGACGCCGCCGCCGCGCTGTTCCCGAACACCGACCCCATCGGCCGCCAGGTGTCGATGAGCGGCGTCGAGTTCCGGGTGATCGGGCTCTTCCAGGCCAAGGGCGGCGCCTTCGGGGTGAGCCCGGACACCGAGGTGCACATCCCGGTCACCGCCGCGCAGCGGCTGTTCGGCATGGACAACATCTCCGGCTTCGCGGTGAAGGCCGACACCCCCGGCGACGTGGACGCCGTCGGCGCCAAGCTGGTCGACGCGCTGAAACAGAAGTACCAGGGCGACGAGTTCACCGCGGTGTCCCAGACCGAGATCCTGGGCACCATCGGCAAGATCCTCTCAATGCTCACCCTGGTCCTGGCCGCGATCGCGGGCATCTCCCTGCTGGTCGGCGGGGTCGGGGTGTCCAACATCATGCTGGTCTCGGTCCGGGAACGGACCAAGGAGATCGGACTGCGCAAGGCACTCGGCGCGCGACAGCGGGACGTCCTGTCCCAGTTCCTCTTAGAGGCCGTGATGCTGACAAGTATCGGCGGCGTAATAGGAATTGGGCTGGGCATCGGCGCGTCAGTCACCCTGTCCGCCTTCACCCCGCTGCCCGCAGTCCTCGCCTGGTGGTCGATCGTCCTCGCGTTCGGGGTGTCGGTCGCGGTCGGGGTGTTCTTCGGCGTGATGCCGGCGCGGCGGGCCGGGAGACTGGATCCGGTCGTCGCCCTGCGCACCGAATAAGGACGCGGCTGTATCGGCGAAGCAGCCTGCGAAACGCGTCTAGCAACCTCTGCGTACCCCGGAACGTCCATGGCACAGCACTCACACATACGTTCCATGATCTTGGGGAGAGAACATGTCATCGCAGAACCGCCGGCGCCCGCTGGCCTTGTCGGCGATCCTCACCGCGTCGCTCACGTCGGCCATGGGGTTGTCGGTCTCCAGCGCACACGCGGTGAACGCGGGGCCGGCCGACAGTGCCCTGACAGTCAGCGACGGGACCTACCTGTCCGTCGTCGGGGGAGCGACCATCGTTCTGCCCGGGGCCGTGACCGACGCGGTGTGGTCGCCGAACGGCAGCCGCGTCGCGTATGTGGACGGCGGGGACCTGGTGTCGGTCAAGGCCGACGGCAGCGACTTCCGCGTCCTGGCCGGGCACGGTCCCGGCGAGGTGATCTCCCACCCGACGTGGATGAGCGATGGCGGGTGGGTCGCGTACGCCCGGTCCGTCAACGGCGTTTACGGGCCGATCGGCCTGGCCAAGGCGGACGGTTACGGTGATGCCTTGACCGGCGGCACCGACGCCTCCTACACCGGCGACGTCACCTCGACCATGGACGGCGGCGCGGACTCCGCCCCGGACGGGTTCTTCACTCCGAGCGGGACCCACGACTACTCCGCCAACCTTCATCTCGTCTACCAGCACGTGCCGGCCGGTGGCGGCGCCCCGGAGATCTGGCTGGCGGATCCGCGCGTCCAGCCCCAGGGCTTCAAGATCGCCGACGGCTCACAGCCCACGGTCTCCGCGGACGGGAACTTCGTCGCGTTCGTGAACCCCGCCGGCCAGATCGCGGTCATCGACCTGCGCCAGCCGGCCGGTGCCGGCGGTTTGCGCACGCCGAAGGTGCTGACCACGGACTCACTGCACAAGCAGCACCCCACGTTCTCCCCGGACGGCGCCAAGATCGCCTACGAAGCCCTGACCCCGGGTACCGGCGGGGCCGCGGACGTCGCCAAGGACGTGGAGTCGATCCCGGCGACCGGCGGAAGCGCCACCGTCGAGTCGCCCGCGCCGGGCGTGCCGGCCTACCGGCCCACCGCCGTGACCCACGTGGTCCGGCTGGCCGGTGCCGACCGGACCGGGACGGCGATCGCCGCCTCGCAGGCGGTATGGGCGACCGCCGGGAGCAACGGCGACACCCGCGATCACGCCAGTGCCGTGGTGCTGAGCCGTTCAGACGACTTCGCGGACGCGCTCGGCGGCAGCGCGCTCGCCGCCCACAAGGGGCCGCTGCTGCTCACCTCGACCAGTGCGCTCGACCCCGCGGTGCGCAACGAGATCGTCCGGACCCTGGGGCCGGTGAACACCTCCGCGCCGCAGACCGTCTACGTCCTCGGCGGGGACCAGGCGCTGTCGCCGGCGGTCGAGAAGGCGGTCGCCGGCCTCGGGTACACCGTGAAGCGACTGGCCGGTCCCAACCGCTACGCGACCTCCGTGGCGATCGCCAACGCGATATCGCAGCATCCGTACCAAGTCCTGGTGGCCACCGGCAACAACTACGCGGACGCCCTATCGGCCGGCGCGGCGGCCGGCTCGGCTCCCAAGCCGGCGGTCGTCTTGCTCACCAATGACAAGCAGATGCCGCCGGAGACCGCGGCCTACCTGGAATCGGCGGCGGTCAGGACGCCCACCACCCAGCCGGCGATCGTCTACGAGGTAGGCGGTCAGGCAGCGGCCGCCGTCAAGTCGCTCTGGCCGAATCCCCTCACCGCGCCTGTGGTCAACCCGCTGGTCGGAGCCGACCGCTATGCCACCTCGTTCATGGTGGCCCGCGAGTTCTTCGGCATCGACACCAGCCGGGTCGGCGTCGCGACCGCGCTCAACTGGCCGGACTCGCTGTCCGGCGGCGCGGTCATGGGGCATGCCTACGGTCCGTTGCTCCTGGTCGACCCGAAGACCGGCCTCACTCCGCAGGAGCGGCAGTGGGTCTCGGCGAACTCCGGCGGGCTCAGCGACGCTCTGATCTTCGGCGGGACGACGGCCGTGACCGGTGCGGTGGAAGGACAGCTCGGGAACGCGATCTCCGGACCGGCCGGGTTCGACACCGCTGTCAATCCGACTGCGGCGCGGTAGCAACGCGGACTCGGTGACAGGACGACCGAACGCGGTCGGCGCTCGCCAGGGCAGCGCCGACCGCCGATTCGGATCTCGAACCTCGTGGCGTCCCGATCCTGCGCACCGAATAGGTACTACGTGAATGTGATGTACGCACAATGAGCGGCGGTGATCCGTCTACGCGGGTTACCTTCTCCTCATGACCGCCGCCCCCACTCGCGACGAACTCCGCGACCACTTGTTGACGCACCGCATCGCCGGTGCGGTGGCGACACCGCGGGAGGACAACCTCCGGAAGTACGCGATGTTCGCCGAGCGGGACCCCTACCATCTGTTCGGGCTGGAGCCAGAGCGGGTGTGGACGCAGGGCGACGTCGTGAAGCTGATGGCCGACCGGGCCGGGGTGTCGGCGGACCCGAAGTACCGCTCCGGGCAGGACCACATCGACGTCGAGCTCACCCTGGACGGCCTGGACCGGTTCGCCGACCGGCTCGGTCAGGCCGGGGAGCTGCGGCAGCGGGTCCTGCTGGCCACCGGGCATCCCAGCACCCTGCTGGCCGTGCACCTGGCCTTCGCCGCCGGGTTGCGGGACGCCGGGTGCGAGGTGACCGAGGCCGGGGCCGGCTGGTCGTATCAGGCCTCGGCACAGGTCGGGCGCAAGCGCCGGTCGATCGCCTACTTCGGCGGGGTCGGGGTGACGGCCGAGGGCGGTTCGCTGGTGCACACCCACTCCGCGCGCCCGATCCGGGCCGCGCTGGCCTCGCTGGCCGGGGACGGCGAGCCGCTGCCGGACCTGGTGGTCGCCGACCACGGCTGGTGCGGCGGCGCGGGCCAGGCCGGGATCGACGCCATCGGGTTCGCCGACTCCAACGACCCGGCGCTGTTCGTCGGCGAGGCCGAGGGCGCGGTGCAGGTGGCCGTACCGCTGGACGACGGCATCGCGCCGCGGCACTACACGCCCATGTCACGGTACGTACTCGCCCGGGCCGGACTGACGGTGCGGCCTTAGAGGGCTGAACCCGCGTCGGGGCGGGGCGTGTGCGGCGTACCACAGCGGGTAAGCGGGTCCGCCCCAGCTGCCACAGTCCGCAAATCACACGAATGCCGCATCCTCTTCCCCATATGTATCATCCACCCCTATCCTCATAACATGGCTTCTGAGATATCCGACATGCACGGGAGCGCTCGCACGGGCGGCGACGCCGCGCGGCTCTCCGAGGTCAAGTTCCTCACGGTCGCCGAAGTCGCCCAGGTCATGCGGGTGTCCAAGATGACGGTGTACCGGCTGGTGCACAGTGGGGAACTGCCGGCGGTCCGGGTGGGCCGCTCCTTCCGGGTCCCCGAACAGGCCGTACAGGAGTACCTGCGCGACGCCTACGTGGCGGAGGGGCTTTAGCCCCTGGAAACCTTCCCCTGATCTTCCCCTGCGGCCCCCGCCGGACCCGGCGCCGACGGGCGTTTGGTCGCGGGGGCGGACGACCAGGTACTCTGGGCCAGTCGCGAATCCCCGTCACAAGTGAGCGAGGGCACCCGAGTGGGCTCAGTCATCAAGAAGCGCCGTAAGCGTATGGCCAAGAAGAAGCACCGCAAGCTGCTCAAGAAGACGCGTATCCAGCGTCGTAACAAGAAGAAGTAGCCGGCGCGCGTCGGGGGGTTGGCCGCGGCATGGCCGGTGCGGGTCGGACTCGGGCGGACGGGAAGTCGTCCGGCGGCCGACGCGTGCTCGTGATCGGTGCGGACGGCCGTCTGGGGCAGTCTGTCGTCGAGGCTCTGCGGGCGCAGGGCCGGGCCCGGTTTGTAGCGAGCGCCGATGGGGCTGATGCCTCCGGCTCCCCCGCCATCGCCCGCCTCATCGCGGAGACGGACCCGGACACCGTGGTCCACCTGGGCCTGGAGCCCCGGCCCTCGCGTGCCGGCGGCCGGGCGGCGATGAAGGAACGCAACGTCATCGGGACCATGCAACTCCTGGCCGCCGCCTCCAAGGCACCCGGCCTGAAGCGCCTGGTCGTCAAGTCCAGCGGAGCCGTCTACGGTTGCGCGCCCCGCGATCCGGCCCTGTTCGCCGAGGACACGCCCCCGCACCAGCCCCCGACGTCCGGCTACGGCAAGGACGTGGCTGAGGCCGAGGGCTACGTCCGCGGCTTCGCCCGCCGCCGTCCCGACGTGGCGGTCTCCGTGCTGCGCTTCGCGCCCTTCGCGGGCCCCGGCGTGGCCTCCCCGCTGCTGGACTACCTCACGCTCCCCGTGGTCCCCACGGTTCTCGGCTACGACCCGCGCCTTCAGTTCGTGCACATCGACGACGCGGTCCAGGCCCTCGTCCTGGCCGCTGTGGGGGCGCACCCGGGCACCTACAACGTGGCCGGCGACGGCGCCATGCCGCTGTCCCAGATCACCCGCCGCCTGGGCCGCCCGACGTTCCCGGTGGTCTCCTTCGGGGCCGGCTTCTTCGGCAGCCTGATCCGCCGGGCCGGCATCGTCGACTTCACCCCGGACCAGGTGGCCCTGGTGCGCTACGGCCGGGTGCTGGACACCGCCCGGGCGAAGGCCCACCTAGGCTGGAAACCCGGGTACACCAGCGCGGACGCACTGCGAGCACACGCCGAAGCGGTCGGCCTGACGGCGATCGTGCCCGGCTGGACGAAGGGGTACTGAGGTGGACCAGACCGAACGTGCCTCGGAGGATCCGGCCGCCGGCGACAACAACAGCGGCAGCGGCAGCGAAAACAGCAGCGGCAGCGGTGACGTCGACGGCATTGGCAACAGCGCTGGCAACGCCACCGCCACCGCCACCGCCACCGGCTGGGAGGCAAAGGCCGCGGGCGCCCTGGCCTTCCTCCGCCGCCGGGTGACCGGCGACTACGAGGTCGACGAGTTCGGCTTTGACCCGGACCTCAACGACAACGTGCTGATGGGCGTCCTGCGTCCGCTCTACGACAAGTACTTCCGCGTCGAGGTCTCCGGCATCGAGAACGTCCCGGCCCAGGGCGGGGCGCTGATCGTCGCCAACCACTCCGGCACGGTCCCGGTCGACGCGCTGATGACCCAGGTGGCCCTGCTGGACCACCACCCGGCCCGCCGCCACCTCCGGATGCTGGCCGCGGACCTGGTCTTCACCCTCCCGTTCGTCGGCGAGCTGTCCCGCAAGATGGGCCACACCCTGGCCTGCAACCCGGACGCCGAACGCCTGCTGCGCACCGGAGAGGTCGTGGCAGTCTTCCCCGAGGGCTTCAAAGGCGTGGGCAAGCCCTTCTCGCAGCGCTACCGCCTCCAGCGCTTCGGCCGGGGCGGCTTCGTCTCCGCGGCGCTGCGCACCGGCGTCCCGATCATCCCGGTGTCCATCGTGGGAGCCGAGGAGATCTATCCGAAGCTCGCCGATCTGAAGCCGCTGGCCCGCCTGCTCGGGCTGCCCTACTTCCCGATCACGCCGACCTTCCCGCTGCTCGGCCCGCTGGGGATGGTGCCGCTGCCGACCAAGTGGCACATCGCCTTCGGCGAACCCATTCCGACGGCCGGCTACGACCCCAGTGCCGCCGACGATCCGATGTTGGTCTTCGACCTGACGGATCAGGTGCGCGAGACGATTCAGGACACGTTGTACCGGTTGCTTCTACAGCGGCGGTCGGTGTTCTTCTAAGGGTTCGGCGATGGGGTGTCCGCGCGGTGTGTGCGCGATCACATGGCCGCGCATCCCTATCAAATGACGTGGACCCCCTTACCCCCGAACGCGGACGATAGACGCCGTCGCGCCTGCGGAGGGGGGGAATCCCGGGGG
>NZ_JAAFZA010000169.1 GCF_015356865.1 Catenulispora pinisilvae
CGCCTTCACCCCCGCTGAACAACCACTGCGCACCCCGGACCGCCTCACCGCCGCCCTCGGCCACTAGATCAAGTCAGCGTGTTAATGAAATGCGCCCCCCCTGTGGCCGGTTCTTGACATCCATGCGAATAGAAACGCGCTCGGGCGTGTCGCCGCAGCCGGCACCCGGGATCTTCTCCACCACTGCGGTGGACCCGGTCTCCGAGCCGCGCCCGCCGACCCAGGATGCGCGGTTTCGGGACTACCGCGCTGCCAGCACCGGGACCGGCGGCCGAGCTCGCCAAGCTGCCGGTACCGCACCACCAGTTTTGTACTTCTCCGGGCGGTTTTCGGTTCGTTCCCCTCGGTCGCGTCGGCAGGGCTTCGCCTACAGCGCCGGTGGCCGGGAGTCAAGTTCGCGCTATACCAACCGCAGCTTGCAGCCCCGACCGCAAGCGCGCGGACTTTACTCCCGGACACCGGCGCTGTACCCCTTGGGGCTGACGACGCGACCGTGGGGAACGGACCGTAGCCACCTCAGGGACCGCCGCCGCTGAGACTGGCTCGACCACCCTATGGAACCGCGCCAGTTCCCCGAGGGAGCCAAGAGCCCCCGCCGGAGGCGCCGGGCTCTTCACCAGGGCTCTTGACCTTGATCTGGCTCTTGATTGTGATCTTGTAGTTGATCTGGCTCTTGCTCTTGTTCCAACTTGCCGGAGTTGAAGAGGCCTGAGGTGCGGCGGGGTCGTGAACGCGAAAACCGGCAGCCGACAAACACACCCGCCGCCCCGAACCCCGAACCGGCTTACCTATGACCGAAGGCCGTAAAAATCGCCTTTCAACCCACAACCCAACCGCAACCCGCCCCGCAAACTCCAGCCCCAAAAGAAACCCCGCATCCTTGCCTCAGCACCGTGTCACGCTGCCCCGCAGCGCCGGCCGGGAACAAATCCCAACCGGCGACCGGCACGGCGTGAACTACCGCGAGCTACCGCGACCTACCGCGCAAAGGTTGCCCGACGCGCCACTAACCACTCAGGTAGCAGTGCAAGTGACCGTGGGCGCGGCATTGGTCCCGGAGTAGCTGGCGCCGAAGCCGAAACTGGTGCTGGCCCCGGGCGCGATGACGTTGTTGTACGCGGCGTTGGTCGCGGTCACGGCCTTGCCGGTCTGCGTCTCGGCGGCGTTCCACACGTTGGTGATGGTCTGGTTTCCGGCCCAGGTCCAGGTGACCGTCCAGGACTTGGTCGCCGTGGTGCCCGTGTTGGTGATGGTCACGTTGCCGTTGAAGCCGTTGCCCCAGTCGCTGCTGACGGTGTACGTCGCGGTGCAGGTCGGGCCGCCGCCTCCGGTGGAGCCGGTGCCGGTGGTCGCGGTGACGGCGGTGGAGGCCGCCGAGACGTTCCCTGCGGCGTCGTAGGCCGAGACGGTGTAGGTGTAGTGGGTCGAGGTGGTCAGGGCCGAGTCGGTGAAGGTCGTCGTGGTCGTGGTTCCGGCTAGTGTGGTGCCCCGGTACACGTTGTAGCCGGTCACCGCGACGTTGTCGGTCGAGGCCGTCCATGACAGCGAGACGCTGCTGCTCGTGGTGCCGGTGACGGTCAGCCCGGTGGGCACGGTCGGTGGGGTCGTGTCGCCGCCGCCGCCGGCGATCAGTTCGCCGTACACCGCGTAGGCCATGGCGATGTCCGCTTGGGCCCAGAAGCGGTGGTAGGTGAAGGTCGGCGCGGTTCCGCCGTTGAGGTAGGCCTGTACCTTCGGCCAGGCGGGGTCGGTCTTGTACCAGGAGCGGATGGAGATGAAGGTGGCGCCGGGGGCGATCGGGTCGCCGTTGGGCATCTTGCCCGACCAGCCGGACGGTACGTACACCGGGCCGTTGAACTGGCTGTAGTCGGTGCGGATCTCCGGCGTCGCGATGCCCGCTGTGTCGGCGTACGTCGCCATCGCGTCCAACAGGCTCTTGGCCAGGGCGGCGGACGCGCTGTCGCCGGACTTGGCGGCGTAGTAGGTCAGGGTCTTGACGTAGGCGGCGGCTACCCCGACGTCGCTGCCGGACTCGGCGACCGACACGTGCAGCCCGGCGTTGGTTCCCGGGCTCGCCGGGTTCCAGGTGTCCGGCTGGCCGGACCAGCCCAGGGTGGAGGGGATCTGGAAGCTGGTGGCGGTGACCGTGGTCACGGAGGCGGCCCAGGCGATCCACTTGCCCAGAATCTTCTTGGCGGTGGCGTTGCCGGTCACGTAGTAGTACTCCGCGAGCCGCTCCATCGACCAGGCCTGCATGCCGAACCAGTTGTTGCTCGGCGGGTCGTGGTAGACCGGCTCCCAGTCGTAGGCCATGCCGTAGAACCTGGAGTCACCCGTGGGCGGCACGCCGTACTGGCCCTCCCAGCTGTTCGTGCAGCCGCCCGCGATGGCGCCTTCGGCCGATTGGAGCCACTGGTAGAACTCCATCTGCCGGGTCAGGCTGGCGGTCCAGTCGCTCTTCGCGGTCGGCGACATGGGAGTCAGGGCGGCCACGTTCGACATGGCCCAGACGGCCAGCGGGTTCTGATACCCCTGGTGCGCGGCGCCGTCGCCGATCCGCCAGGCCCAGCCGCCCCCCGGCTCGGCCCCGCCCCAGGCGTAGTACCAGGCCAGCAGGTAGTGCTCCGATCCTCGGCCGGTGCCGGCCGCGCACGTGGAGGCGTTGGTGCAGTTCCCGATCTGCTTGAAGTACTTGTCGAACAGCGAGTACCGCAGGAAGTCGCCCATCTTGGCGGCCTTCGCCACCGAGCCGGCGATCTGGCCCTGCGCGCCCTGCGCCGAGGCCCAGTTATAGGCCCAATACGCTGCCTGGACGGCGCGGGCGTCGGCGTCGGGGGCGGTCGTGTACTTCCACTGCTTCGAGTAGGCGCCGGACTGCGCGACGAACAGATCCAGGTAGCCGTTCGGACCGCCGTACTGGAACAGGTCCGTGGTCGGCTGCGGAATCGTCTTCCACACCGACTCCGCCGCGCCGCGCTGGTAGCTGTTGATGTACGACGGCCCGGTCGCGGTGGGGCCGGCCTCTCCCCCGGTACCCGGCGTGTTGCCGTAGCCGTACTTGTTGTCGACGTCGATCAGCCAGTGCATCCCGTAGATGTCCGAGGTGCCGTACGTCGAGGACAGCTCGGTGGCCAGCGGGTCCTGGCCGACCGCCACCGAGGTGTTCAGCGGGCTGGGATAGCTGCTGGGATCCGGCCACTCCGGGGCGTAGGTCGCCGGCGAACTCGGGTTGTAGGAGCTGTTGGACGGCTGGTCGACGTGCTGCGGGATGATGTAGTGCTCGGCCGTCGTCCACGCGTTGTTGAACGCCGTCCAGTCCCCGGTCACCCGGCCGTAGGTGGCCTCCAGCCACATCCAGAAGCTGAACGCCTCCGACGTCGTCTGGTGCCCGTAGTCCGGCGCCTCGACGATCAGGGTCTCGACACTGTGGTACGGGATCCCGGCCGCGCTGAAGTAGCCGTTCGCAGGATCCTTGATCTTCTTGTACTGGGTGAGGAACTGCTGGGTGTAGGCATCCGTGGCGGCCGGCGCCGCGGCGGGAGCGGCGCTCGCCGCCCGCGTGACGGCAGGGGCGATGGCGGTCGCCAGAAAGGCTCCGCCGGCCGCGGTCGCGAACTGCCTGCGAGACAGCTGTTTGGACATGAAGGACCTCTGCTTCGCCGGATCTGCCGAGATGCGGGCCGGCAGAAAAGTGGGCTGCTGGTGGCGCCGAGTGCGATACCTCGGCGCTGATTTCGTGCCTGATGTCGTGGCGGATGTCGTGGCTGATGCCGACGTCGACGTCAACGCCCTCGATCACCGGTGATGCTCGGCTCGGCGACACCAGCTGTCAACACTGTCGACACTTCGCGATCTCCGCCTCGCGGCAAGAAACAGCAGGTAGAGCCCATGATCAGGAAGCAGGTCGGGATGGGTCGCCGGCGCGTCGGCGGTGAAAGTTACACGCGCGACTCCGGCGGGGAAGCCCTCGGGTCAGGAAGCGAAGGTGCCGATCATGATGGAGGTCCACCACGCCGCCTGCGACAGCAGGCCGGAACCCAGCGCGCGCAGCAGTAGCGAACGCGGCAGGTCCTGCACCCCGGCGTCGTCGGCGAGCACCGGAATACGGTCGCGGACCGTGCCGGCATAGACGCCGTTGAGCCCGACGACCAGGACCGCGTAGAGGTTCACGAGCGTGGCGGCGTTTCCGAACTTCGGGTCCAGGAAGACCCCGGAGACGCCGAGCCCTGTGAAACCGGCCCAGATCAAGGCGTCGGCGCGCGCGGAGAAGCGCAGCATCCAGCCGATCGTGCGGCGCCCGGCCAGCACGGCCAGACCGCAGGCGTCGACCGCGAGCACCGTGCCGAACCCGACCGCCAGGCTCACCAGATGCAGGACCAGAGCCGTGCGATGGCCGACCGGCCCGGTCCGCGTGTGATGGGCCGCGACGATCATCGCCGACCAGCCCAGGCACACCGCGATCGCCTGCCAGGCCGCGCGGTCGGAGTCGAAAGCGCGAGTCGCCGGGAACTGTGCGTCCCGGGACGCCGACCGACGCCCGGGCCGGAGCGCGGAACGCCACGCCGGCCGGGCATCGGAGCCCGGCACGGCATGGTCGATGGACAGCGGCGTCTCGACGACGGCTTTCACGGAGGTCGCGGTGGTCACGGACGCATGATATTAGGTAAGGCTCATCTAACAAAGCAGGGGCCCAGCCTCGCCCGCACATCGCCCGCACATCGCGTCAGCCCACCTGTCAGCTACACGCGGCTCCGTTGACGGTGAAGCTCGTCGGAGAGCTGTCGTTCGCGGTGAACGTGCCCTGGAACCCGAACGAGGTGTTCGCCCCCGGCGCGATCGAGCCGTTGTAGGCGGCATTGGTGGCACTGACAGCGGCGCCGTTCTGCGTGGTGGTGGCGCTCCAGGCGTTGGTGATCTTCTGATCGCCGGGGAAGGTCCAGCCCGCGGTCCAGCCGTTCAGCGCCGTCGTCCCGGTGTTGCTGATCGTGACGTTGGCGGTGAAGCCTCCCGGCCATTCGTTGGTTCTGGCGTAGTCGACGTGGCAGGTGCCCGTGCCTCCGCCCCCGCCGCCGGAGACCGTCCAGGAGAACGTGGCCGAGCCGGCGGCGCCGGTGGAGTCGGTCGCGGTCACCGTCACGGTGGAGGTCCCCGCCGTGCTCGGCGTCCCGGTGATCAGGCCGGAGGATGAGATCGACAGCCCGGCGGGAAGTCCGCCGGCCGTGTAGGTCAGCGTCTGGCCGGCCGCCGAGTCGGCGGCCTGGATCTGCACGCCGGTGACCGCCGTGCCGACCGTCCCGGTCTGGCTGCCCGGGCTGGTCACCGTGACAGTGTTGCCGCCGGTCACGGTGCCGGCCGGAATCACATACGTCACCAGCGAGCGGCCCGGCACGGTCGCGCTGAAGGCGCCGCCGGCGACCGTCGTCGTGCCCTGAGCCGCGACGCTGTTGGAGTTGTTGGTCAGGTACGGCGTCACCGTGGCGCCGTTGGCGACACCGGTGTTCGCCAGCGAGTAGTTGATCGCGTCGGAGCCGCTGCCGGTGTTGAGCGCCACGACCGCCAGCGAGCCGTCAGGGTTCTTGAACGCGCTCAGGTCGACCGCGCTGTTGGAACTGCTCGCGCCGATGCGGACGGCGCCGGGGTGGATGTAGCGGCTGTAGTTGGCGAAGGCCCACAGCCGGCCGGTGGGGACGACCGAGTTGCCGTTGATCTCCAGCAGCCCTTCGTTGTCACCGTTCTCCGAGGTTGTGGTGCTGCCCCACCAGTAGAGGTACGCGCTGAGGTTCGCGCCGGTCAGGCCCTGGTCGATGTTCTGGGCCCAGGACATTCCGGAGGCGTCGGAGCCGTCGTCCCAGGCGGTGCTGAAGCCGTCGAAGGTGGACCACTCGGTCTCCCAGGCCTGCTTGGTCCAGCCCGGCAGCGGCGAGGTCGGGGCGCCGCTGTAGCCGTGGCCGGTGGCCACGGCGGTGTCGGCCAGCGCGGTCGGGTCCGCCTCGATCGCGGCGGCGTACTGGCCGGCCTTCGGCCAGCCGGTGGCGGCGCAGCACGAGACCTGCGTGGACAGACCGGAGTTCTTCACCGTCGGTCCCAGCACATCCAGCACGCTGGCCATCTGCGCCGGGCTCATCGTCATGCTGTCGTAGTTGGCGCTGAAGTCGGGCTCGTTCGACGGGCCGACGTAGGTCAGCGGCACCCCTGCCGCGGCATAGTCCTTGGCATACTGCACCAGGTAGTTCGAGTACGCCTGGCGCCAGTCACCACTGGAGCAGGAAGCGCCCGCCGAACCGCACACCTGGCCGCCGTTGTCCGCGGAGTTATTGGTCTTCATGTAGCCCGGAGCACTCCAGGCGTCGGCGTAGACGTTCGTGACGCCGTAGCGGGCCTTGATCTGCTGAGCGAACCACAGCTGGCCCTGGTCCTGGCCGGTCTGCGACATCGGCACGTAGTTCGGCGCCGCGTTCGGGCCGCCGGGGTTGTTCGGCTCGATCGTATTACCCGAGTCCGCGCCGATCTCGTTGCGCAGAATCGTCAGCCCGGCTCCGGTGGTCGGGCTGTACAGGTCGGCCAAAGCCTGCTGCTGGACCGCCGACGGGGCGTTCATCACGGTGCCCGCCTCGCCGAACGCCTCGGAGGCGCCGAACCCGGCCATCGTCTGGTACGTCGTCGCTCCGTTGATCGACGCGCTGTCCGCCGCGTACGCGGGTCCGGACGGGACCACGACCGCCAGCGTGCACGCGCCCAGAACACTCAGGCTCGCGGCGAGCGACACGATCTTGCGGCGATCGGTACGTCTTGTCAGTACGGACATGCTCATGCTCCTTCCACTACGGGATTCGACTCGGGATCGGCGGATCAGCGGATCGGCGGATCGGCGCTATCCGAGGGTCCACTGCTGGTTGCCGCCGCCGTTGCACGACCACAGCTCGGCCAGGGCGCCGTCGGCAGTGGAGGCTCCGGTCACGTCCAGGCACAAACCCGACTGGACGCCGGTGACCGTGCCGTTGGCATTGAGCGTCCACTGCTGGTTGCTCTGGCCGTTGCAGGACCACAGGATCGCCTTGGTGCCGTTGGCGGTGCCCTTGTCGTTGGCGTCCAGACACAGGGTGCTGCCGCCGACCGTCACCGACAGCTCGTTCGAGGCGTTGTGCGTCCAGCTCTGGTTGGCCTGGCCGTTGCAGTCGTAGATCTGCTGCTGGGTACCCAAGGTGGTGGTCGAGTTCGGATCGTCCAGGCACTTGCCCGCGCCCACCGCGTGCAGCGCGCCGGTGGCGCCGCCAGTCGTGCCGCTGCCGTCCAGGCCCATGAAGTGAATGGCGTAGGCGGCCATCTGCGTGCCCTGGATCGGCAGTTGGTGCCCGGCGCCGACGATGCTGTACGCCTCGACCTGAGTGACGCCCGCGCTGTTGTTGTAGCGGGTCCGGTTCCAGTTGGCGACCGGGGTGTCACTCGACGACGGGGTCTGACTCACCCCCAGCACGTTCGTCCACTGCTTGATCTCTTCGCCGAGGTTGTTGTAGTTCAAGGTGGTGTCGGCGGTGCCGTGCCACAACTGCATCCTGGGCCGCGGCCCGGTGTAGCCGGGGTCCGCGCCGCGCGCCAGGTCGCCCCACTGCTGCGGGGTCATGGAGACCTGGCCGCCGGCGCAGGGCCCGTTCCAGCCCTTGACCGTGCCGGTGTAGAAGCAGTGGTAGGGCACGCCCATGAAAGCCGACCCGGCCTTGAAGACGTCCGGGTAGTCGGCGAGCATGACGTTGGTCATCATCCCGCCCGAGGACTCGCCGGTGACGTACACGGCGTTCGAGTTCCCGCCGTAGTGCTGCTCGGTGTACGTGATCATCGACATCAGCCCGACCGGGTCGCTGCCGCCGTTGCGCGTCAGTGCCTGATCCGAGGAAACGTCCCAGCAACTTCCGCCGGGGTTGGTGGAGGGGTAGATGACGATGAACCCGTACTGGTCGGCCAGCGAACCGAAATCGGTGCTGGAGTACAGGTAGGGACCAGAGCCCTGACACCCGTGCAGGGCCAGCAGGATCGGCGGATCCGGTTTGACGTTGTTCGGCACGTAGACGTACATCGCCAGGTTGCTCGGGTTGGTGCCGAAGTTCGTGACCTGGGTCAGCGAGGCGGCGGCGGCCTGGGGCGCGGCGGGCAGGCTCACACCGACCGCGGCCGTGACTGCCACGAGCAGGCCGAGCAGGCGGGATTTCAGGGAGCGGGGTCGCAACATGGGACCTCTTAGTCCGTGGGCGAATGTTGGCGCTAACGGTGATTTAGGTCCGGGAGCGGACAGTGCGTCAACGCTGCCCCGACGCACACGCGCTGGACCTGTGTCGAATCGATTCGTAACGCGGAAGTTTCACCGGCCGGGCTATCAGTCGCCCGCGGCTTGCCGGAGCGCGATCGCCGTCCACGACACCGGCGGCAGGTCGATGCTGAGCACGCCTTCGGAGATCGTCGCGCTCGGGTTCGCACGCGGGATCACCCGCCGTTGTTCGGCGAGCGTGTTCTTCGCGTACGCGTCGGAGTCGGCGAGCGTGACCGCCTCGATGACGCGCGCCGAGCCCAGACTGCGCACGTCGACCGTGACCTGCGCGGCCTGCGCCAGGTCGCGGTTGACGAGGAAGACCGCGGCCTGGTCCTCGTCCACGGTCGCGATGGCGTCGACGACGGACGCCTGGCCGTGGCGTGCCGTCGTGTACGTCGGCGCGTCGATCAGAGGTCTGATCACCTCGCCGGCGGCGAGCCGACTGGTGATCGAGAACGGGTAGAAGGTCGTCTGCCGCCAGGCCGGGCCGCCGGGCTCGGTCATGATCGGTGCGATCACGTTGACGAGCTGCGCGAGTGATGCCGAGGTGACGCGGTCGCCACGTTTTAGCAGTGTCATCAGTAGGTTGCCGACCACGACGGCGTCCGCCACCGTGTAGACGTCCTCAAGCTGGCGAGGGGCGTGGCGCCACTCGTCGTTGACCTCCCCAGACTCCTGATGCTCCTTGAGATACCAGACGTTCCACTCGTCGAAGGAGATGTCGATCTTCTTGGTGGAGCGTTTCTTGTAGCCCACGTGGTCGGCGGTCGCCACGACGGTGTCGATGAAGAGCTCCATGTCGACCGCCGAGGCCAGGAAGGAGCCGAGATCGCCGTCGTGCTCCTGGTAGTACTGGTGGCACGAGATGTAGTCGACATGGTCGTAGCTGTGCTCCAGGACCGTGCGCTCCCAATCACCGAACGTCGGCATGCCCGACCCGGAGGAACCGCAGACGACGAGTTCGAGGTCTTTGTCAGCCGTCTTCATCGCGGCGGCGGTGCGGGCGGCGATCTTGCCGTAGTCCTGCGCGGTCATGAAGCCGGTCTGCCACGGTCCGTCCATCTCGTTGCCGAGGCACCACATGCGCACGTTGTGCGGCTCCGGCGTGCCGTTGGCGACGCGCAGGTCCGACAGCGCCGTGCCGGACGGGTGGTTGGCGTATTCCAGCAGGTCCAAAGCGGCCTGAATGCCGCGGGTGCCGAGGTTGACCGCCAGCATCGGCTCCGAGCCGGTGAGCTTGAGCCACCGGGCGAACTCATCCAGGCCCACCTGGTTCGATTCCAGGGAGTGCCAGGCCAGGTCGCGGCGCACCGGGCGCTTCTCGCGCGGGCCGATCGCATCCTCCCAGCGGTAGCCGGAGACGAAGCTGCCGCCCGGATAGCGGATCGTCGTGCTACCGAGCTCGCGGACGAGTTCGACGACGTCCATGCGGAACCCGTCGTCGTTCGCGCTCGGATGCTCCGGCTCGTAAAGCCCGGTGTACACGCCGCGGCCGAGGTGTTCGACGAACGAACCGAAGGTTCGGCGCCGGACCGGAGCGATGACGGCGTGCTTGTCGAGCGTGATGTGTGCGCGAGGCAAGGTCGGACCTCATCCCTTCACTGCGCCGGTGAGACCACCGACGATCCGCTTCTGGAATATGGAGAAGAAGATCAGCGCGGGCAGCATCGCCAGCGACGTGAACGCGAGCACTTTCGCAGTGTCCTGGGAGTACTGCGAGGAGAACGCCTGAACGCCGAGCGGCAGCGTGAAGTTCGCCTGCGAGTTGAGGATGTACAGGGGCAGGACGTAGTTGTTCCAGCTGCCGATGAACGCCAGGATGCCGACGGTCACCACGCCGGGCAGCGACAACGGCATCACCATGCGGAAGAAGAACCCGAGCCGGCTGGCACCGTCGATCGTGGCGGCCTCCTCGATCTCCCTGGGGATGGCCCGCAGGAACGGCACCAGGATGATGACGGTCGTCGGCAGGCCGAACGCGATCTGCGGGATGATCACGCCGGCCAGGCTGTCGATGAGCCCCAGGTCCTTGATGACGATGTACAGCGGGGTGATCGCGATGACCAGCGGGAACATCAAGCCGGCGGCGAACAGGGAGTACATCGCGCCCTTGAGCTTGAAGTCATAGCGCGCGAGCACGAAGCTCACCATCAGGCCGAGGATCACGATGCCGACGGTGCTGGCGATCGCGACGATGGCGGAGTTGCCGAACTCCCCCCAGAACGTCACCGACTTCAGCACGTTGCCGTAGTTGCTGAACACCCAGGGGTGCGGCAGGCCGGCCGGGCTGGTGGTGATCTGTGCATTGGTGCGGAAGCCGCCGAGCACGATGTACAGCACCGGTGCGACGCAGACCGCGATGAACAGCAGCGCGATGAAGTAGACGAAGGGATTCCCCCACTTCGCCGGCTTGTCACGATCGCCGCGTCGGCCGATGGGCGTCCTGGGCCGCGCGGCGGAGGCGAACCGGGAGTCGGCGGTCCTCACGCTCATCAGTTGACTCCTTCGGTGACGGCGCCCCGCAGGTCACGACGCAGGACGAAGCGCTGGTAGAGCAGCGCGACGAGGAACGAGATCAGGAACATCACGACCGCGACGGCGCTGCCGTAGCCGTACTGGCCCGCGTCGCGGCCTTGCGCGACCATGTAGATCGCCATGGTCGAGGTGCCCGCGGTGCCCGAGACGTACTGACCCCAGATGATGTAGACCAGGTCGAACAGCTGGAGCGAGCCGATGATCGACAACAGTCCCCAGATGCGGATCGTCGGTCCCAGCAAAGGCAACGTGATGCGGCGCTGCATCTGCCAGTAGGAAGCGCCGTCGATCTGCGCGGCCTCGAAGAGCTCGTCGGGGATCGACTGCAAGCCGGCGAGCATCAGGATCACCGCGAAGCCGACGTACTTCCAGGAGATGATGGCCATCAGTGTCCAGATGGCCAGCTTAGGATTCGCGAGCCAGTCGTTCTGCAGGGAGCCAAGTCCGACGTGTTTCAGCAGGTCGTTGAGGGCGCCGGTGGTCTGTAGCATCAGCGACCAGCCGGTGCCGACGATCACCTCGGAGATGATGTAGGGCACGAAGATCAGGACCCGGATGATCGAGCGGCCGCGGATCCTCTGGTTGAGCAGGATCGCCAGCCCGATCGCCAGCGGGCCCTGGATGACCAGCGAGAGCCCCAGGATCAGGAAGCTGTGCCACAGAACCTGCTGGAACGCGGGGTCGGTGAGGATCAGCCGGTAGTTGTCCAGGCCGACCCAGTCGGTGGCCGGGCCGTAGCCCTGCCATTTGTAGAAGCCGTAGTAGGCGGCGAGCAGGACCGGGAAGATCACGAATCCCACGAAAACGATGATCGGCGGTCCGGACAGGACCGCGATCTCCAGTCGCATCCGGCCCCGGCCGCGGCGGCGGCGCGCGGCCGGGGGCGCCGGTGTGGCCGGGCTCCCGGCTCCGGCCGTGCCCCGCGGCCGGCGCTCGATGTCCGTGTCGGTACCCACGGTGTCGCTCATCGTCTGCTTACTCAGCCTCTCGCGGCGGCGCTCTTGGTGGCCGAGACGATGTCGGCGGCGCTGCCCTGGCCCGCCATCAGGCTCACCACGGCGGTGTTCATGGCGTTGCCGACATTCTGCCCGAACTGCGTGTCAAGGTATTGCATCGAGTAGGCGGCCTTGGTGAACGCCTGCAGGGTCGAGATGTTGTAGGGGTCGGTGACGGCCGCCTGGGCCGCCGGGTTCACCGGGATCGCGTCCAAAGCCTTGGCGTAGGACTCCTGCTCGTCCTTGGTCGCCAGGAACTCCAGGAACTCGAAGGCCTCCTTCGGCGCCTTCTTGGACACCGAGTACCCGTCGGCGCCGCCCATGATGGCGGTCGGGTCGCCCTGGCCTCCGGCCACGGCGGGGAAGGGGAACCAGCCCAGGTCCGGCAGCGGCTTCTGGTCCGGGGTCAAGCTGGCGATCACCCCGGGGTCCCAGTTGCCCATGAGTTCCATGCCCGCCTTGTGGTTGGCGAGCAGGCCCGCCGACGAGCCGGCGCCCTGCTGCGCCGAGGTCGTCAGGAAGCCCTTCTGGAAGGGGTTGACCTTCAGGAACGCGGCCACGTCGTCGCCGGCCTTGGTCCAGCACGGATCGGTGAACTTCAGCGACTTGGCCGTGCTCGTCATGGTGGCCTGGCTGCACTCGCGCAGGGCGAAGTTGTAGTACCAGTGCGCGGCCGGCCAGGCGTCCTTGGCTCCGACCGCGATCGGCGCGACGTTGATGGCCTTGAGCTTGGCGACGTCGGCTTCGAGCTCGTCGATCGTCGTCGGGGTCGCGGTGATGCCGGCCTGCTGGAACAGGTCCTTGCTGTAGTAGAAACCCTCGGGTTGAGTGTCCATCGGCACCGCGTAGACCGTGCCGTCGATCGATTCGGCCGCCAGAGCCACCGCGCCGACATTCGCCTTGTCGGTGGCCGTGAGGTTCAGTGCCTGGACCTGACCGGCGTTGACCATCGCCTGCATCTTGCCGCCGCCGCGCTGCAGGAAGATGTCCGGCGCGGAGTTGGAGTTGAGGGCGGTCTGGAGCTTGCCGTCGAGGTCTTCGTTCTGGATCGTCTGGACGTTGATCGTGACGTTCGGGTGCAGCGTGTGATAGTCCTTCGCGGCGGTCAGGAAGAACCCCTGACCGGGGCCGGTCGTGGAGTTCTGCCAGATCGTCAGCTTGACCTGGCCGCTGCCCGAACCGCTGCCACCGCCTCCGCCGTTGCTGCTGCCGCCGGCGCAGCCGGTGGCGGCCAGTGCCGCGCTCAAGCCGATCAGGCCGGCCATCACGGTGCGTGTTTTCCTCGTCACTATGGAAACTCCCTGTCCGTCGTCATGGTCACACCTGGCCCCGGGGCAACGGGGGCGATGGGGTCTGTGAGAGCACCGGGGACGCCGGGTCCCCAGGGGATGGCGATGAGTTTGCGCGCACGTTTCCGTCGTGTCAATCGTTGTCGATAACGATTTCTATCGCTAACGTGGCGGCGTGCAGCAACCCAGAGTCACCATCAGGGACGTCGCCGAGCAGGCCGGCGTCTCGGTCGCCACCGTGTCGAAGGTCATCAATCAGCGCTACGGCGTTTCCGTGGACACCACGGCCCGCGTCCAGGCCGTCATCGACGAGCTCGGCTACGAGGCGAGCCTGGTCGCGCAGAGCCTGCGCAACCACCGCACGAACGTGATCGGCATCCTGGTCGCGGACCTGGAGCCGTTCAGCACCGAGCTGCTCAAGGGCGCGGCGGACGCGATCCGCGGCAGCGGTTTCGAGCTGGTCGTCTACAGCGCGGGGGGACGCACCGGCGATGTCGTGGGCTGGGAGCGGCGGTACCTCTCGCGGCTGTCCGGCACGCTGGTGGACGGCGCGGTGCTGGTCACCCCCACCGTCGTGGACGTGAACTACGGCGCGCCGGTCGTCGCGGTCGATCCGCACACCGGCTCCTCCGGCTTCCCGACGGTGGACGCGGACAGCCTGCGCGGCGCGCGCCTGGCGACCGAGCACCTGCTGGACCTCGGGCACCGGCGGATCGCGATGCTGACCGGCCGCAAGGACCTGGAGTCCGCGAAGCTGCGCGAGCAGGGCTACCGCGAGGCGCTGGCGGCGGCCGGCGTGCCGTTCCAGGAGTCGCTGGTCCGGGTCGGCGGGTATGACGCGGAGCTGTCGGCGCTCGCGGCCCACGAGCTGCTGACCTTGCCGCACCGCCCGACCGCGGTGTTCGCCGCCAACGACGTCACGGCGATCGCCACCATCGAGGTGGCTCAGGGTCTGGGGCTGCGGGTGCCCGAGGACCTGTCGGTCGTCGGGTTCGACAACATCCCCGAGTCCGCGCTGTGCACCCCGCAGCTGAGCACCGTCAACCAGCCCATCCGGACGATGGGCGAGCACGCGGTGGAGATGCTGATCCGGCTGATCCGCGGGGAGCCCGTGGAACGCACCCACGTGACGCTGGCCACGGAGTTGGTCGTGCGCGGGTCGACCGCCCCGGCCTGATGGATTCCCCTTCGCACCATCGATGCTCCCCACTTAAGGAAAGCCGTACATGGCTATAGAAAACACCGCTGTCGTCGAACTCTGGCGCGACTCCGCCGCCCCGGCCGCCGACCGGGTCAAGGACCTCATACCGCGCATGTCGGTGCGGGAGAAGGTGGCGCAGTTGTACGGGGTCTGGGTGGGCGCGGACACCACCTCGGGGCAGGTCGCGCCGTTCCAGCATTCGTCAGAGTCGCCGCCGGCGGACTGGTCCGACGTGCTGCGCGACGGCGTCGGGCAGCTCACCCGGCCCTTCGGCACCGCGCCGGTGGACCCGGTGACCGGGGCGCGCGCGGTGGCCAACACCCAGCGGGAACTGGCCAGGGCGGGCTCGGGGATCCCGGCGCTGGTGCACGAGGAATGCTTGACCGGCCTGGGAGCCTGGCAGGCCACGGTCTACCCGGCGCCGCTGTGTTGGGGGGCGAGTTTCGACCCGGAGCTGGTGCGCCAGGTCGGGAGGCGGATCGGCACGACGATGCGGCGGCTCGGCGTGCACCAGGGCCTGGCGCCGGTGCTGGATGTCGCGCGGGACCTGCGCTGGGGGCGGATCGAGGAGACGATCGCGGAGGATCCATACCTGGTCGGCACGCTTGGCGCGGCCTACGTTCAGGGCCTTGAGTCCACCGGCGTCATCGCGACCCTGAAGCACTTCGCCGGTTACAGCGCCTCCCGCGCGGGACGCAATCTCGCCCCGGTGTCGATCGGTCCGCGGGAGCTGGCGGACGTGATCCTGCCCCCGTTCGAGATGGCGCTGCACGCCGGGGCGCGGTCGGTGATGAACTCCTACTCCGACAACGACGGCGTGCCGGTGGCCGCCGACCCGGCGCTGCTGACCGACCTGCTCCGGGAGACATACGGCTTCACCGGGACGGTGGTCTCCGACTACTTCTCAGTGGTCTTCCTGCACCGCCTGCACCGCACCGCGGGTTCGAAGGGGCAGGCCGCCGCGCAGGCGCTGGCCGCGGGCATCGACGTCGAGCTGCCGACCCTGGACTGCTTCGGCGATCCGCTGATCGCCGCGCTGGAGGCCGACGAAGCGGATATTTCGCTGGTGGATCGGGCACTGGAGCGGGTGCTGCTGCAAAAATGCGAGCTCGGATTGCTCGACGCCGACTGGTCGCCCGAGCCACCGATCCTCACCGAACAGGACCCGCGGCTCGACGACGAGGAGTCCCGGGCGCTGGCCGGACGGCTGGCGCGGCGCGCGATAGTCCTGCTGCGCAACGAGAACGGCGCGCTGCCGCTGGCCGCCGGCAGCCGCGTGGCGGTCGTCGGCCCGCGCGCGCACGTCGCGGACGCCGCCTTCGGCTGCTACTCCTTCCCCCGGCACATCGGCGTGCACCACCCCGACGTCGCGCTGGGCATCGAGGCGCGCACGGTTCTCGAGGCGCTGCAAGCCGATCCGGCCGGCTACCAGATCACCTACGCGCAGGGCTGCCCGGTACCCGACACCGTGAGCTCCGTGCTTTTGCGCGCCGAGCGCGCGGCGGCCGAAGGCGGCGCGGCAAGCGAACGCGGCGCGGCAGCCGACGCCGTCGACGAGGAGGCGCTGCGGGAGTTGGGTGACCGGCAGATCGCCGAGGCGGTCGCGGCGGCCCGCGGGGCGCAGGTGTGCGTCGCAGTGCTCGGCGACGTCTCGGGCCTGTTCGGCAACGGGACCTCCGGTGAGGGCTGCGACGCCTCCGACCTGCGCTTGCCGGGTCGGCAGGGCGAGCTGCTGGAGGCACTGCTGGCCACCGGGACGCCTGTCGTCCTGGTGCTGTTGGTGGGCCGACCGTACGAGCTGTCCCGGTACGCCGACCGGCTCGCGGCCATCGTCTGCGGCTTCCTGCCGGGCGAGGAGGGGGCGAACGCGCTGGCGGACGTGCTGTCCGGACGCGTGGACCCGGCCGGGCGGCTGCCGGTGGGCTTTCCGGCCGAGGGCGCGAATCAGCCCTCGACATACCTCACGGCCACGCTCGGCCTGCGCAGCGACGTGAGCACGGTGGATCCGACGCCGCTGTACCCCTTCGGCCACGGCCTGTCCTACAACCCGGCGGTCTGGACGGAATCTGAGCTTCCGGCAGGCGCGACGTGGCCGACGGACGGCACGCTGCGGCTCGCGGTGACGCTGCGGAACGACGGCCCGTCCCCCACCAGCGAGGTGGTCCAGGTCTACCTGCACGACCCGCAGGCCGAGGTGGCGCGTCCGGTGCAGCAGCTGATCGCCGCACCGCGGATCGATCTGGCACCGG
Source organism: Catenulispora pinisilvae (assembly GCF_015356865.1). Classification (GTDB taxonomy): domain Bacteria; phylum Actinomycetota; class Actinomycetes; order Streptomycetales; family Catenulisporaceae; genus Catenulispora; species Catenulispora pinisilvae. The sequence goes on from NZ_JAAFZA010000169.1 coordinate 16,572, forward strand.
GAACGACCTCCACGGTGCTCATCGACCTGCCCGCCGACGCCACGTCCTACACGGGCCGGGCCGGCCGGCGGATCGTCGAGCCGGGCGAGGTGGAACTGTGGGTCGGCGCCTCCAGCCGGGACATCCGCACCCGGCTCCCCGCCCGCCTCGTCGGACCGCGCCGCCAGGTCGGCTTCGACCGCGTGTTCCAGCCGGAGGTGAGTGTCGTCGAGGGCTAATAGCGCCTTCGTTCCCTACGAAACGCATCGATTCGAATCGATTCGACTACATCAGGAGAAGCCATGACGCACAGCCTGATGAACCACTCCACCACCCGCTGGGCGAGAGCCTCGATCGCCGCGTTGGCTCTGGCCACCGCGGCGGTGACGGCCGTGAGCGCCGCCCCCTCCCCCGCCCACGCGGCGACCGCCACCCTCCAGGTGAACGCCGACCAGCCCTACCGTCCGGTCACCCACGTCGCCACCGGGTCGTTGTACGGCCTGGCCACCGCGACGGCCCCGGCTGACAACCTGGTCGAGCCGCTGCATCCGAACACCTTCGTCCAGATGCCCGCCGGCGGCCACCAGCAGGGCACCGGCGACATCCTGAAGGTGGCTCCGGAGGCCGCCAAGGCCGGGGCCAAACTGGTGGACCGCCTGTCGGACTACTACGCGGGATGGCCGTACCAGTTCAGCTGGAGCACCTGGCCCGGCGTCGTACAGAGCCAGATCCAACAAGTGCAGGCCTCCGGCATCACGAACCTGGCCGCCTACGCGCTGTGGAACGAGCCGGACAACACCTGGCTGTCCGCCAACGGCACCTTCGAGTCCTTCTGGACCACGACGTACCGGCAGGTCCGCTCCCTGGCCCCGAACGTCCCGATCCAGGGGCCGAGCTTCTCGGACAACATCAGCGACATGCAGAACTTCCTGCAGAACGCGGTGGCCACCAACACGGTGCCGGACATCATCGCCTGGCACGAGCTGGAGAGCTCCACGAAGATCGCCGGTGACGTGGCGACCGTGACGAACCTGGAGAAGAACCTGGGGATCACCCCGCGGCCGATCGCCATCGAGGAGTACGCGGCCCCCTCCCAGGTGGGGGTTCCCGGGGATCTGGTGGGCTACCTCGCGCAGTTCGAAAGGCTCGGAGTCAACAACGCCGAGCTGGCGTTCTGGAACCAGTCCGGGGCGCTGGGCGACCTGCTGACCGGACAGGGCGGCAGCCCCAACGGCGCGTACTGGCTCTACACCTGGTACGCCGGCATGACCGGGAACATGGTCGGCACCGTATCCTCCGGCGGCCTGGACGGTGTGGCTTCGGTCCCCGCCGCGGGAAACCAGGTCGACGTCGTGTTCGGCGGAGGCAGCGGCTCCACGTCCGTCACCGTCAACGGGCTGAGTTCGCTGTCAGGGTTCTCCGGCAGCTCCCAGGTGACCGCCAACCTCCAGTACACCCCCTCCCCCGGGCGCACCGTCGCGGTGTCCGGGCCGACGACCATCTCCCAAGGCACCTACCAGGTGGCCAACGGATCGGTCACGGTACCGGTGTCGATGACTTCGGCCTACGGCTACCACCTGGTCCTCACCCCCGGCAGCGGATCGCCGACGCTGGACGGCACCTACCAGATCAAGAACGTCAACAGCGGTCTGGCGCTCGACACGCAGAACGGCGCCACCGCGCAGGGCACCCTCGCCGTCCAGGCCACCCCCGGCAGCGGCAGCACCCAGACCTGGAAGCTCATCTCGGCCGGATCGGGCCTGTACAAGATCCAGAACACGGCCGACGGCCTCATGCTGGGCATCACCAACGAAAGCACCTCCGACGGAGCCGACGCACTGATCTGGGGCGACAACGGAACGCCGGACCACCTGTGGTCGGTCAACGCCACGGGCAACGGCCAGTACAAGATCGTCAACAGCCACAGCGGCCTGGCCCTCGGCATCACGAACATGAGTCAGTCCGCCGGCGCGCTGGTCTTGCAGTGGAGCGACAACGGCACCGCCGACCACCTGTGGACGCTGACAGCGCGCTGAGGCGCCAGAGTGCGCGCCGAGGCCACAGAGTGCGCGCTGAGCCGCCGCCGCGCGCCGACCGATGAACTCCGCCGGGCCGGGAAGCAGTCACCCGGCCCGGCGGGCTCGCTCCATCACGTTCAACGAGGAGTTTTCATCCGGGATGACCGCCACGAACCTCGGGCTGTCGGCAGCCTGCCCAGGGGCGAGCACGAACGCCGGCGGGCGGCAGCGCCGGTCAGCGGCCAGCTGAACTGTCCACGTCGAACCGCCGCGCGACCGCCCGAGATCGGCAGCTGCCAGCCGGGCCCGGTGCCCCCAGCATGACTTCTCCTGGACGAACCTGGAGCTGGTGTCCGGCCGCTGGTACTCGGCACCCGGTGAGGCCGTGGTCAGCGACCGGCTGGCCTCGGCGGTGGGGATCCACGTCGGCGATGACGTCACCGTGGTGCAGCAGAACAGGCAATCGTCACTGAAGGTCGTCGGCATTGACTTCGACACCCATATGGGCGGCTATTCGGTCATGACGGATGCGGCCACCTTCACCGCCGCCGGCCTGACCCCGCACATCAACCAGTTCAACGTCGAGCTGGCCTCGAACGTCAGCGGACCGCACTGGTCCGCCTCTGCCTCCGGCGCGCTGACCCCGCTGAACGCCTCGGTCAAGGCGAACCCGGGCGGGAACAAGAGTCCCGTGGTGATGATCATGAGCGCCCTGGTGGCGACACTCACCCTGATGATGATCGCGGTCGCCGCGCTCGGCGTGCTCAGCGTGGTCGTGCAGGACACCCGGAAACGCATCCACGACATGGGGATCTTCAAGGCGCTCGGGATGACGCCCAAACAGACCATTGCGATGGTTCTGGCCTCGGTGGCACTCACCGGCCTGATCGCCGGGCTGATCGGGGTGCCGATCGGCACCGCCGTGGAGAAGGCGACACTGACCCCGATGGGGAACGCGGTCGGCGAGCACCTGCCGCCGAGCGTGACCCACGTCTACACCGCCGGGCTGCTCATCCCCCTGCTGGCCGGCGGGATCGTGATCGCCCTGCTCGGGGCTCTGCTGCCGGCCGGCTGGGCGGCGCGGTCCCGGACGGCCACGGCGCTGCGGACCGAGTAGGACCTAGCAGAGCCGCCGGTCGCCGCGGCAAAGACGGTGCTGGGCCGCCCCGGACGGCCGCGGCATCGTCCGCTACGGTCAGGTCCGCGACACCGGTACCGACGCGGCACCGGTCCCGCAGTACCTCACTCGCTCCACACCCGCCAAGCCGACAGACATGCCGCAGCACTCCGCGGTCGCTCCGCCTACTTGATCGAACCCACTGTCACGCCGCGGGTGAGCGTCCGTTGGAAGATGAGGAAGAACACGATCGCCGGGATGATCCCGATGAGAGCGGACGCCGCCTGCATCGTCACGTCCACGATGTGCTCGCCTTGGGCGACGCCCAGCGCGACGGGGACGGTCTGGTTCTGGTTCGAGACCAGGAAGATCAGCGGCAGCAGGAACTCGTTCCACGTCCAGATGAAGAAGAAGGTCAGCATGACGGTCAGCGTCGGCCTGCTCACCGGGACCACGACCTGCCACAGGGTGCGCCACACGCCGGCGCCGTCGATCTTCGCCGCCTCCAGGATCTCCCGGGGGAACGCGCTGAGCACCGAGGAGAGCAGATAGGTGCCGAAAGCACTCTGGATCACGGTGAAGACGATGATCACCGCGAGCCTGGTGTCATAGAGGTTCGTCTGCTTCGCCAGGTAGTACAGCGGGTAGACGAGCCCTTCCTGGGGCAGCAGGTTCGCGACGAGGAACGCGACCAGGATCCAGAGCCGGCCCCGGACCCGGCCGATGCCTATGGCGTAGGCGCTGAGGACCGAGAGCAGTACCGCTCCGACGGCGACGCAGCCGCTTATCAGGACGCTGTTCCACAGGACCTGGCCGAAGTCGACGAGGTTCCAGAAGGTCCGGACGTTGTCGAAGCTGATCGCCTTGGGCAGGGCCACGGGACCGTGCGCGTTGTAGTCGGCCGACGTCTTCAGCGCGTTCAGCGCGACGAAGCCGAACGGCAGCACCATGAACACGGCCAGCAGGATGAAGGCCGCCAGGACCGCCCGGCCGCCGCGCCGGCCGGGCGCGCCGGCCGTGGCGATTGGCTTGGGCACGCTATTCCTCCTCGCCCTGATGCCGGCTCTGCACGACGAGGAAGGCCGTCGTCACGATCAGTGTCAGAACCGTGAGAACGGTCGCGATCGCCGCGCCGTAGCCGACTTGGGTCTTCTCGAAGAAGTTCTGGTAGGCGTAGTAAGACGGGATGTCCGTGGAATCGCCGGGGCCGCCGCGGGTCAGGACATAGATGGGCGCGAAGGCCTTGAGCGCGGCGATGGTGCACATCAACAGCACCACGTAGAACTCCGGCCGCATCTGCGGGACCGTGATGTGCCAGAACCGGCGCCGCCAGGACGCCCCGTCGATCGCGGCGGCCTCGTGCAGTGCCGGGTCCACCCGCTGGAGCCCGGCCATGAAGACGACCACGGGGAAACCGAGCTGGATCCACACCAGGATGGCCATCACGGTGTAGAGCGCGGTGTTCGGATCCCCGAGCCAGTCATGGGACAGCGAGCCGAGCCCGACGTCCTGCAACACCACGTTCAGCACGCCGTCGCGCGGTGCCAGGATCCAGCCCCACACCACCCCCATCACCGCCAGCGGCATCACCTGCGGAAGATAGATGCAGGCCCGGAGCAGGCTGGCGGTACGCGGCCCGAAGCGCTTGCCGATGAAGTCGAACAATCCGGCCGCGACGACCAGCCCGAGCGCCGTCGGGACCACCGCCATGGCCACGACGATCCCGGCGTTGTGCCAGAACGAGGCCCAGAACACCGAGTCGTGGAGCAGCCGCTGGTAGTTCCGCAGCCCCACCCACTGCACGGGACCGACGCCCTGCCAGCGGGTGAAGCTGATACCGATGTTCATGCCGAACGGGATGGCGATGACCGCGACGAACAGCACGGCCGCCGGCACCAGGAAGAGCGGATAGCCGCGTTCGGCACGGCGCCGACGACCGGGTATCACCGTCGCCATTACTGCGAGAACCCCTGGTCGTAAGCCGATTGCAGACTGCCCAGCGGCCCGCCGACGGCCTTGCCGTCCATGATGTCCTGGGTGGCGGACACCAGAGTGTCGTAGAACCCTGCGGTCGGCCAGTCCGGGTAGTAGGCCAGGCCGTTCGACGCTTGAAGCTTCTGGAAGTTCTGAACGAGTTCCCTGGCCTTCGGGTCGGTGATGTCAGAGGGCTGCGCCGCCACCGGCACCGCGCCCTTGTTGGCCAGCAGCGCCTGGATGTCCGGGCGCAGGGTGATGTCGATGAAGTCCTCGGCCAGCTGCGCGTTCTTGGAGTTCTTCGGGATCACCCACAGGTTTCCGCCCGAGCCGGGAACCAGCGAGTTGCCGGGCCATTGGAAGGTGTCCCAGGAGAAGCCCTTGATCTCGGTCTCGAAGGTCCCGTACCACCAGCTGCCGGAGACCATCATCGGGCTCTTACCCGACTCGAACGCGGTGCCCATGTCGGTGGCCTTCAGGCCCACCGAGTCCTTCGCGATGTAGCCCTTCTTGACCCAGTCGGCCAAGGTGTTCGCGCCATACGTCCACGCGGCGTCGTGGAAGTCCGCCTTGCCCGCGATCTGATACTGGTCCACCCAGGTCGGATCGGCCTTGCTCAGCACCAGGTTGTAAAGGTACTGCTGCGCCGGGTACTCGGCCCCGGCACTGGCCAGCGGCGTGATTCCGGCCTTCACGAATGTGTCCATCGCCGCGGTGAACTCAGCGAAGGTGGTCGGTACCTGAAGGCCGTACTTGGCGAACATGTCCTTGTTGTAATAGACCATGCCGTACTCGGCGTAGTCGGGGATGCCGTACCACTGCCCCGAACCCATCACGCCGTTCGCATAGCGCGACGTCGCCGCCAGGTTCCCGGTGATCTTCTTGTCCCAGCCGTACTTCTCGACCGCGGGGGTGAGATCGGTGAGCAGTCCCTGCTTGGCCAGCAGGCCGGCGGTCGCGTCGCCCTTGTTGTATTCCAGGATGTCCGGCGCGCTCGAGGAGTTGAGCACCATCGGAGCCGTCTTCTGCAACTGCTCGAAGGTCTTCTCCTGGAACTGCACCGTGACACCCGGGTGCGACTGCTCGAAGTCCTTGATCGCCTGGTTCCAGGCGACACCCATCGCGCTGTCGGCACTCTCGTAGTACCAGAGCTTCAGGACCTTGGACGACGAGGACGAACTCGACTTCCCGCACGCGGTCGCGCTGAGCGACACGCTGATCAGCGCGGCCGCCACGGCGACCGCCTTGCGCCTGCTGTCTCCAGCGAACATCAGCTCTTCCTCCAGTTCACGCACCAGATCGAAGCGTTTCGACGACACAGTGGTGACCGGCCCCGACACAACAACGGAACCCTGTTGAGCCAGCGTTGCAGGAACCTATCGCGCCTAAGGCAGTCAGTTGACAAGATCTAGGCGGTTGCGAGTGTCGATCGAGTCAGGACCTGGACGGGAGTAGCGGCTTCGAAATCGAAGCGCTTCGACGAAGATTGACGATAAGGTCTCTGAGAGCGCAAGACAAGACCTACGACGGCATGCGCGGTATCAAAAAACGGCTACGGAGGACTCGATACGAGCCGGCCGACTAAGAGGCTGTCCGAGATCCCGTCAGGCTGCGCGTGATAGCACCGTGCGTGGCCTGGCGAGGCGACGCGCCATCAACATGATCATGCTGATCGTGACCATCGCCTCGTGATTCTCCGGAAGGCGCTCAT
>NZ_JAAFZA010000017.1 GCF_015356865.1 Catenulispora pinisilvae
CGCTTCGACTCCACCCCCCACCCGACCGCCGCCTCCGAAGGCACCATCGTCACCTTCACCGTCGACCGCCTCGCCTACTCCCCCAGCCCGCCGGTCGTCTTCGCGGTCGTCGACTTCGACGCCGGCGGCCGGCTCCCGATCGAGCTCACCGACGTGGACGCCGAGGAGGTCGCGATCGGGCTGCGCGTGGAGGCCACCTTCCGTCGCCTCAGCACCGCCGACGGCATCCACAACTACTTCTGGAAAGCGCGCCCGGTCCGCCGCCCCGAACAGCCTCGGCAGCCTCGGCAGCCTCGGCAGACCAGGCAGCCCCGGCAACCTGAACAGCCCGAACAGGAGAACCGCTGATGGCCTCGCACGGCATCAAAGACCGCGTCGCGATCGTCGCCATGGGCTGCACCCGCTTCGCCGAGCACTGGGACAGCGGCGCCGACGAGCTCCTGCTCTCCGCGACCGGCGAGGCCTTCGCCGGGGCCGGGCTCGCCAAGGAGGAGATCGACGCCTACTGGCTCGGCACGGCGCAGTCCGGCATGAGCGGCATCACCCTGGCCCGTCCGCTGGAGCTGGCCGGCAAGCCGGTGACCCGCGTCGAGAACTACTGCGCCACCGGCTCCGAAGCCCTGCGCCAGGCCGCCTACGCCGTCGCCTCCGGCGCCTACGACGTGGCGATGGCCGTCGGCGTGGAGAAGGTGAAGGACTCCGGCTACCAGGGCCTGAACGCGTTCCCCATCCCCGGCGACGGCACCGCGCGCACCGTCACCGCCGCCGCCATGTTCTCGATGGTGGTCCCGGCCTACGGGGCCAAGTACGGCGTCCCGCCGCAGGAGATGCGCGAAGTCCTGGCCCGCATCGCCTCCAAGAACCACGCCAACGGCGCCCGCAACCCCAAAGCCCAGTTCCGCAAGGAATGGCCGGTCGAGAAGCTGCTGGCGATGCCGCGGGTGGCCGGCGAGCTGTCGGTCTTCGACTGCGCGGGGGTGGCCGACGGCGCCGCCGCGGCGATCGTGGTCCGGGCCGAGGACGCCCACCGCTACACCGACAAGCCGCTCTACATCAAAGCCCTGTCACTGGTCGCGGGCAACGGCCTGCCGCTGGGCGACCCGGGCTATGACTACACCACCTTCCCCGAGATCGTCGCCGCCGCCGAGGACGCCTACCGGCAGGCGGGCCTCACCGACCCGCGCCGCGAGCTGGCGATGGCCGAGGTCCACGACTGCTTCACGCCCACCGAACTGGTCCTGATGGAGGACCTGGGCTTCTGCGAACGCGGCAAGGCCTGGCAGGACGTCCTGGCCGGGGCCTTCGACCTCGACGGCGACCTGCCGGTCAACCCCGACGGCGGACTGAAGTCCTTCGGGCACCCGGTCGGCGCGTCCGGCCTGCGCATGATCTACGAGGCGTGGCTCCAGTTGCGCGGCGAGGCACCGGAAGAGCGGCGGATCAGTACGTTCGGCCGGCGGGAGCTGGCGTTGACGCACAATCTCGGCGGATATCCCGGCGAAATGGTCGGTTTCGTGTCGATTCTCGGTACGCGACAAGGCTGAAACCCCGGCAGTCACGCTGAAGACCGACACCCTGGGAGACGGCCGCGCTAATCGCGCACACACTCCACCGGCTGCTCGTCCAAAGCTCCCCGGTAGTACGCGATCTTCTCCCGCACCTTCCGCTGCAACTCGATCAGCCGCGCCATCTCCGTCTCGACGTTGGCGTCGTGCTCCTCCAGCAGCGCCAGCCGGTCGGCGATGGTGTCGTCGCCGTCCCGCACCAGCTCGGCGAAGGTGTGCATCTGCGCGATCGGCATCCCGGTGCCGCGCAGGCAGCGCAGCATGTCCAGCCAGCCGAGGTCGTCGTCGGAATAGCGGCGGTGGCCGCCGGCGGCGCGCCGCACCGGCTCGATCAGGCCGATCCGCTCGTAGTAGCGGAGGGTGTCGAGCGAGAACCCGGACATTTCGACGGTCTGCGCCGGGGAGTAGGTCTCCGTCATGACGCCCATCGTAGGAGGGCTTGACCTGGAGCGCGCTCCAGATCCCACGATGGGGCGCCATGGAGTACACGACATTCGGCGGCGCGGCCGGTCCCCGGGTCAGCACGCTGGCCCTCGGCGCCATGATGATGGGCACGAGGATCGACGAACCGACCTCGTTCGCGATCCTGGACCGCTTCCGCGAGGCCGGCGGCACCTTCCTGGACACCGCGGACTGCTACGCGTTCTGGGTCGACGGCGCCACCGGCCACGAGAGCGAGGACCTGCTCGGCAGGTGGCTGGCGGCCCGGGGCTGCCGCGCGGAGATGGTGATCGCGACCAAGGTCGGCGCGCAGCCCGACCCGGCGTACTCGGCGCCCTGGCCGCGCGACGCCGAAGGGCTGTCGGCCCCGGCGATCCGGACGGCGGCGGAGGGCAGCCTGGCCCGGCTCGGGACCGACCACGTCGAGGTGCTGTTCGCGCACATCGAGGACAAGTCCGTGACGTTCGCCGAGACCGCCGGCGCGTTCGGGGAGCTGATCGCGGCGGGCAAGGCGGCAGTCGTCGGGGTCTCGAACCACCCGACGCCGCACGTGAAGCGGGCGCGCGCCGCCGCCGAGGCGCAAGGCGTCCCCGGCTACACGGCGGTCCAGCAGCGGCACGCCTACCTGCGGGCGGTGCCGGGGGCGAGCTTCACCTCGCCGCAGGAGCCCGCCGACGACGAGTTGTTGGCCATGGTGCGCGGCGGCGAGCTGTCGATGATGGCGTACGCGACGCTGCTGGAGGGCTCGCTGGTCCGCGCGGACCGTCCGCTGTCCCGGGAGTATCAGAGCCCGGAGAACCAACGGCGGCTGGAGATCATGTGGCGGATCGCCGACGGGGCCGGGGTGACGCGCACGCAGCTGGCGCTGGCCTGGCTGCTGTCCGGCGACCCGGCGATCGTGCCGGTCGTCGGGGTGAGCTCGGTGGCGCAGCTCGACGACGTGCTCGGGGCGGTCGACGTGCCGCGTGCGGTGGTCACCGCACTGGCTGAGGCGGTCGCCGAGACGCCTGCCGAGGCTGGCGTCTAGCGGAGGCGGTCACGGAAATCGGTTGCGGAAATCGGTTGCGGAAAGCGGTCACGCAAAGCGGTCACCGAAGCGCCCGCCGAGGCCTAATCAACCGCCGACTCCCGTGGCGGCACCGGATGCCGCGGCATCCACGCCGGCCACTGCTCGCCGCGGCCTTCGGCCGGCTCGGGCTCGGCCGGGGCGCCGCCGTCGGCAAGCACGCCGCCCGGTCCGGCGTCGAGGCCGAGCAGCTTGCGGAGCTCGACCGTGACCGGCGAGGACGTCCCCTCGAACACGGCGTAAGCGTCCTGCCAGGCCGCACGCGCCCCGGCGGCGTCCCCGCGCTGCTCGCGGATCCGGCCGGCCAGCGCCAGGGCCAGACCCCGGCCCGGCCGGTCGCCGAGCTCGGTCAGGATCTCCACCGCCTGCCCGGCCGCCTCCAGCGCCTCGTGGTACACGCCCTGGTCGGCGAGGGCTTCGGCCAGGCGCAGGCGCGACCAGCCCAGGCGGCGCTGCTGGCCGATGCTGCGGTGGATGTCGGAGGACTCGCGATGGCAGGCGGCGGCGCGGTCGGGGAAGCCGGCCTCGCGGAGCACCATTCCGGAGGCGTGCAGGCCATAGGCCAGGGAGCTGGCGTCACCGAACGCGCGCCGCAGCGCCAGGCCGCGCTCGGCCAGCTCCCGCGCCTCCTCGGCCCGTTGCAGGCGGCACAGGCTCTGGGACAGGTTCAGTTGCGCCTCGGACAACTGCTCCCAGCCGGCGTCGGTCTGTTCCAACAGGTGCAGCGCCTCGGCCGAGGCCCGCATGGATTCCTCGTCGCGCCCGGCGCGCCAGTGGTTCGCGGCCAGCACCGACAGCGCTTCCAGGAGGTAGCCGGGCTCGGGCAGGTCGCGGGCCGCCGAGACCGCGGCCGCGGCCTGGATGTGCGCCTCGGCCAGGAACCAGGATTGCGACAGCGAGTGTGCGAGTTCGAACCGGGCGACGACCTCCGCGCGGCGGTTGTCGTCCCGGTCGGCCTCGTCGATGACCACGGCCGCCAGCCGGGCCAGATCCTGGTCGCCGGGGCCGGACTGGCACAGGATGCCCAGCCAGTAGAGGAGATCGGCACCGGCGTCGACGACATCGATGTCGTCGGTCGAGGCCGTCGCACGGTAGGCCGGGACGGGGCCATCGTCGCCCGCCGTGCCGCCCTGCCGGCTCAGCAAGGCCTGGGTGGCCGCCGCACAAGCGGCTCCCCGTTCCCGCTCAGCCCAATCCAGGCACGCCCCGGCATCGCCGGGGGCGTCCGAGGGCGCCGGCTCCGCTATCAGCCCGACGAGGTTGGCCGCGCAGTGGTTCGCCACGGTCGCCGCCGCGGCGGCGGCCCTCAGGTAGTGCCGGATTAAGCGGTCCAGCGCTGTGTGCGGCACGTCCGGGCCGTCGATCTCGGCCCCCAGCCGCCGCGCGAACATGCGCAGCAGCGCGTGCAGCCGGTAGCGGCCCGGGCTCGGCGACTCGACCAGGCACAGGTCGACCAGTTCCTCGACGAGGTCCTCGGCCTCCAGGTCGGTCCGGTCCAGCAGGGCCGCGACCGCCTCGACGCCGATGTCGGGGCCGTCGGGCACGGCCAGCAGCCGGAAGGCCCGCGCCTGTTCCCCGTGCAGTTGCTCGTAACCGAGCCGGAAAGTGGCCTCCACGGCCAGATCCCCGGCCCGCAGCTCGTCCAGCCGCCGGGCCTCGTCACAGAGCCGGGCGGCCAGCGTCTCGGCGGTCCAGTGCGGCCGGGCGGCCAGCCGCGAGGCCAGGATCCGCACGGCCAGCGGCAGATGCCCGCACACGGCCACGGCCCGCCGCACCGCCGCCTCCTCCCCGTCCACCCGCTCCGCTCCGGCCACGGCCCTGAACAGCGCGAGAGCTTCGTCGGGGTGGAAGGCGCCGAGTTCCAGCATGCGCGCGCCGGGCACGCCGGTGAGCCGGGAGCGGCTGGTGGCCAGGACCGCGCAGCCGGGCGTGCCGGGCAGCAGGGGGCGGATCTGCGCGGCGTCGCGGACGTCGTCGAGCACGATCAGCACGCGCCGTCCGGCCAGAGTGCTGCGGAACAGGGCCGTGCGCTCCTGCGTGGTGTTCGGCACGGCGCCTGGATCGGTTCCCAGAGCCCTGAGGAAGCCGCCGAGGACGCTGCCGGGATCGGCCGGTTCGCGGTCCGTGCCGCGCAGCGCCGCGAACAGCTGGCCGTCGGGGAACTTGGCGGCGGCCAGGTGCGCGGTGTGGACCGCGAGCGCCGACTTGCCCGTGCCGCCGATGCCGGACAACACGGCCAGGGGCATCGCGTCGCCGGGCTGGATCAGCTCCAGGAGCCGGCGGGACCAGGCGGCGCGGCCGGTGAAGTCGGCGACGTCGGCGGGGAGTTGCGCGGGAGCCGCGACGGTGGCAGGGGCCTGCGAAGGGTCGGGGTGGGACGGCGCGGCGGAGGTCGAAGTCTCGGGCTCGGCCGCGCCTACGGTGTGGGCTTCGCCCCGGGTGCCGCCCCGGACGCCGCCCGAAGCGCCGCTGCCGGGATCGGAGCCGTCGAACCCGGCCATCACCTGCCGGTGCAGCAGCTGAAGATCCGGCCCCGGATCCACGCCCAGTTCCTCGGCGAGCGTGCGGCGGGTCTGGTCGTAGACGGCCAGCGCTTCGGCCTTGCGTCCGCTCCGGCTCAGCGCGAGCATCTGCAACTCTCGGAAACGTTCCCGGAGTGGGAACTCGGCGGCCAGGGCGGCCAGCTCGGCGGTGACCGCCGCGTGCCGGCCGACCTCCAGATCCAGCGCGATCCGGGCCTCCAGCGCGGCCAGGCGGCGTTCCCACCACTGGGAGCGCTGGGCGGTCGCGAAGGGTCCGGTCAGCCCGGCCAGCGGTTCGCCCTGCCACAACTCCAGCGCCTCGTGGAGCCGGCGGGCGGCGCCGGCCAGGTCGCCGGCGGCGCGCAACCCGGCCGCCGCGGTGTGCCCGGCTTCGAAGGCCAGCGCGTCCACCGCGGACGGGTCGACGCTCAGGGCGTAGCCGCCGGCCACCGAGCTGATCGGGTCGGCGTGGTCGTCGGCCACGGCCATCACCCGGCGCAGGCGCGAGGCGTAGGTGCGGATGGTGCTCAGCGCGCCTTTCGGGGCGGCGTCGTAGCCCCACAGGGCGTCGATCAGCTCCTCGGCCATGGCCGCCCGGCCGGGCCGCAGCACCAGCAGGGCCAGCAGCTCGCGCTGCTGGGGTGAGCCCAGATCCAGCTCGCCGTGCGGTCCCCAGCCGCGGACCGGGCCGAGGACGCTGAACCGCCACGCGCTGTCTGCCACCCGGGCAGCTTACGCGCGCCGCCGGCGAGTATTGATCTGACACGCCGTCAGATATATGTTCACCGCACTATGGACTTCGACTTCACGCCCGAGCAGCGGGCCTTCGCCGCCGATGTCGAAACCTTCCTCGACACCGAACAGGTCCCCGGTGACACCAGCGTCTTCGACGTCACCCGGGAGAACATGGCGCAGATCGTCGACACCCCGCCGCGCCGGGCGTTCATGAAGAAGATGAGCGAGCGGGGCTGGCTGGGCATCACCTGGCCCAAGGAGTGGGGCGGGGCCGAAGGCGACGGCGTCTACGAGTACCTGCTGAACGAGGCCCTGGCCCGGCGCGGCGCCCCGCAGATCGGCAAGGGCGTGGGCATCATCGGCAAGACGATCCTGGCCCACGGCTCGCCGTTCCTGCGGCAGAAGTTCCTGCCGAAGATCCTGCGCAACGAGGTGGAGTTCGCCGTCGGCTACAGCGAACCGGACGCCGGCTCCGACGCCGCGTCGATGAAGCTGAAGGCCGAGCGCACCACCCGCGACGGCGTCCAGGGCTGGATCCTGAACGGCCAGAAGACCTGGACCACCTCCGCGCACTTCGCCGAGTGGTACTGGGTCGGCGCCCGCACCGACCCCGAGGCCCGCAAGCACTTCGGCATCACCCTGTTCCTGGTGCCGCTGGACCACCCCGGCATCACCGTCCAGGGCATCTGGACGATGGGTGAGGAACGCACCAACTCGGTGTTCTTCGACGACGTCTTCGTCCCCGACGACCACCGGGTCGGCGAGCTGAACAAGGGCTTCCAGTACATCTCCGAGGCGCTGGACCTGGAACGCTTCACGATGTTCACCTACTCCCCCATCGCCGCCCGCTTCGAGCTGCTGGTGGACTGGCTGCGCGGCGCCACGGTCGACGACGAGCCGGTCCGCGCCGACCCGGTCACCCGCCGCCGCGTCGCACGCCTGGCCACCGAGGCGGAGGTGGCCCGGCTGCTGGGGCTGCGCGTGGTCGCGGCCTCCACGAAACCGGGACCGCCGCCGACCACCGAGGCCAGCGAGTACAAGCTCTACGCGACCGAGCTGTCCAAGCGCGTCGCGGACACCGCGATGGACCTGGCCGCCCCCGGCTCCCAACTGCGGGTCGGCACCGAGGAGGCGCCGATGGGCGGCCGCGCGGAGTCGACGTACCGGTACACGGTGCTCGACACGATCGGCGGCGGCACGTCGGAGGTGCAGAAGAACATCATCGCGCGGCGGCGCCTGGGCCTGCCGAAGAACTTCTGATGGCTCGCGAGGGCGACACCACCGGCGGCGCGAACGAAGTGGCCGGTGCCACTGGCGCGACCACGTCGATGCTGGAGGGCGTTCGAGTCCTGAATCTCGCCAGCGTGGGGCCGGCGGCGCGCGCCGGTCGTTGGCTGGCCGACTACGGCGCCGAGATAGTCAATGTCGGCGCGGTCCCTTCGCGCGGCGCAGTGCAGATCACCCCGGTCTTCCACGCCTACAGCGGCCATCGCGGCATACGCCGCATCCTCCTGGACCTGAAGTCCGACCACGGCCGCGAAACCTTCCTGCGCATGGCCGAGCGCGCCGACGTCGTGATCGAGTCCTTCCGCCCCGGCGTGACCGGCCGGCTCGGCATCGGCTTCGACGCCGTGCGGGCCCACAACCCGAAGATCGTCTACTGCTCCACCACCGGCTTCGGCCAGTCCGGCCCCTACTCCCAGTGGGCCGGGCACGACCTGGACTACCTCGCCGTCAGCGGCTACCTGGCCGTCGGCGAGCCCGGCGTGCGTGGCAACCCGGCACTGCCCGGGGCGACGCTCGCCGACAGCGCGGGCGGGGGCATGCACGCGGTGATCGCCATCCTCGCCGCGCTGGTGAAGGGCGAAGGCGCGTATCTGGACGTCTCCGTGGCCGACGGCGTCTTGTCCCTGATGTCCCTGGCAGTGGACGAATACCTCGCCACCGGCAGCGAACCCGGTTATCAGCACTCGATGACGTCCGGCCGCTACGCCTGCTACCACACCTACCAAGCCGGTGACGGCCGCTGGCTGGCGGTCGCGGCCATCGAGCCCAAGTTCTGGGCGAACTTCTGCCGTCTGCTCGGCCTGGAGAAGTGGGCCGCGCACCAGACCGACGACGCGGTCCAGGACCAGATCCGCGCCGACATCGCCGCCGCGCTAGCGTCGAAGGATCGTGACGCGTGGGTCGGGATCCTGTCTGGATCAGACACCTGCGTCGCCCCCGTCCTGACCGTCGCAGAACTCTGTGAAGACGCCCAATACCGGGCGCGGGGCGCGTTCGTGGAAGCGGTCCACCCGGAGCACGGCGGCCTGCGCCAGACCGCGCCGCTCCTGGCCGGCATGACCCGCCCCGAACTCTCCGAACTCCCCTACCGACTCCCGTCCGGCACCCACAGCCGCCAACTTCTGCTGGAAGCCGGATTCACCGAAGCCGAGATCAAGGAACTGCTGGAAGAAGGCACCGTAGCGTGAGCGAGGATCTCCGAGCCGATCGCCCCGACGATCTCCCCGACGACGTGACAGCCCTCATCGACCAGACCACCCACGAGGAGACCGCCGACTTCCCCGTGGAGCGCGGCTACGTCTGGACCGCGTGCGCGTCGGTCGAGAACGGCAACCCGCTCTACTGGGACGCGAGCGCGGCGGCCGAGATCACCGGCGGGCCGATCGCGCCGCCGTCGATGCTCTCGACGTGGTTCCGTCCGCACCACTGGGCCCCCGGCCAGGACGAGCCCAAGCTGCCGCTCCAGGTGCACTTCGACCTCAAGAAGCGGCTGAACCTGCCGGAGGCGATCATCGCGGAGTTCACCACGGTGTTCCACGAGCCGGTCCGGCCCGGGGACGTCCTGACCACCTGCCAGCGGCTGCGCTCGGTCAGCCCGGTCAAGCGGACCAAGCTGGGCCGGGGCCGGTTCTGGACCATCGACGTGGAGTACCGCAACGTGCGCGGGGAACTGTGCGGCGTCGAGTCCTACACCGGGTTCGGCTACAACCGGGAGTCATCGGAGGCGGCCGCATGAAGCCGCAGCTGACTCTGGACCAGATCGCCGCCGGGGACGCGCTGCCGGTGCTGCGCTACCCGGTGTCCGCGACCACCGTCGTGCTCGGCGCGCTCGCCACCCGCGACTGGCGCCCGATGCACCACGACCACGAGTTCGCCGTCACCCGCAACGGCGTGCGGGACATCTTCCTGAACACCCCGAACCAGGCCGCCTGGTTCGAGCGCTACCTCACCGACTGGACCGGCCCGCACGGCCGCCCCGGACGCATGCGCTTCCGGATGAGGGACTCGGTCTTCCCCGGCGACGAGATGGTGATCACCGGCACGGTCACGGCCGTGGCGGTGGACCAGGCCGGCTGCGGCTGGGCCGAGGTGGAGCTCGACCTGGCGGTGGGGCGGGAGTCCAAGACCGGTTGCTCGGCGCGCGTCGCCGTGCCGGTCTCCCCCGACGACAACCCGTGGGCGCGGCGCGGCGAGCGCTGGCGTCCGTAGTGAGTGCGACTGAGTGCGACTGAGTGCGGCTAAGAGCGGCTAAGAGCAACTAGGCGCGACTAGGCGCGACCGAGCGAGTGAGAGAAGGCCCGGACAGATGGACCTCGACTTCAGCGAAGAGCAGATCCTGCTGCGGGACACGGTGCGGGACCTGTGTGCCAAGCACGTGCCGCTGGACACCGTGCGCGCTCTGGAGAACGACCCCGAGCGCTATCCGGAGGACTTCTGGAAGCAGGCCGCGCAGCTCGGGCTGCACGGGATGCGGCTTCCGGAGGAGCACGGCGGCACGGACATGACGCTGCTGGACGCGGCGCTGGTTTATGCGGAGCTCGGGCGCGCGCTGGTGCCGTCGCCGCACTTCGCGAGCACGGTACTGGCCGGTCAGGTGATCGCCGCGGCCGGCAGTGCCGAGCAGCGGGAGCGGTGGCTGCCGCGGATCGCGTCCGGGGCCGCGGTGTTCACCGTCGCGTGGCTGGAGCCGGAGCGGAGTTGCGGGCCGAAGGGCGTGCAAGCGCAGGCGGTTCCGGCCGGGGACGGCGGATACCGGCTCAGCGGTGTGAAGAGGCATGTCCCTTATGCGCTGAGCGCGGAGCGGGTGCTGGTCCTGGCCCGGGAGGAGGGCTCGGGGGACATCGTCTTCCTGCTGGTGGACCCGGCGGCCGAGGGCGTGCGGCTGACGCAGCAGCTGACGGTGGCGTCCGATACCCAATACCGCATCGACTTCCAGGACGTGTCCGTAGCTCAGGACTCGGTCATCCGCGGCGGCTGGAGCGTGTGGGACGCGGTCATGCACGACGCGATCGTGCTGACGGCGGCCCAGACCTGCGGCGCGGCCCGCCGGACGCTGGAGTTCACGGTCGACTACGCGCTGACCCGGCACCAGTTCGACAAGCCGCTCGGCGCCTTCCAGGCCATCGCGCACTACCTCTCCGACGCGGTGACCGCGATCGACGGGGCCGAGACCCTGGTCTGGGAGGCGGCCTGGGCCCGCGACGCCGGGCGCTCCACGGCGAAGCTGGCGCCGATGGCGAAGCTGTTCGCCGGGGACACCTTCCGCGACGTGACGGCCACCGCGCAGCAGATCTTCGGCGGCAACGGGTTCACGGTCGAGTTCGACACGCAGCTGTACTTCCGGCGCGCCAAGCAGTGGCAGATGGCTTGGTGGGACGCGCGGTATCTGGAGGAGCTGATCGCGGTGGAGGTGCTGGACGCGGCTTGAGGTGGCGCGCCAGCTGGCGGCACAACTTAGCAAGCCTGCCCGCCCGGCCCGGCCCGGCCCAGCCGCTAACTCTTGCGCGCCACCACCCCGTAAGAGATCTGCCGTGCCCGGATCGTCTTCGACACCGCCCGCTCGGCCCGCCACTCCACCATCGGCACCAGTCCCGGCTCCACCGGCTCCAGGTCCCCCAGCAGTTCCAGCACCTCGTCCCGGTCCCGGGCCTGGCACGGGATCGCCGACTGCCGGAACGCGGCGGCGGTGGCCCGGGCCAGTTCCACCACCAGGTCTGAGGCGCCGTGCGTCGCGATCAGGTAGCTGTCCGGCGGGCAGGCGTCCATCAGGGTGCGGAGGTGCTTCGCGGGCTGTTCGTGGTCGAGGAGGTAGTGCAGCAAGCCGGTGACCACCATGGCCACCGGCTGTTCGAAGTCGATCAGTTCGCTGAGCGCCGGATCGCGCAGCAGGGCCTCGGGTTCGCGCAGGTCGCCCTCGACGAAGGCGGTGCCGGAGCCGCCGTCGGCCAGCAGCACCCGGGCGTGGGACAGCACGATCGGGTCGAGGTCGACGTAGGCGACGCGGACCTCGGGGGCCACGGCGCGGGCGATCTGGTGCGTCGTCGGCAGTGTGGGCAGGCCGGTGCCGATGTCGACGAACTGCCGCACGCCCTGGGCCGCCAGGTGCCTGACCGCGCGGCGCAGGAAGTCGCGCTGTTCGCGGCAGGTGTCCCGCAGGTAGGGGTTGGCGCGCAGCAGCAGCTCGGCGGCGGCGCGGTCGGCGCGGAAGTGGTCCTTGCCGCCGAGCAGGAAGTCGTAGACCCGCGCGACGTGCGGGGTGTCGGTGTCGAGCGGGACCGGACGCCCCGGCCGGACGGCGTCGAACAGCGGCGGCAGCGGGCCCAGTCCTTCGTTGTCGGCCATGCACCCTCCTGGTGGGCCGCGCCCCGGGTTGGTTGTCAGCGCTCGAAGGGCCCAGCTTAACGAAACTCCCTCTGAGGTAAACACCATTGCGCTGGAGGATAGGATCTTTACTGGTAAGGGGCGGATCGGGTCAGGGGCGGGGACAGCGCATGTGGGAGAAGGAACGACGCTCCGTCGCGACGGTGTTCGCCACGCACGGCGCCGCTTCCGGGACGTTCGCCTCGCGGCTGCCGTGGTTGTCGGATCACCTGCAACTGTCTGCGGGAAAACTCGGCATCGCGTTGTTGATGACCTCCATCGGGGCCATCACCACGATGCCCTTCGCCGGCCGCGCGGTGGCGCGGTTCGGGACGGGAGCAGTGGCCCGGACGCTGATCTGCGCGAACGTGGCGGTGCTGGTGGCCGCGGCGTGGATGCCGAGCCTGCTGACCCTGGCGGCGTGCACCACCGTGATGGGCGCCCTCGGCGGCACCTCCGACATGGCGATGAACGCGCAGGGGATCCTCGTCGAGAAGCGCCTCGGCCGCTCGATCATGTCCGGCCTGCACGGGACCTGGAGCACCGGCGTGCTGGTCGCCGCGATGGCCGGTTCACTGGCCGCACACCAGCACGTCGACGCCCGCGTGCACTTCGTCATCGCGGCGGCGGTACTCGCGGTCGCGGTGACGTGGGGAACGCACTCTTTCCACACCACCGCGGCCGACGTGGGCCTGGCCGAGGAGAGGAAGGAGGACGTCCCGCTGTTCGTGATCCCGCGCGGCGTGATCCTGCTGATCGGCCTGGTCGGCTTCTGCGGCATCTACGCCGAGGTGGCGTCCCAGGACTGGTCCTCGGTCTACATGCACCGCGTCCTGCACGGCGACGAGGCCGAGGCCGCCTTCACCACCGGCATGTTCGCCTTCACCATGGCCGCCGGCCGCCTGTCGGGCGACGCGGTGGTGGGCCGCCTCGGCGCCGCCACCACGGTCCGCGCCTGCGGGGTGCTCGGAGCACTCGGCGGCGTCCTGGTGATCCTGGCCCGCAGCCCCCTGCCGGCCGTCGCCGGCTTCATGCTGATCGGCATCGGCGTCTCGGTGGTGGTCCCCCTGGCCTTCGCCGCCGCGGGCCACGCCGGCCCCAACCCGACCATGGGCGTCGCCGGCGTCGCGACCATCGCCTACGGCGCCGGCATGGCGGCCCCCGGCATCATCGGCGGCGTCGCCGACCTGACCTCGCTGCGCGTGGCCTTCTGCGCGGTCGCGGTGCTGGCCGGCATGGTCGCCCTCGGCGGCGGCCTGCTGGGCCGGAACGCGCCGGCGGCGCTGCACGGCGCGGAGCCGGTGCGGGTCGCGGAGGCTGAGGTGTTGGCTACGGAGGGGTGAGGGCCGGCTAAGAGATCCTTTCCGTTCAAGTAGTGCGCGCGGGCAGTTCCGATCACCGCATCAGAGCTTGTGGGACCAGTCGTGGGCGCAGCGGAAGCTGGGGAAATCCGGGAGGGCCTCCAGCACATCTCGTTCAAACAGCTGGTTGGCCGCGTCGTAAAGGGCTACGGCAGCCTGGAAGCCCGCGTCGCCGGCCGGGTCGGTCTCGTGAGTGGCGAGGTCGTTCCACAGCCCGGTCGCGACGACGCCCTGGGCGATGGCCGCGTTGACGGCTGTTATGTCCGTCGCGGAAAGGTAGGACGCCTGCCCCGTGCTCGCCCATGCACTCAGCATCCTCGCTCGGTCCACGCCCACCGCATACATCTGCTTCGCGAGGGTTGCTCGGTCGGCTGTCGTTTGGGCGAAGGAGTCCGTGGAGTCCTCACTCACCCACGGCACGCAAGCCTGCGCGGCGTTGTCGATGTAGTCGATGCGCCTGAGCTTGGCCTCGTAGGCGGTTTGGGCGGCGACCTGCTGCTGCGCTCTGGCCTGTATCGCGGCTTCCGACTTGGTGTAGCCCGTGAGGACACCGACGATCGAGGCCACGCTCGACGCCCCGGTCACCAGCGCCAGCAACCCCAGGACCGCGCCGATGTGGTCAACGGTCCATTTCGACTCGGTCTTCTTCGACTCAGTCTTCTTCGGCTTGGTCTTCGCTTCCCCCGTTTGTGAGGGCTTTGATTCGCTCACTCACAGCATGGTAGCCGGGACCATCCCCAGGCCGAACGGGCCGCGCGTGGCATGAGAGAGCGCCGAGAAACGTGTTGCGGCCGGCCCTCACCCCGCGTTGAAGTACGAAGCCTCCGGATGGTGCGCGACGATGGCATCCGTCGACTGCTCCGGATGCAGCTGGTACTCCTCGGAAAGCAGCACGTTGATCCGCTCCGGCTTCAGCAGCTCCACGATCTTCGTCCGGTCCTCCAGATCCGGGCACGCCGGATACCCGAACGAGTAGCGGCATCCGCGGTACTCCACCTTGAACAGCCCCTCCGTGGACTCCGGGTCCTCGGCGGCGTAGCCCAGTTCGTCCCGCACGCGGGCGTGCCAGTACTCGGCCAGGGCCTCGGCGAGTTGGACGGACAGGCCGTGCAGTTCCATGTACTCGCGGTAGGAGTTGGCGGCGAACAGTTCCGCGGTGGCTTCGGCGATGCGGGCACCGACGGTCACCAGTTGGAAGGGG
This sequence comes from Catenulispora pinisilvae, assembly GCF_015356865.1. Taxonomy (GTDB): domain Bacteria; phylum Actinomycetota; class Actinomycetes; order Streptomycetales; family Catenulisporaceae; genus Catenulispora; species Catenulispora pinisilvae. The sequence continues at coordinate 14,538 of NZ_JAAFZA010000017.1, forward strand.
GCCACGTCCAGTTCGCCGGTGTCCTGGGGGCGCCAGAAGTCGGACAGGCACAGGTGCCGGTCGCGGCGTTGGCGGGGGAAGGTGAAGCTGGTGCGCTGTTCGCCGCTTTCGTCGAGGATCAGGAGGCTGTCGCCCTTGCTGACGGCCGGGAAATAGCCGTAGACGACTGCCGCCTCAAGGAGGTTGTCGGTCTGGAGGCGCTCCAGCCACATGCGCAGGCGGGGGCGGCCTTCGGTCTCGACCAGTTCCTCGTAGGTCTTGCCGCCGGCGCCGCGGCCCGGCTTCAGGCCCCACTGGCCGAGGAACAGTGCGCGCTCGTCGATGTAGGGGGCGTACTCGGCCAGGCGGATCCCCTTGACCATGCGGTCGCCCCAGAACGGCGGGGTGGGGATCGGGTTGTCGACGGCGACGTCGGAGCGGGCGGGGATCGGTTCGGCGGGGAGCTCGCGGAGCGGGCCGGTGGCCTTCACGCGGCGGGGGCGCAGGGCCGGGAGCGCGGCGCCGGGGACGCCGGCCTTGACCGCCGCGACCGCGTCCATCAGGTTCAGGCCCTCGAAGGCGTCGCGGGCGTAGCGGACCTCGCCGTCGTAGAGTTCGGCGAGGTCCTGCTCGACGAAGGCGCGGGTCAGCGCGGCGCCGCCGAGCAGTACCGGCCAGCGGCCGGCGACGCCGCGGGTGTTCATCTCCTCCAGGTTCTCCTTCATCACCACCGTGGACTTCACCAGCAGCCCGGACATCCCGATGGCGTCGGCGGTGTGCTCCTCGGCGGCGTCCAGGATGGTCTGGAGCGGCTGCTTGATGCCGAGGTTGACCACGTTGTAGCCGTTGTTCGACAAGATGATGTCGACCAGGTTCTTGCCGATGTCGTGGACGTCGCCCTTCACCGTGGCCAGCACGATCGTGCCCTTGCCGGTCGAGTCCGACTTCTCCATGTGCGGCTCCAGGTGCGCCACGGCCGTCTTCATCGTCTCAGCGCTCTGCAACACGAAGGGCAGCTGCATCTCGCCGGAGCCGAACAGCTCGCCGACCGTCTTCATGCCGTCCAGCAGCACCTCGTTGACGATCTCCAGCGCGGGCCGCTCGGCCAGCGCGGTGTCCAGGTCGGCCTCCAGGCCCTTGCGCTCGCCGTCGATGATGCGCCGCTTGAGCCGGTCGTTGAGCGGCAGCGCGGCCAGCTCGTCGGCGCGCGAGGCCTTCTGCGAGGCGGCGTCCACGCCCTCGAACAGCTCCAGCAGCCGGGTCAGCGGGTCGTAGTCCTCGGCGCGGCGGTCGTAGACCAGGTCCAGGGCGACCTTGCGCTGGTCCTCCGGAATGCGGGCGATCGGCAGGATCTTGGAGGCGTGCACGATCGCCGAGTCCAGGCCGGCCTCGACGCACTCGTGCAGGAACACCGAGTTCAGCACCTGGCGCGCGGCCGGGTTCAGGCCGAAGGAGATGTTCGACAGGCCCAGCGTGGTCTGCACGTCCGGGTGCCGCCGCTTCAGCTCCCGGATCCCCTCGATGGTCTCCAGGCCGTCGCGCCGCGACTCCTCCTGCCCGGTACAGATCGTGAAGGTGAGACAGTCCACGAGGATCGAGTCCTCCGGCACGCCCCAGTTGCCGGTGATGTCCTCGATCAGCCGCTCGGCGATCGCCACCTTGTGCTCGGCGGTGCGGGCCTGGCCCTGCTCGTCGATGGTCAGGGCGATGACGCCGGCGCCGTGCCCGGAGACCAGTTCCATGATGCGCGCGAACCGCGACGTGGGGCCGTCCCCGTCCTCGTAGTTCACCGAGTTGATGACCGCGCGGCCGCCCAGTGTCTCCAACCCGGCCTGCAACACCTGCGGCTCGGTGGAGTCCAGCACGATCGGCAGCGTGGAGGCGGTGGCGAACCGGCTGGCGACCTGCCTCATGTCCTCGACGCCGTCCCGCCCGACGTAGTCGACGCACAGGTCGAGCATGTGCGCGCCGTCGCGGATCTGGTTGCGCGCGATCTCCACGCAGGCGTCCCAGTTCTCCGCCAGCAGCGCCTCGCGGAACGCCTTGGACCCGTTGGTGTTGGCCCGCTCGCCGATCGCCAGGTAGCTGATGTCCTGCCGGAAGGGAACGTGCTGGTACAGCGACGAAGCGCCGGGCTCGCGCCGCGCGTCCCGGGCCGGCACCTCACGCCCGCCCAGCCGCTCGGCCAGCTGACGCAGGTGCTCCGGCGTGGTGCCGCAGCAGCCGCCGATCAGCGAGACGCCGTACTGGTCGACGAACCGCTCGTGCCAGTCCGCGAGCTCCTCCGGGCTCAGCGGGTAGTGCGCGCCGTCGGAGGTGAGCACGGGAAGACCGGCGTTCGGCATACAGGACAAGCCGATCTGCGCGTGCTTGCCCAGGTAGCGGATGTGCTCGCTCATCTCGGCCGGGCCGGTGGAGCAGTTCAGCCCGATCCGCTCGATGCCCAGCGACTCCAGGGCGGTCAGCGCCGCGCCGACCTCGGTGCCCAGCAGCATCGTGCCGGTGGTCTCGAACGAGGCCTGGGCCCAGACCGGGATGTCGACGCCGGCCGCGCGCGCCGCCGCCTTGCAGCCGTGCACCGCGGCCTTGATCTGCAACAGGTCCTGGCTGGTCTCCACCAGCAGGGCGTCCGCGCCGCCGGCGATCAGCCCGGCGGCCTCGGCCTGGTAGGCGTCGCGCAGCGTGGTGTAGGCGATCTGCCCCAGAGAGGGCAGCTTCGTGCCGGGGCCGATGGAGCCGATCACCCAGCGCGGCCGGTCCGGGGTGGCGAAGCCGTCGGCGACCTCGCGCGCCAGCCGCGCCCCGGCCTCGGAGAGCTCGAAGATGCGGTCGGCGATGTCGTAGTCGCCGAGGTTGGTGTGGTTGGCGCCGAAGGTGTTGGTCTCCACGCAGTCCACGCCGGCCCGGAAGTACTCCTCGTGCACCGAGCGGACGATGTCGGGGCGGGAGACGTTCAGGATCTCGTTGCAGCCCTCGTGGCCCTGGAAGTCGTCGAGCGTCGGATTCTGCGCCTGCAACATGGTGCCCATGGCCCCGTCGGCCACCACCACCCGCCTCCGGAGGGCTTCGCGAAGTGCGGCGATCCGGGCGTTTCCGGCGTGCGCGGAAAGTACGGCGGTCGAGGCCATGACGGTTCCTCCGGGGTGAGCGGCTGCTCTAGCGTGACCAATTGGAGCTGATTCTAGTCCGCGGAGCGCGTCGGATCATGGAGTGTCCACGAAGTGGAGGGCCGCCACCTCGGCCACCTCGGCTATCACCGATTCGACCGGACCGGCCCCGGCGGCGAGTCGCCGCGCCACCGCGCGCCAGCGGTCCGGACACCCGTCGAGCTGCTCGGCGACCAGCGCTTCGAGCGGCAGGTGGCCGACGCGATCGAGCTCGGCCTCGGTGCGCAGCAGCTGGCAGCCGAACCCGTCGTCGTCCAGAGTGTCGATCCAGTGCCGGCGCGGCGCCTGCCGGGCGGCCTCGATCAGCGGGTCGGCGGAGCAGGCCGCCATGGAGGCGCGGACCTCGGGCATCGCCTGCTCCAGGGTTCCGACGCGGCGCAGTTCCAGCGCCCAGACCGGCTCCGGTCCGGCCGCCTCGGCGAGGGCGGCATACATACAGGTCAGCATCGGCGGCTCGACGGGGTCGGGGAAGAGCGCGAGGACCAGTTCGTGCAGCGGACCCGGGGCGTCGGTCAGCGCCCAGGCGAGGTCCATGAGCTGGTCCTGGGTAGCGCCGCGCACCCACCACGCCAAGCGCACGCGGTTCTGCCCCTCGCGATCCATGGAGCGGAAGGCCCGCCCGGCGACGTGTGGCGAGGTGAGCGGGAGGCCGAAGATGTCGGCGGCGTGGCCGGGCAGCACCCGCTCCAGCATCGAGTCCGGGCACAGCTTGTTCTTGACCAGCCACAACACCTGTTCGTCAGTGCCGCCGGTGATGACGTGCTCGATCAGCGGACGGCAGAGCGGGCCGCCGGAGAGCATCAACTCCCACTGGCCCTCGGGTGTCCCCGGGCCGCGGACGGCCGGCGGTACGTCGAGATCGGCGAGGTAGCGGGCTGCGATGCCGCGCGGGGCCAGGGCCAGCAGGACGTTCTGCGCGGCGTGCTCGGATCGGGTCTCGCGGATGAAGCGCCACACCCGCGGGGTGGCGTCATCACCGTGGAGGAGTTCGGCGAACGTGCCCCGAAAAGTGCCGCCGAGGGCGATCACGGCAGCCCAGCTTTCGTAGTCCTCGCCCAGTTCCTCGGTCAGGCGCCGCGCGAGCAGGACTCTGATGTCCCCGGTGGCGCGGCGGACCCAGGGCCGCAGCCGGTCGGCGGGCGTGCAGACGGCGAGCGCCAAGGTGAGGGCCGCCGGCCGGGTGTGCTCGACCAGGTGCTCGGCGCTCAGTGTGCCGCCGCAGAGCGCTTCGAGCGCGGCGGAACGCAGGCGGGGCAGGAAGTCGTTCCAGTGGTCGGCGTCCTCGACCTCGGTCAGGGCCCGGAGGTAGGCGTCGAGGGTGAGGGGGCGGCGCGGGACGAACTCCGGTTGCTCGACCAGGCGGCGCGCCAGTATCCGGTGCGCCTGTGCGGGGCCGTGTCCGGAGATGTGGGCGACGACCGCCGGGGCCAGCGGCAACGCGACGGTCGTGACGGCTTCGGCGAGTTGGTCGGGGCTGAGGGCGTCGAGGGCGGCCGCGACGTCGGCCCGCCGGGCCGAGCCGAGCAGGCGGAGCACCGCGGCGGGGCCGGGCACCGCGTCCGGGGCCTCAGCCGCCAGCCGCTCACTCTTGGTCGGCCAGACCGACGGGCACTCGCTGTGCGCCGTCGGCGCCGGTGCAGACGTCGCATCTCCCACCCGGGCATCCTGCCCTGCCGTGAGCCGGGTGGAACAGCCGCCCCGTCCCAGTAAGCGCTACGCCAAGCGCTACGCCCCCACGGTCAAGATGGTGCTGACCATCTTCAGCCAGCGGGTGTGGAACCGGGTCACCAGGATGTCCGGGATGAGCGGCATCACGGCCGGCTGGTACTTGTCCGTCAGCTCCGAGCCGGCGATCCGCTGGGTCAGCCGGGCGCCCTTGAGCCGCGTGCGCTCGTACTCGGCCAGCCCGGCGGCCAGGTCGCCGGGCTTCACCCGCAGCCCGCGGGCCAGCGCCCAGGCGTCCTCCAGCGCCTGGTTGGCGCCCTGGGCCACGGTCGGCGGCATGGTGTGCGCGGCGTCGCCGAGCAGCACCACGCGGCCCCGGCTCCAGCCGCGGCCCACCTTCTGGCGCCGGTGGGCGAAGAACTCGATCTGCGAGTCGTCGGCGGCGGCCAGCGTCTGGGCCACCGGCGAGGCCCAGTGGCCGAAGCGCTCCTTGAGCATGGCCAGCGCCGAGACCGGCTGCGGGTCATCCTGGTTCCAGGGCCGGTCGAACCACCACATGACCAGGCCGTCGCCGGCCGGCAGCAGCCCGCACATGCCCTCGCGGCCGACGACCATCAGGCCGCGGGTGGAGCGGGCGGTCTCGATGTCGACCGGGGTCAGGCCCTGCCAGGTGGCGAAGCTTGCCGGGCGCGTCGGGTCACCGAACACCGTCTCGCGCAGTACCGAGCGCGAGCCGTCGGCGGCGATCACCAGCTCGGCGGTGACCGAGGTGCCGTCGTCGAAGCCGACCTCGGCCTGGTCCGGGGTCTGGCTCACGCCGACCGCGCGCTTGTCGAAGTGCACGGTGCCCGGCGGCAGGCCGTGGGCCAGCCGCCGGATGATCTCGCGCCGGGGTGAGGAGCGGTGCGGGAAGCCGTACCGGTCGGCCGCGTGGGCGACGTCTATGTCCATCAGGGTGCGGCCGTCCGTGCCGCGCACCGTGGCCAGGATGTCGATCGGCGCGCCGAGGTCGGCGTAGGGGACGCCGAGCGCGTTGAGCACCGCCGTGCCGTTGCTCCAGAGCGTGAGCGCCGCACCGGACGTGCGCAGCGCTTCGGCGCGTTCGTAGCACGCCACCTGGTGTCCGTCCGCGATCAGCGCCCGCGCCACGGCCAGTCCGCCGATCCCCGCCCCGATTATCGCCACCTGCATGATGACCCCTCCTCGGTACCACCGATTGATACCACCACAGCCATAGTACTATCACGGCTCCGGTATCATCCACCGGGTGATGGCCCCGCCCCCGAACCTCGCCCGCCGCCGCGCCCTCGCCGACGGCGCGCTGCGCGTCCTGGCCGCCTCCGGCCTGCACGGCTTCAGCCACCGCGCGGTCGACGCCGCCGCCGAACTGCCGCCCGGGACCGCCGCGAACTACTTCGGCAGCCGGGACGCGCTGCTGGGCGCGGCCGCCGAACGGGTGCTGGAGCTGCACGAGGAGGACATGGCCGCCGCCCACGGCCTGGTCGTCGGGCCGGTGGACCGGGAAGGGCTGATCGGGCTGCTGGCGATGTCGCTGGAGATGTCGGCGAAGCTGCACCGGGAGCGCTATCTGGCGGTGTACGAGCTCACACTGGAGGCCACGCGGCGGCCCGCGCTCCAGGAGACGTTGGACGCGATCAACCGGGCCGCGGTCGACTACAGCTACGAGCAGCACCAGGCGCTGGGGTTGAAGACCTCGCGCGAGGACGTGCAGACCCTGGCCACGCTGTTCGGCGGGGCGCTGTTCACGCTGGTCTCCCGGCAGCCCGGAGAGGTCGACGCGGCGACGTGTGTCGCCTTGGCGCGGGCGATGGTGGCCGGAATCGCCGAATGAGGGAACCCACTTAGGCCCGCGTATAGGCCCGCGGGCATGACAGACAACGCCCGCCACGAGAGATCGTGGCGGGCGTCGGAGGCGGACCGGTGGCTGTCGACGACCGGTCGGTCCGTCTGTCTTTCCCTTCGGTCACCGGCTTCAGAGCAACTGGTTACGGCCCATTCCCGACCGTTCCAGCCAAACCGCCGGCACCGTCTTGCAGAACCGCATCCTACTTCTGGAGGCAGCCTGCTTCCGGGCTACTCACGGACTACTTCCGGGCCTTGAAACCGGCCCCGGGCTCCATCGAGAACGAGCCGTTGCTCAGCGCGGTGGGGCCGTAGCCGCCGCTGGTCAGGGCCTGCGGGTTGGTCGAGTCGAAGACCTGGCCGTCGACGGTCACGTTGCTGAAGTCCTGCTGGGAGAACGACGGGTAGCTCGACGTCGGCGACTCGATGACCGCCTCGGCGCTGGCGTCCTGGCCGTTGTACTGCTGCTGGGTGGTCTCGGTCCAGCCGGCGGTGTTGTCGGTCAGGGTGATGGTGTAGTTGCCGCCGCCGCTGTCGGCCACGCTGCCGGTGAAGGAGTCGCCGGCCGAGACCGGGTCGTTCCAGTAGACCGGCTGCGCCGGGTACATCTCGTACCAGGCCGAGTAGACCGGGCTGCCCGAGGAGCAGTCGGTCTGCACGCCGGTCTGCTCCACGCTCTCCGAGCCGTAGCCGTCGATGCCGACCCACGGCGCGTACAGGTCGTTGCTGGTGTTGCAGGTGACCTGCGGCTCGGTCCAGGAGCCGGAGATGCTGGTGAAGTTGCCGGTGGCGACGTAGCCGCCCCAGTTGCTGTCCTGGAAGTTCTTCACGTTCCGGTGGTGGCCGAACGATATCGGGCTGTGGTGCGCGGCGGCGGCCGGGGTGGCGGCGCCGCTGCCGACGACCAGCGCCCCGCACGCGACCGCGACGGCGGCGAGTCGGGTGCGGCGCAGGCCACGGAGGTGGGGGGCGAGGGAGGTGTGCATGGGGTATCTCCAGTTCCGATGAATGGACGGGGACTGATTGGTCAGTCTCGGAACCGAACGGCCGGTTGGGAACGTGTGGACATGGGCCGATGGCGGACATGGCCGGTCGCGGCCTAGGTGCGGCGAGAGGTGTCCGGGCTGTTGAGCGGGCCGGCCGGGGGCGGCGGGAGGCGGCTGGAGTGCTGGTTTTGCCATCGTTTGGGATGTTCGTTGCCATCGGCTGAATCGGCGGCGGACCGGTGCGGCGCTTCAGTCCAGCAACCCCAACTGAGCGGCCCTGGCCCCCGCCGCGAACCGGCTGCGCACCCCCAGCGTCTCCAGCGTCTGCGCGACCAGGCGGCGCAGCGTCCGCTCCGAGCACCCGAGCTGGCGCGCTATAGCCTCGTCCTTCGCGCCGGTCGCCAGCGCCCGCAGCAGCCTGACGTGCACGGCCGTCAGCTCCTCGCCCTGATCGCCGCCCGCGCCGACGAAGGTCGCGTACTTCTCCGCGCCGACCCACAGGTGCTCGAACGCCGCCAGCAGACAGCGCCCGACCACCGCGCTGCGGATCACCACGTCGCACGGCTCCTCGGCGTCCGCACCCGGGGTGACCACCACCGAGCCGTCGAGCACCAGCATCTGGAGCGGGATGGCGTCGGCGACGCGCACCTGGCCGCCGGTGCGTTCCAACGCGCTGAGATACGCCCCCGCGCCGGCCCGGCGCGCGGCGGTGCGCGACACCAACATGCGGAAGCCCACCCCGCGCCGCAGCAGTTCCAGGTCCACCTTCAGGCTCTCGCGCAGCACGTCGTTCGGGGCCAGCGCGGGATGCATCGCGACCGCCTCCTGGCGGTTGAGCGGTGCGCGGTCGTCCAGCCAGTGCCGGAGTTGGGCGCGGTCGGTGAAGCGCAGGACCTCCACCCGCTCGGACTCGAAGCTCGGGGGCGCTCCGGAGACCAGGTCCGCCAGGTCGGCGACGGCGCCGCGCCAGCGCTCGACCTCCTCGGCCATCCGGCCCAGGCCGCCGCGCGCCTGCGCCAGGACGTCCAGCACCGCGTGCTCGGGGAGCGCCACCGCGCCGTCGTCGGGGGTCAGCAGGCTGCGCTCGCCGAGCCATTCCACGCCGGCGCGCGCCTCGTCTTCGGAGACGTCCAGACCCGAGGCGACGGCCGCCACCGGATCGGCCTGGGCCGGGCGGCCGGCGGCCAGGAGCCGGTATGCACGGTGCGCGGTAGTAGCCGGGTCCGGTGGGCGTAGTCCACGGCCTGACACGTTGGTCACCGTAGTCCGGTGAGAGCGAAGCGTAAAGGACGGGTCACTGCGTGAGTGCACTACTATCCGGCGCGTTGGCCGATGTAAAGGATGTTTGACAGTCGCCCGATGTAAAGCGTACTTTCCACTTATGCGGAACGACATGCGGGCACTGCGGCAAGCCAAGGGTCTGTCGCAGCAGGACCTGGGGCAGGCCCTCGGGGTGTCGCGGCAGACGGTGAACGCGATCGAGCAGTCGCGCTACGCCCCCTCGCTCCCCCTGGCGATCCGCATCGCCCGGTATTTCGGCACAACAGTGGAGGGGATGTTCCATGTCGACGGATGCTGACGCGGAAGCGGAGGAGACCGCGCGCAGGCGCGGCGGCCGGCGGGGGCCGTGGATCGTGCCGGTGACCGCGATCGTCATGGGCGGGGTGTTCCTTGCGATCTACCTGGGCCACCACAAGGTCGGGATGGCGGTCGGCGGGCTGGCCGTCATGCTCGGCTACGCGGCGATCCTGGTCTTCGGCTCCCGGCGCTCGGAGGCGCTGTCGCTGCTGCGCGGCAAGAGCAGCGACGAGCGGGGCCGGTCGATCGAGCAGCGCGCGGCCTCGGTGACGCTGCACGTGCTGGCCCTGGTGCTGGTCGGAGGTTACATCGTCTCCATGATCCAGGGCCGCGGGCAGGACACGTGGGCCAACCTGTGCGCGGTGCTGGGCGGGGTCTACATCCTGTCCACGATCATCCTGACCCGGCGCGGCTGAGAGCACGGGCCGGTACACAGCGCGGTGCCGTGGCGCGGAACCCAACATTCCACGCCACGGCACCGTGATTGGTCAGTACCGGTAGATCTTCAGAACCGGTGGGCCAACAGATCCGGTGGATCCTCAGCACCAATAGATCTTCAGCCGGCAGGCCTCAGTACCAATCGATGACCGTCACCTCGGAGCTGGGCACCCAGGCCTCGCGGTGGTTGTAGTCGATCCCGAACCACAGGTTCTTCGTCCCGTCCTCGAACACCGACTTCGGCGCGGCCCACAGCGAGCCGGTCGGGGCGGTGCCGATGATGTCGGAGGCGTCGGTGGTCGGCCGGCCGTAGACGCCGATCGTCGCCCCGGCGGTGCTGGGCTTCAGGCTCACCACGTAGGAGTGCACGGGCACCGCCGAACCGGCCGGTACCGCCAGCCACGCCTTCTTCGCGTCCGCGCTGTAGCTCGGCGTGGAGTTGCCGAGCTGGTCGTTCTCGCCGTACCAGATCTCGTACATGGTCATCCCGGTCCCGGCCTGGTCCGGCTGGGAGGCCAGGGAGTAGTACGGCATCTGGGTCTCGACGTTCGTGGTCTCGTCCGTCGGATCGGTGCCCGGCGCGCCGGGGATCACCGCGTCCTTGGTACTGGGACCGGTGTAGAGGGTGAAGAAACTGTTGTTGGCCGTCGTCTCGGTCCCGTTCGGGCCGTCCGGTGCCTGGTCGCTGCTCGGGTCGACCCGGAACAGGCCGGCCGCCGGGGTGTTCCCGGTCGGGTAGGCGACGCCCAGGGAGTGGATCAGCCCGAAGTAGTAGTCCCACAGCCAGTACTTGCCCGGGTCGACGTGGTTCGGCGAGGTGCCCAGCGTCGGCGAGGGGGTGGTGCCGTGCGAGTTGATGTGGGCGTGGTCCAGCGGGATGTTGTACTTGTTCAGCAGGTACGCCGTCAGCTTGGCCGAGGCCAGGTACTCGGTGGCGTTGTACCACTGGTAGCCGGTGGCGTCGATGCCCGCGTGCTCGATGCCCACGGCGTGCTCGTTGTACCAGAAGTTGCCCGCGTGGTAGGCGATGTCCTTCTCTCTGAGCGTCTGGTAGACCGTGCCGTCGCTGTCGACGACGTAGTGCACGCTGACGCCGCTGTTGATGTCCTGGAACGTGCTGATCGCGTCGGCGGCGGTGCCCTCGATGTCGTGGATGGTCACGTCGTACAGGGCGAAGCTCGAGGGCCGGTTCGAGCTCTGATAGGTGCACGCGCCGCTGACTGTGTTGCAGTCATAGGTCGTGGGCACCACGCAGTCCACGGCCGACGGGTAGTCGACGTTGCTGTCCTGCGTGCAGCCGGCCGGCAGCGCCGCCGGCGCCAGCGGCACGGAGTCCAGCTTGGACTTGTCCGGCAGGACCGCCTGCGGCGCCAGGGTCACCTGGGAACCGTCGTCGGCCGTGCCGCTGAAGCCGGTCTGGATCAACTGGAACGCGGCGTCGGCGTACATGCCGGCCACCGAACGCGAGGAGGCGTGGCTGTAGGCGGCGATCGGCCCGTACCAGCCGGCCAGCGTCGCCGGGAGCTTCGGCGCCAGGGTCAGCGCCGCGGCGCGCAGCACCGCCGCGCCGCCGCGGATGTTGGCGGCCGTGTCGTGTTGCAGGGCGCTGACACTGAGCCCGGTCAGCTTGGCGGCCTGGTCCAGGGTGTCGGTCTTGTCGTTCTTCACCAGGTTCATGCAGCCGTAGCCGTTGTCGATGCTGGGCTGACCGCTGTGCGCGCTCAGCCGGCCCTCCAGGTAGCAGACCGATTCCAGCACCTGCTGTGGTACCCCGTAGGTGTGCGCCGCATCGGCGAAGGCCGCGTTGACACCGCCGCCGCCGGCCGTCCCGGCCCGGGCCGGAGCGCCGCTCAGGCCGAACGTGAGCAGCGCGGCGGCGGCCAGCGCCAGCGCCGCCACGCGCCGGCGGGCACCACGGGCCCGGCTCGTATCCCGTCTCATCATCTGTCGCTAACACCGTCCAGACTTCGTGGGGTGGGGGTATCAGAGTCCGGATCGACTCCTCGGACATGGTGCGGCCGGCACCGCGGTTTGTCACGCAAAATCAACAAGAAACCAAGATGATTCTTGACGGGTGCTGGGGTGACTGCCACACTCCCGGTTCGGGGAGGGCCCCAGCACCGCCGAGGATCACCCGGAGGCAGTCATGCGCAGCGCCCACACACCTCGCACCCGGCGCGCACTGCGCGCCGCGAGGGCCCTGACCTGCGCGGCAGTGCTGACCACGACCGGCGTCGCGGGCACCGGGACCGGGGCGGCCGCGGCGCACAGTGCCCGCCCGGCTCCGACGACCGCCCGGACCACCGCCGGGGCCGGCGCCGCAGGGGCCGCGGGGGCCGCGACGACCGACGGCGAGCGCGTCAACTTCCACAAGTGGACCACCCAGGCCGACTTCCAGGCCGGCACCGCGGCCGGGGTCACAGCCCTGGCCGGCGACCGGGCCGGCATCGCCATCTCCAGCACCGTCGGGACTATGCGCTATAAGGACCCTTACCTTCACACCACCAAAACCTACGCCTTCAGCACCTGGACCTCGCCGACCTACACGCCGGGATTCGGCGCCACCGAGCTGGTCTCGTCCTGGGACGCGCAGACCCCGGCCGGCACCTGGCTGCGAGTCGAGCTGAACGCGACGATGGAGGACGGGCACCAGACCGGCTGGCTGGACATGGGCGACTGGGCTTCCGGCGACACGGACATCGACCGCACCTCGACCAGCCCTTCGGCCGGGGTCTACGGCCAGGTCGACACCGACACCTTCAACGCCGCGGCCGGGCACTCGGTGCAGGCCTACCAGCTGCGGGCCACGCTGTACCGGCTGCCGGCCGGCACTGCCTCGCCGCGGCTGTGGCAGCTCGGCGCGTTCGCCTCGGCCGTGCCGGCCCGCACCGGCGTCACGCCGAGCCCGCTCGGCGGCGCCGAGGGCACCGAGCTGGCGGTTCCGCGATACTCGCAGCAGATCCACGTCGGGCAGTACAACCAGTACGGCGGGGGCGGGGACGCGTGGTGCAGCCCGACGTCCAGCGAGATGATCACCGAGTACTGGGGCGACGGGCCGAGCGCGGCGGACCTGGCGTGGGTGGATCCGTCCTACGCCGACCCGAGCGTGGACTACGCGGCCCGCTCGACCTATGACTACGCCTACCAGGGCACCGGCAACTGGCCCTTCAACGCCGCCTACGCCGCGCACTACGGGCTGGACGCCGAGATCGTCCAGCTGTCCTCGGTCGACGACCTGGAGACGCTGGTCAAGGCCGGGATCCCGGTGGCCATCTCAGTGGCCTTCGACAACGGCGAGCTGACCGGTTCCGGCTACGGCACCGCCGGACACCTGATGGTGGTCGCCGGGTTCACCGCGACCGGGGACTTCATCGTCGACGACCCGTTCTCGCCCTCGGACGCCGCGGTACGGCACGTCTACCAGCGCGGCCAGCTGGAGAACATCTGGCTGCGGACATACTGGACCCGCCCGGACGGCACCACCGGCTCCGGCTCCGGCGGCGTGGCCTACGTCTACAAGCCGCACGACCTGGCGCTGCCGCCGGTCGCGGATCCGAACAACCCGACCTGGTGAGCCGGGCCCGCCCGCTTCCTCAAAGTCTCAGTGCCGGTCGGGTTCCCAAGCCCGTTGAGCTTCGCACCCCCATCAGGCTCAGAGCGATCAGGCACAGAGGGATCAGGCTCAGAGCTCAGTCGAGCTCGGAGCCGGTCGGCGCGACGATCACCCGGGTCCCGCTCTGTTCCAGCGCGCGCACCGCCTCGGGGTCGGCCCCGGAGTCGGTGACGATCGCGGTGACCGCGGACAGCGGGCACACCCGGCCGACCGCGACCCGGCCGAGCTTGGCGCCGTCGGCGAGCACGTAGACGGCCTGGGCCTGGGCCAAGATCGCCTGCCGGACCGGGATCTCCTCCAGCCGGTCGCTGGTCACCCCGGCCTTGAGGTGCACGCCGGAGGCCGCGATGAAGGCCCGGTCGGCGAAGAAGCGCTCGAAGAACTTCTCCGAGCCCGGGCCGACGCAGGACAGGTCGTCGCGCCGCACCTGACCGCCGGCCAGGTGCACCTCGACGCCCTCCCGGCCGGCCAGCTCGGCGGCGGTCGGCAGCGCGACGCACAGAGCCCGGCCGCTGAACGTGGCGGGCAGCGCGCGGGCCGTCTCGGCAACCGTGGTGCCCAGGTCGAAGACCAGCGTCTCCCCCGGTTCGACCAGCGCGGCGACCGCGGCGGCGATGGCCCGCTTGGGGTCCAGCCGGGCGATGGCCCGCTCGTCGGCGCCGGGTTCCCAGCCCCGGGTCTCCTGCGCGACGGCTCCGCCGTAGACCCGGCGCAGGATGCCGCGCTCCTCCAGAACCTGCAGGTCGCGGCGGATGGTCTCGCCGGAGACGCCGTAACGGGCGGCCAGGTCCTCGACCCGCACTCGGGTGTCGCGGCGCAGCTGCGCGGCGATGCGCAGGCGGCGCTCCTCGGGGAGGACCGCGTCGAGCAGTTCTTCCTTCATCTCCTCGGGACTCCACTGGCCGGGGCGGGCAGCGTGCGGACGCACGCTGCCCCCAGCGTAGTGGGGCACGCTCCAGAGGGAAGGCCGACGTCCCTGGCCATCAGCAGAATATGTGGTTTCTTGGCCGAACAATACGTGGACTCTTGACGACTCCTCAAGGAATTGCCACACTCGGCGCACGACTTACGCGGAATCTCAACTCTCCGCCCTCTTAACACCGCAGGGCTGCACCAATTCGCTGTGAGGATGCCATGCCTTTCCCAAACCCCCGACGACGTGCTTTCGCCCTGGCGGCGGCCCTGGCCGGGGCGGCGGTGCTGAGCGCTCCGGCCGCCGCCGCGTCCGGACCGGCGCAGGCGCGCGGCGCACATAGCCAGAGCGCTTACTCCCAGGCGGATCCGACCGCGGTCTCCAGCAGCGGCAAGACCCTGACCGTCGGGGTCACCAGCACCATCGACTCGCTGTCGCCGTTCCTGGCCCAGCGCGCGCTGCCGACCCAGATCCACCGGCTGATGTACGACTTCCTCACGAACTACGACCCGACCGACGACCATCCGATCGGCGCGCTGGCGACCTCCTGGACCACCTCGGCCGACAAGCTGACCTGGACCTACACCATCCGCGACGGGATGAAGTGGTCCGACGGGCAGCCGGTGACCGCGGCCGACGCGGCCTGGACCTACAACCTGATGATGACCAACCCCGACGCGGCCACCGCGAACGGCAACTTCGTCGCCAACTTCGCCAAGGTGACGGCGACCGGGAACCAGCTGGTCATCACCTTGAAGCAGCCGCAGTCCACGATGCTGGCGCTGGACGTGCCGATCGTGCCGGAGCACATCTGGGCCGGGCACGTGAAGGACATCGGCACCTTCAACAACGACACCCAGTTCCCGGTGGTCGGCGACGGTCCGTTCATCCTCACCGGCTACCAGAAGGACCAGTACCTGACGCTGGACGCCAACCCGAACTACTGGCGCGGCAAGCCGGCCTTCGACCACCTGGTCTTCAAGTTCTACAAGGACGCCGACTCCGAGGTGGAGGCCCTGAAGAAGGGTGAGGTCGACTTCGTCGACGGCCTGACCCCGGCGCAGTACGAGTCGCTCAAGGGCCAGTCCAACATCGTCACCAACGACGCCCCCGGCAAGCGCTTCTACGCGCTGGCGGTCAACCCCGGCGCCACCACCACGACCGGGCAGCCGTTCGGCGACGGCAGCCCGGCGTTGCAGAACCAGCAGTTCCGCCAGGCGCTGATGTACGCGATCGACACCAAGACCCTGGTCACCAAGACCCTCGGCGGCTACGGCACGACCGGCAGCGGCTACATCCCGCCGGTGTTCTCCACCTATCACTGGAGTCCGGACCCGTCATCGGCCTACACCTACGACCCGGCCAAGGCCAACCAGATGCTGGACGCCGCCGGGTTCAAGAAGGGCTCGGACGGGATGCGGACGATGCCCGACGGCAAGCCGCTGAACCTGCGCCTGATGGGCGAGACCAACCGGCCCGACGACACCCAGGACGCGACCTACGTCGCCGAATTCCTCAAGGCCGTCGGCATCGCCACCACGACCACGCTGGTGGACCAGGGCAAGCTCGGCGACACCGAGGTGGCCGGCAACTTCGACCTGGCCTTCGACAGCTGGACGGCGAACCCGGACCCGGACGCCGTGCTGTCGATCCAGACCTGCGCCACCCGCCCCAGCGCCCCCGGCAAGTCCGCCGCCACCGACGACTTCCTGTGCGACAAGAACTTCGACGCGCTGTACGCCAAGCAGATCACCGAGTACGACCCGGCCACGCGCGCCAGTGACGTCAAGCAGATGGAGCAGGTGCTCTACACCGACGCCTATATCAACGTCCTGTACTACCCGGACGTCCTGGAGGCCTACCGGTCCGACGTGATCGGCTCGTGGGACAAGCAGCCGCAGCCCAAGGGCGTGTACTGGGGCCAGGACGGTTACTGGTCCTTCTGGTCCGCCAAGCCCGCCGCCGCGTCGGCCGCCTCGGGGTCCTCGTCGAAGTCCTCGTCGAGCTCCACCGGACTGATCGTCGGCGTCGTGGTCGTGGTCGTGGTGGTCCTGGGCGGCGGCCTGGTGCTGATGCGCCGGCGACGCACCGCGAGCGCCGAAGAACGCGAGTAGCACGTGTCGATCACCGCCTCCGCACTGCCGGACACCGCCGCCGTGCCGCCCGCCCCGCAAGGGGGCGCGGCGGCCCGGCGCGGGCCCGTCATCCCCCTGCGTTACGTCGTCGGCCGCCTGGTCGGGGCCGCTGTGAGCATGTTGGCCGTGGTGTTCACCGGCTTCTTCCTGTTCCGCGTCGTGCCCGGCGACCCGGTGCGGTCCCTGACCCGGGGCCGGGCCATGACCAACGCCCAGTTGGCCACACTGCGCCACCAGTTCGGCATCGACAAGCCGCTGATCTCGCAGTTCGGCGACTACACGTCCCGGATCGTGCGGGGCGATCTGGGCACGTCCTACCAGTACAAGACCTCTGTCAGCTCTCTGATCGGCAGCCACGTCTGGGCCACGGTCTACCTGGTCGGCACCGCGACGCTGATCTCGGCGTTCCTGGGGCTGCGGATCGGCGTGCGCTCGGCGTGGCGGAACGGCAGCCGTTCGGACCGCGCCAACACCGGCATCGCGCTGGTGCTGTGGTCGATGCCGACGTTCTGGCTCGCACTGATCATGATCATGGTGTTCAGCGTCGGCTTCGGGCCGATCCCGGGGATGTTCCCGACCGGCGGGATGAGCTCGCCGAACGTGCACGGGCTGTTCCCGGTGATCTGGGACCACTTCCGGCACCTGGTGCTGCCGTGCCTCACGCTGGTCGCGGTGCTGTACGCGCAGTATCTGCTGACGATGCGCGCCACGCTGCTGGAGGAGGTCGGCTCCGACTACCTCACCACGGCGCGGGCCAAGGGGCTGCGGGAGGACGACGTGCGGCGCAAGCACGCCGTGCCGAACTCGATGCTGCCGGCCGTCACGCTGGTGTTCCTGAACCTGGGCACCGCGGTGTCCGGCTCGATCCTGGCCGAGACCATCTTCTCCTGGCCGGGGCTCGGGTCGCTGTTCTACGAGGCGCTGACCGTGCCGGACCAGCCGCTGCTGGAAGGGCTGTTCATCTTCTTCTCGGCCGCGGTGATCGTGATGAACCTGCTGGCCGAACTGCTCTACCCGATCCTCGACCCGAGAGTGCGCACATCGTGATCGCCGACTTCCGCCGGCGGCGGGCCGGGATGGTCGGCCTGGGCTTCCTGGTGCTGACCGCCCTGGTGGCCCTGGCCGCCCCGCTGTTCATCTCCGCCAACGACCTGTCGGCGGCCTTCGCCCCGGGCCTGCCGCGGCGGGCCCCGTCGGGCCATTTCCTGCTCGGCACCGACGCCTACGGCCGGTCGATGGTGGACGTCACGATCTGGGGCGCGCGGATCTCGCTGACCGTGGGCGTGCTGGCCACGCTGCTGGCGGTCGGGATCGGGGCGCTGGTCGGGGTGGTCGCCGGGCACTTCGGCGGCTGGACCGACACGGTGCTGATGCGCGTCACCGACTGGTTCCTGGTGCTGCCGGTGCTGGTGCTGGCCACCGCGCTGGCCTCGGTGCTGACCCCCGGGGTCGGGACCGTGGTGGTGGCGATCGGGGTGACGGCCTGGCCGACCACGGCGCGCGTGGTGCGGGCGCAGACGCTGTCGGTGGAGTCGCGGCCGTACATCGAGCGGGCCAAGGCGCTGGGCGGCGGGCACTGGCACGTGATGCGGGTGCACATCCTGCCGAACGTCATGCCCCTGATGCTGGCCCAGGCCACGCTGACGGTGTCGGCGGCGATCCTGACCGAGGCGACGCTGGCGTTCCTGGGCCTGAGCGACCCGACGAAGGTGTCCTGGGGCACCACCCTTCAGCTGGCCCGCAGCGTCGGGGCGTTCAGCGCCGGGGAGTGGTGGATCCTGATGCCCCCCGGCGTCGCGATCGTCCTGGTGGCGCTGGCCTTCACCCTCGTCGGCCGGGCGCTGGAACAGGTGCTCAACCCGCGGCTTCAGGAGCGGATGTGACAAAGACAGTGCACGACGACGCGGTCCAGAACCAGGCGTCGGGCGGCGATGTGCTCAGGTTGGAAGACCTGCACGTCTCCTACAAGACGGCGGCCGGGCCGGTCCCGGCGGTGCGCGGCGTCGACCTCGCCCTGCCCGCCGGCGGCCGACTGGGCCTGGCCGGGGAGTCCGGCTGCGGCAAGTCCACGCTGGCCGCCGCGGTGCTGCGGCTGCTGCCGAAATCGACGAAGATCACCGGGAAGATCCTGCTGAACGGCGAAGACGTCCAGGCCATGACCTGGGGCCGGCTGCGCGCCGTGCGCTGGGCCGAGGCCTCGATCGTCTTCCAGGGCGCGATGCACTCGCTGAACCCGGTCCGCCGGGTCGGCGACCAGATCGCCGAGCCGATCCTGCTGCACGACAAGAGCGTCTCGCGCGCCGCCGCCGACCGCCGGGTCGCCACCTTGCTGGACCAGGTGGGCCTGGTCGCCGCGCGGGCGTCGGCCTACCCGCACGAGCTCTCCGGCGGGCAGCGGCAGCGCGTGATGATCGCCATGGCCCTGGCCTGCTCGCCCCGCCTGATCGTGGCCGACGAGCCGACCACCGCGCTGGACGTGATGATCCAGGCCCAGATCCTGCGCCTGATCGGCGAGCTGGTGACCGAGCACGGCATCAGCCTGCTGATGATCAGCCACGACCTGGCGGTGCTGGCAGAGCACTGCGACCGGCTGGCGGTGATGTACGCCGGCCGCATCGCCGAGGAGGGACCGGCCGACCAGGTGTTCGCCGACGCCCGGCATCCCTACGGCCGGGCGCTGGCCGGCGCCTTCCCGCGCATCGGGGACGCCGCCTCGCGTCGGGGGCCGCGCGGGCTGCCCGGGGACCCGCCGGATCCGGCGCGGCTGCCGCCGGGCTGCACGTTCGCGCCGCGGTGCCCGATCGCCGCGGACGAGTGCTTGACGGCCGAGCCGCCGTTGGTGGCCGCGGGTCCGGGGCGGACAGCGGCTTGTGTGCGGATGGACGTTCTGCGGGAGGCGTTGTGAGCGCGGAGGTGGAGATGGGAGCGACCGGCGAGCCGCGACTTGGAGGGGAAGAAGCGGTGCCGGAGCAGCCGGCCGCAGAAGCTGAATCGGAGACTGCGACAAGCGAACCGGCCGGCAAGCCCAATCCCCCAGTCCTGTCCGTCCGAGACCTCTACGTCACCTTCCGATCCCGCCACGGCCGCGGCCGGGCGCGCGCCGTGGACGGCGTCGACCTCGACATCGCGCAGGGCGAGATCGTCGCGCTGGTCGGCGAATCGGGCTGCGGCAAGTCCACCCTGGCTCGCGCGCTGACCGGGCTCGTCGTGCCGACCGCCGGGCGGGTGCTCCAGGACGGCAAGCCGGTGTCCTACCGGGCCCGGGCGTTGAAGGCGTATCGGCGCGGCGTGCAGTTGGTGTTGCAGGATCCGACCGGTGCGTTGAATCCGCGCCGCAGTGTCTACGAGGCCGTGGCTGAAGGCTTGCGCATTCACGGCAAGTCCGCGCTCGGCGACTTCCCCAACGAGAAGGCCAAGGTCGCCGACGCCCTGTCGCGCGCCGGGCTGCGTCCGCCCGAGCGGTTCATCGATCAGCATCCGCATGAGCTGTCCGGCGGGCAGCGGCAGCGGGTGGTGATCGCCGGGGCGTTGGTGCTGGATCCGCAGGTGCTGGTCGCCGACGAGCCGGTGGCGTCGCTGGACGCCTCGGTGCGCGGCGAGATCCTGAAGCTGATGCTGGATCTGCGCGCCGGGGCCGGGTTGTCGGCGCTGGTCGTCACGCACGACTTGGGGCTGGCGTGGAACATCGCCGACCGGGTCGCGGTGATGTATCTGGGGCGGATCGTGGAGACCGGGACCGTCGAGGAGGTCCTGACCGATCCTCAGCACCCTTATACCAAGGCTCTGCTTTCGGTGGTCGCCGAGTCCGACCGGGAGCCGGTGATCCTGTCCGGGGAGACGCCGGACTCGGCCGCGATCCCGCCGGGCTGCCGCTTCCATCCGCGCTGTCCGCTGCTGGCCTCCGGTGAGGCCGAGCGGCTGGGCGTGGCCGAGCAGTGCCGGACCGTCGATCCCAAGCCGCTGCCCTCGGGCGGGCGGCACGCTGCCTGCCACGCGGCCGCCCTGGTCGCCCTGGCCGCGCCAAGCGCACCGAACGCACCTGAAGCACCGATCGCACCAAAGAACGCTCCCGCTCCCCCATCCTGAACAAGACGAAGGAGCCCCATGAGACGCCCCCCGAGGCGCAGAGCACTGATTCCCGTCGTCGCCACCGCTCTGGTGGCGGCCGCCGCCGCGGTCGTGCCGGCCGCGCACAGCGCTGCCGCGGCCGGCAGCCCGATGGCCGGTCCCAAGGCGGGCCCGTCCAGCCCCGCCGACCCGGCCGGGCGGCAGGCCGCGTTCGCCGCGGCGGCCGCCGAGTTCGGCGTGCCGCTGCCGGTCCTGCTGTCCGTGTCCTACAACGAGTCGTTGTGGGAGGCGCACGGCGGCAAGCCCAGCTTCTCGGCCGGCTACGGCCCGATGAACCTGACGAACCTGACCCAGGCCGAGCTGAACAGCGCCGGTTTCACCAGCACCTTCCGCAGCCCGGATCTACTGACCGCGCCGTCGCTGCACACCGCGGCGAAGGCCGCCGCGCTGGCCGGGGTCGACCTGGCCACGGCCGAGACCAACGACGTCCAGAACATCCGCGCCGGGGCCGCGCTGCTGGCGTCCTATGAGAAGCAGTACAACCACAGTGTCCTGCCCCCGGCGCTGGACCTGTCGGGCTGGACGGTCGGCGTCGCGCGCTACGCCGAGGCCTCGGAGACGAAGGTCGCGCAGGTCTTCACCGACGACGTCTTCACCACGATCCGCACCGGCCAGTCGGCCACCACCCAGGACGGCCAGACCCTGTCGCTGCCCGCGCAGCCGTGGGCCTTCGACGACCCGAACGGCGCCAAGCGGCTCGGCCTGGTCAGCGTGGTCCCGCCGGCCGACCCGGTCCACGACCCGTCCCAGATCAGCGCCCCGGAGTGCCCGGCGGACCTGGACTGTAGCTACTCCCCCAGCGGCTTCTACCAGCTCAGCGCGACCGACAAGTCGGACTACGGGGACCACGACCCGGCGAACCGTCCGGTCACCACCGACATCCGCTACATCACGCTGCACGACAACGAAGAGACCAACGACGGAACGCTGTGGCTGTTCCACGACCCGTCGTACTTCGCCTCGGCGAACTACGAGGTGCGCTCCGAGGACGGCCACGTCACCCAGCTGCTGCCGACCGAGGACATCGCCTGGGACAGCGGCAACGAGTCGTTCTACCAGCACTCGGTCGGGATCGAGCAGGAGGGCTACGCGATCGACGGGGCCACCTGGTACAGCGAGGCGATGTACCACTCGACCGCCGCGCTGGTCCGCTACCTGGCCGCGAAGTACGACATCCCGTTGGACCGGCAGCACATCCTCGGGCACGACAACATCCCCGGCAGCAGCGACGGCAGCATCGCCTCGCAGCACTGGGACCCGGGGCCGTACTGGAACTGGTCGCACTTCATGGACCTGGTCGGCGCCCCGATCCACGCCGACGCCCCGCCGTCGTCGAACGTGGTGGCCGTCAACCCGGTCTTCCAGCTGAACCAGCAGGTGGTCTCCGGCTGCCAGAACATCCAGGACCTGACGCCGTTCCCGGGGCCGTACCACGGCGCCGAGTGGCCGAACCTGAACGGGCCCTGCCCGGCCAGCTACTACAAGGACATGCCGAAGCAGCCGACAAGCTTCGTGTTCCTGCGCACCGCTCCCAGTGACAGCGCGCCGCTGCTGTCCGATCCGTACCTGCACACCGACGGCTCGGCCGGCACCATCCAGGCCGACGACTGGGGCGACAAGGCCAGCGCCGGGCAGGAGTTCGTGGTCGCCGACCGGGCGCCGGGCGGCTGGATCGCGATCTGGTACGCCGGGCAGAAGGCGTGGTTCCACAACGACTTGGGGCCGGTCAGCGCGGCTCCGGTGAAGGCGCTGACGGTGACGCCGAAGCCGGGCAAGGCGACGGTGCCGGTGTACGTCGAGTCCTTCCCGGAGGCCTCGGCCTACCCGGCGGCGTTCACCAGCTGGTACGGCGGCGTGCCGCGCTCGCAGCGGATCGCGTCGAAGTACGTGCTGGCCGCCGGTCAGGCTTACGTCACCGACGGGAAGCCGCTGCAAAGCGACTGGTTCAACGCCTACAACATCGACGGGTCGGCGTTCATGGACCAGACCGACTTCAAGGGTGCGACGCAGTACTACCTGATCACCTACAACCACCGGATGGCGTTCGTGAACGCGGCCGATGTGAACGTGGTGGCCTCCACGTCCTGACGGCGCGCGGCAGATCGGCGAGCGGGCGGACGGCGAACGCGCGGTCCGCCCGCTCGCTGTCCGCCGTAACCGGTCCCGGTCCCGGACCTGGCCGTAACCGGTCCCGGTCCCGGACCTGGCCGTAACCGGTCCCGGGCCTGGCCGGAACCGTTCTCAGGCCCGGGTTCGCATGCCAGACTGTGTCAGGCACCGACCAGTCCGGCAGCGCCCAACACCTGGGCGTGAAGGCCACGCCAGGAGGACCCATGCCGTCCGCTTCCCCCGCCGCCTCGGCTCCGACACCGGCCGTCCCGGCCGCGGGCCCCGACCGCGCCGCCGCCGGGACGGGCCTGCGCCGGCCGGCCGCGCGGACCGGCGTCGTGCTGGGCGTGGAGGCCGGGTCGACGCTGGTGGAGGCGGTGGTCGCCACGGTCGGCGGCGAGGTGATCGGGCGCGGGCGCTCGGCCCTGGCCAACCCCACGGCCCTGCCGATCCCGGACGTCGTGGCGCACCTGAGCGACGCGGTCCGGCAGGCGATGGGCACGGTCACCCCGGCGTCGGTGGCCGGCGTGGTGGTCGGCGCGGCCGGCATCCTGCGCTACTCCCGCGGCCCCAGCGCCGAGGCCCTGGCCAAGACCTGGGTGGACGCCGGTCTGACCTGCCCGGTCCTGGTGGTCGCGGACCCCGTGACCGCCTTCGCCGCCGGCACCCCGCGCCCCAGCGGCTCGGTCCTGATCGCCGGCGCCGGCTCGATAGCCGCCCGCGTGGAGGGCGAGGAGGTCACCGCCCGCATCGACGGCAACGGCTGGCTGGTCGGCGACGACGGATCCGGGTTCTGGATCGGGCGCCAGGCGGTGCGCGCGGTGTTCGCGGCCCTGGACGGCCGCGGTGAGCCGACGCTGCTGGCCGAGGCGGTCCTGTCCACGGTGACCGACGACGTGGTGCCGCAGTCCACCGGCGAGCAGATCGCGGCGCTGCGGGACGCGGTCTACGACGGCCCGCCGATCGCCCTGGCGGCACTGGCCCCGCTGGTCTCGGCGGCGGCGACGGTCGGGGACCGGGTGGCGCAGCGCATCGTGGACCGCGCGGTCAGTCTCCTGATGGCCACCGCGACCGCCCTCACCGGCGACAGCTCCGAGGAGCCGCTGGTCCTGGCCGGCTCGCTGCTGACGGCGCCCGGCCCGATCGGCGCCGAGGTGCAGCGGCGGCTGGCCGAGCACCACGGCGGGACGCCGCTGATCGCGGCGCCGGGCGCGGTGGGCGCGGCCTGGCTCGCGGCGCGGGTCATGGAGCCGGGGATCGACGCCGGGGTGCATGCCCGGCTGGCGGCGGGGGCCGGGGTCGGTTGCGCGGAGTAGGCGACGAGGCGGAGCCTGGTGCGCGGAGTAGGCGACGGACCGGGGTGCGAGCAGCGGTCGGTGAGCACGGCGGTGCCGTCCAGGTTCAGGTGCCCTGCCGTCAGGTGGTCGTGAGTCGCTGGAAGGTGTCGGCATTGCGGGCGCACCAGTCCGCGAAGGTCCTCGGCCGACGCCCGAGCAACCGCTCCACGGTGTCGGTGCGGAATCCGACCGTGTCGGCACGCATCAGTGTGAATCCTTCCGTGATGGCCTCGGCGAGCGCCGGCGGTGCCCCGTGGGGGAACCGCGCCTGCACGGCTTGCGCGGGTGTGGCGGCTTCACGGATCTCGATGTCGAGTCCGGTCGCCTTGGCGAGTATCCGGACCTGCTCGGCGACGGTCATGAGTTCGTCGCCGGTGGGGGTGTAGTCCTTTCCGTCGTGGCCGTCCTCGGTGAGGACGAGGGCTGCGACGGCGGCGATGTCCGCCGGGTCGATCAACGCGTAGCGGCCGGGGCCGATCGGGTCGATCACGTAGCCTCCCGCGCGGAGGGTGGGGACCCAGTCGAAGGCGTTGGACATGAAGCCGCCGGGTCGCAGGAACGTGGCGGGGACGCCGGAGTCTCGGACGATCTGTTCGCGCTGGTGGTGCCAGCGGCCCATGGCGGGCATGGGGTCGCCCAGGACGTTGAAGGATGACAGGTGCACGATGTGTTCCACCCCGGCGGCGACAGCAGCGGCGACTGCGTTGGCCGTGTGCTCGGTGCCGATGCCCGGGGTGAGCAGGAACAGCTTGTCGGTTCGGTGGAACGCGGGGGCCAGTGTCGCCGGGTCGCCCAGGTCCCCGACGGCGCGTTCGGCACGTTCGGGGAGGTCGGCGGAGCGGGCAAGGTCGCGGACGAGGATGCGGAAGTCGGCGTGCTTCTCGTCGAGTTCGCGGACGAGTTCGCGGCCGATATTCCCGGTGGCTCCGGTGATCAGGATCATGATGGCCCCCTCAGGTCGTTTGCCGTCTAACGATCGAGAACGCTAGCCGGTTAATGATTAGCCGTCAATCGATTCGCCGCGGCTAGGATTCGGGCATGCCCGAGTTCCTGGACCTGCACGGCAAGACCTCGAAAGCGCTGCGGGGCGTGGTCGAGACCGCGATGCGGCGCCACGGGCTCCACGCGGGGCAGGACCTCGTGCTCGCGCTGCTTTGGGAGCAAGACGGCCGCACGCCCGGCGAACTCGCCGCCGCACTGCACGTCACGACGCCCACCATCGTCAAGGCGGCCAACCGCATGACCGCCGCCGGACTGCTCACCCGGCGGCGCGACGACCGGGACAACCGGCTCGTCGGGCTCTGGCTCACCGACGCCGGACGCGCCCTTCAAGCCCCGATCGAGGCCGAGCGACAGCTCATCGAGGAGACGGTCACCGCGGGTCTCACCGAAGCCGAACGCGAGCAGCTCATGAGCGCCCTGATCAAGATCCAGCGGTCGGCGAGCGACTTGGCGCGGCCGACGACCGACACGTCGCGGGGTACCGGCCGAAGAGATTTCCAGGAGGGCCGTCGAATCGAGGCCGACCGTTCGACGTAAGGGTGTCAGGCAACGACAACCACCTGGAAGGACAGCCCCCATGGCTCAGTACGCGATCCTCATCTACGCGAAGGCCCACGTTCAGGCCGGCGAGGTCATTCCCGGGGCGCGTGAGGCGCATGACCGCCACTTCGAGGACATGGTGGAGTCCGGCGCCCTGGTCGCGGCATTCGCGTTGCAGCCCGCCGCCGACACCGCGACGTCGATCCGCGGCGACGTGGTGACGGACGGCCCGTTCGTCGACGCCAAGGAAGTCATCGCCGGCTTCACCATCATCGAGGCGCCCGACCTGGATGCCGCTTTGGCGATCGCTCGGGCCAATCCCGCCACCCAGCAGGGCGGCGGCGTCGAGGTGCGGCCCGTCGAAGGCGGCTTCATCGCGGATCGACCCGCCGCGGCATGACGCCCCGGCCAGAGGTCGAAACGGCGGTCGCGGACGCGCACCGTCACGGGTGGGCCCTGGTGCTCGCCGCGACGGCGCGGGTCGCGCGCGACCTGGACCTGGCCGAGGAGTGCGTGCAGGAGGCGTATGCCGCAGCCCTGGCGAGTTGGGCCCGCGACGGTATCCCCAACAACCCGCAGGCCTGGCTCACCACCGCGGCCAAGCGCCGCGCGATGGACGCGTTACGGCGCGACCAGACGTTCCGCTCGAAGCTCCCGCTGCTGGTGGAGCCCGAGGGGACCCAGGCCGAGGTGGCCCTCGACGAACCGGCTGCCCTCGATCCGGAAGACGTAGTGCCGGACGAGCGGCTGCGACTGATCTTCATGTGCTGCCATCCGGCGTTGGCGCGGGAGGCGCAGTCGGCGCTCACGCTGCGGCTGGTGTGCGGGGTGACGACCGCCGACATCGCACGGGCGTTCCTGGTGTCGGAGCCGACGATGGCAGCCCGGATGACCCGGGCGAAGAAGAAGATCTCCGCTGCGCGGATCCCCTTCCGGGTGCCGGGAGCGGCTGAGCTGCCGGATCGACTGCACGCGGTACTCGGCGTGATCCATGTGCTGTTCACCGCCGGACACACCGCGCCGTCCGGCGCGTCGCTGGTGCGTACAGACCTTGTGGACCAGTCACTGCGACTGACCCGGACGCTACGGGAGCTGATGCCCGACGAGCGGGAGGTGCGGGGGCTGCTCGCCCTGGTGCTGGTCACCGACGCCCGGCGCGCCACCCGCATCGACGCCGACGGTCGCCTGCTCCGCTTGGAGGACCAGGATCGCTCGCTGTGGGACCGCTCGGCGATGGCCGAGGCGCACGACATGATCGTGGACGGACTGCGCGGCGGGCGACCGGGGCGCTATGTCCTACAGGCGGCCATCGCCTCGCTCTACGCCGAGGCGCCGTCCTACGACCAGACGGACTGGCCACAGATCGTGACCCTGTACGACGAACTGCTGTCAGTGTGGCCCTCACCGGTGGTGGCGTTGAACCGCACCGTCGCGGTGTCGATGGTCTCCGGGCCGGAGCAGGCGCTGGAACAGGTTGCAGAGTTGGAGAAGGACAGCCACCTCGCGAGATACCAGTACCTGCCGGCGATCAAGGCGGACCTGCTACAGCGGCTGGGCCGCCCGCAGGAAGCCTCGATCGCCTACCGCCAGGCGCTGGAGCTGGCCGGGAACGACACCGAGCGCGTGTTCCTGGCCGAACGACTCGCCGGACTCAGTGGTGGATAGGTACCGGGCTCTCGGCCGCCTCGGCTTCGCCATCCTCCGAGGCCAAGGTCGACCAGCATGTCGGTGATGCTGTTCCCTCAACGGCTTCGCCAGCATGGCGGCAGCCGGCAGCCGGCAGCCCGGCTCGGCGGCGCTGCGAATGCATCCGGCGCGAGTCGGGCGCGCGGGCCGATCCTCTACGCGTTGAGCTGATTTCGCCGCCGCGGTCAGCCGATCCGCGCAGCGCTGCCCGGCCCGCCCCGCCTGCCGTCGTTGCGCCTGGTCCGGCCGGACCTGCGGCAAGAATCCACATCAACCCAGAAGCGCCGATCCGTCCTGCGCCGGTTCCGCCCGGGTCCCGGGTTCGCCCCTGTCCACCTGCCATAGTGCCACTCAAACGGGGAGCGTCCCAGATCGGGCGGGCGGCGTCAAGGGTCTGCGATGGCGTTGAGTTGTGGTGCGCACTCTGGCAAGATCCCACACAACGCCACAGGGGCACATCCGGTGCCCGGGCGGGGCGAGGTCGGAGGTGGCGGCATCCATGGCGGACCCGTGCGTGGTGGGGCTCGACGTCGGGGGTTCGCATTCGCGTGCCGTGCTGGCCACCGTCGACGGGCGCACGCTGGGTACCGGGCGGGCCGGCGGCGGGAATCCGACCGTGTTGGGGGCCGGGGCCGCCATCGCGAACATCGTCGCGGCGTTGAAGGCCGCGCTGGGCCCGGTGCCCGGCGAGCGGGTCGGCGCGTGCGTGGTGGGGCTGGCCGGCGTCAGTACCCTGATGGCCGATCCGCGCGCGCCGCGGGTGCTGGAGCAGGCCTGGGCGGATGTCGGGCTGACCTGTCCGGTGCAGGTGCTCTCGGACGTGACCGTCTCCTTCGCCGCCGGCACCCCCGCCCCGGACGGGACGCTGCTGGTCTCCGGCACCGGCGCCGTCGCCGCCCGCATGCACGACCGCCTGCCGGCCCGCTTCCGCGACGGCTACGGCTGGCTGCTGGGCGATGAGGGCTCCGGCTTCTGGATCGGACGCCAGGCCGCCCGGGCCGCGATCGCCGCCGCCGACGGCCGGGAGCCGATGGCCGAGTTGGCCAAGTCGGTGCTCGCGCACTTGCTGGACCACCCGGAGAACGGTGCCGAGAACGGTCCGGGGGCTGATCCGGGGACTGATCCGAAGGCCAAGCCGGACGCCGGTTCGCACCCCGGTTCAGACGCCGGTCCCGAAACGGCCCCGAGCCAAGCCGTGGAACCCGATGCCGACCCGCGCGCCGCTACCGCCTCCGGGCGCAGCGCCCCCGGCGGCACGTCTGGCAGCACGCCCGGCGCCGCACCCGACCGCGCGCCAAACCGGACGTCTGTCCCCACCGAAACCCAAATCACCCAAACCCCAACCGTCCAACACCCGTCAGCCCCCGTTCGCCCGGCCGCCACCGGCCGGCTCCCGGTCCCGGCCAGCATCGGCGAGGGCTTCACGCTGCGCGGCCGCCGGCGCGCCGCCGAGCTGGTCCGGGCGGTGACGGCGCAGCCGACGGTGGCGCTGTCCAGGCTCGCGCCGCTGGTGATGGCGGCGTACGAGCTCGGCGACCCGGCGGCGGCGCGGATCGTCGCCGAGGCGGCGGAGGTGCTGGTGGAGAGCCTGGCCGGGGTCGGGCCGGTGGCCGGGGAGCCGGTGGTGCTGGGCGGTTCGGTGCTGGTCAGCCGCTCGCCGGTGTTCCAGGCGGTGACCTCGGCGATCGGCCGGCGCTGGCCGGACTCGCCGGTCGGGCTGGCCGCGGACGGCGCGGCCGGGGCGACCTGGCTGGCCGCGCGGCAGGTGCTGGGGGCCGCCGCGGCGGCCGCCGGACACGCGGCGTTCACCCGCGCCGACCATCAGTTCGCAGAATTCTCATAAACAGTCGTTGACTGTTGTTGTTTTCCCGCTACATTGGCTGATGCCGAGCGGCGGCGAACACCGTTGCGAAACAGCACCCTGACGCCGCACCGGCACCCCGGAGGGGGGCGTCTTCGGGCGTCCACGTCCCCGTCCACGTCGTGGTTCCACCATCAGGTCTCACCCACAGGAGAGCTCAATGGTCAAGATCTCGTCGTCCGGCCCGCGGCACAGCACCCCCCGCAAGCGGCGCACCGCCCTGGCCGCGCTCGCGGTCGGCACCCTGGCCGGCGCCGCCGCGCTGGTGCCGGGCATGGCGCAGGCGGCCGGCAACCCCCATGGCGACGACGTGTCGTCGCACCAGGGCAACGTGGACTGGGCGGCCACCAAGTCCGCCGGCGCGCAGTTCTCGTACTCGAAGGCCACCGAGGGCACGTACTACACCAACCCGTACTTCGCCCAGCAGTACAACGGCGCCTACAACGCCGGCCTGATCCGGGGCGCGTACACCTTCGCGATCCCGAACGGCTCCACCGGCGCCGCGCAGGCCGACTACTTCGTCGCGCACGGCGGCGGCTGGTCCAAGGACGGCAAGACCCTGCCGGGCGCGCTGGACATCGAGTACAACCCCTACGGCGCCGAGTGCTACGGCCTGACCCAGGGCTCGATGGTCAACTGGGTGTCCTCGTTCGTCAACGAGTACCACGCCAAGACCAGCCGCTGGGCGGTCATCTACACCACCACCGACTGGTGGAAGACCTGCACCGGCAACTCCGGCGCGTTCGCCAACAACGACCCGCTGTGGATCGCCAACTACAACGGCTCGGCGGGCACGCTGCCGGCCGGCTGGGGCTTCTACACCATCTGGCAGTACGCCGACTCCGGCTCCATGGCCGGGGACCAGGACGTCTTCAACGGCGACTACAGCCGCGTCCAAGCACTGGCCAACGGCTAAGCAGGAGCCGACGATGTCCGCATCCACCCACGGAACCCGCCGCGCGGCCCTGCTGGCCCTGGCGGTCGCCACGGCCGGCGCGCTGCTGCTGCCGGCCACCGCCGGCAGTGCCTCGGCCAGCGGCACCACCAAGCCGAGCGCCGCCCCGGCCGCCGTCCCGGCCCCGCACGCCAACCCGCACCCGGGCTACGCGCGCACCGTCACCGGTCAGCTGGTCAAGGTCGACACCACCCGGCACGACACGCCGGTGCACCCGACGGTGGCGACCCACCCCCAGCTCGACTACCTGGGTTCCACTATCAAGGCCCACGAACCGGCCGCACAGCCCGCCGTACGGCCGGCGCCCCTGGCCTCGGTGCCGCAACTCCCGGGCATCGACGTCAGCGCGTACCAGGGCAACCTGGACTGGGCCAGTATCGCGCCCAACATCGACTTCTCCTACACGAAGGCGACCGAGGGCACGTATTACACGAACCCGGACTTCTACAACCAGTACGTCGGCCCCTACGACCAGGGGCTGATCCGGGGTTCGTACCACTTCGCCAACCCCAGCGACTCCGGCGGCGCCGCCCAGGCGGACTACTTCGTCAACAACGGCGGCGGCTGGTCTTCCGACGGTCTCACCCTGCCCGGGATGCTCGACATCGAGTACAACCCCTACGGCTCGGAGTGCTATGGCCTCAGCGGAAGCCAGATGAGCAGCTGGATCTGGGACTTCGTGAACGAGTACGCGGCGCGCACGGGCGTCTACCCGGTGATCTACTCGACCACCGACTGGTGGAACACCTGCACCAGCCAGGACACGAACTTCGCGAACTACGACCCGCTGTTCATCGCGAACTACGTGGCTTCCGGCGGCGGCACGCTGCCCCCGGGCTGGGGTTTCTACACCTTCTGGCAGTACGCGGACTCCGGTTCGGAGCCCGGCGACCAGGACGTGTTCAACGGTCCGTACAGCCAGCTACAGGTCCTGGCCAAGAACGGCTGAGGGTCCGCGGTATCGGCTGAAACAGCGAGTCCCCGTCTCCGCTCCTGGAGGCGGGGACTCCGTGCGTGTCTCGGTGCGTGTCCGCGTCGGTGGCGGGCCGGTTCGGCGCCCCGTTCCCGATCGCTAGTCTGTTCTCTTCTGCGAGCACGATCAGGGGAGAGAGATGAGCGGGGTTCAGCTGTCGGGCGCTGAAGCCATGGAGTTGTTACAGCGGGGCGAGGACGCCGCCGAGGCCCAGGACTGGCCGGTAGTCGCGGCCTGCTACGAGCAGTTCCTGACCGCCTTCCCGGACACCCCGATCAGCGCCGAGCTCTGGTTCGACGCGGCGCTGGCGCACAAGCTGCTGCGGAACTGGCCGAAGGCCTACGAGTTGGGCCGGCAGGCGGCGCTGCGGGCCGGCGAGGCGGAGGGCAACGCCGCGTGGTGGAACCTGGGGATCGCCGCGACGATGGTCGGCGACTGGGGCACGGCGCGCGAGGCGTGGACCAAGTACGGCGTGCCGCTCACCCCGGGCGAGGGTGAGATCGAGGACGGATTCGGCTCGGCGCTGGTGCGGCTGGACCCGGACGGCGCCGCGGAGGTGGTGTGGGTGCGGCGTATCTGCCCTACGCGGGCCCGCATACTGTCCGTGCCTTACGGCGAGCGCCGCTTCGGCGAGATCGTCGTGCACGACGGGGCCGCCACCGGCGAGCGCCGGGTCGGCGACCACACGTTCCCGGTCTTCGACGAGCTGGCGTTGTGGCTGCCGTCCCCGACGCCGACATGGCGCGCACAGGTGACCGCCCCGGCACCGGAGGACATGACGGCGCTGGCCGACGCCTTCGACGAACAGGGGCTGGCGATGGAGCCGGTGGACAGCGTGACGTTCCACTGCACGTGTTGCAGCCGCGGCTCGCTGGAGACGGCCACCACGGTCCTCGCGGGCGCGCGGGACGTGTTGCTGGCGGCGCCGGACGAGCAGACGGCGATCGGGATCCTCACGGCGTGGGCGGTGGCCGGCGCGGGGCGCGCTTGGCACGCGATTCACGCCAAGGCGGGGGCGGATCGGTGACGCGGAAGCGGACCGACAATGCGAGGTAATCCTCAAGCTTTGATATGAGGATCGGCGTCCACGCATCCACGCGTCTACAGCGGAATTCGTATTTTGACTACGCAGTCTTCTCCGCGCGGACACGACAGCCGGCACGGCATATCGGGCAAGCGGTCGCAGGCCGCCCACACCGGCGCGTTAAGGTGTCGAATCTACGTCTTTTGTCACCCTGTACCCGCCTTCCCGCCCCAGGTCAGGGTGGGATAAGCTCCAGCGCTGTCCATGAGCGAAGCTATGCCGCTGACATCCCAGACACAACCTAAGTGATCCGGTCGCGAGGGCTCGGGGCCGGCACAGAGAAGAGCCAGCATGACCACCAGCCGAATAGGCCGCGGAGCGCTCGTCACGCTCGGCGCGGCAGCGTCGATGGCTTGGGCCGCGGGTGCCGCGAACGCCTGCGACAACACCCCGCACCAGCCGTCGAACCCGAAGCCGCCGGCTCCCACGAACCACAAGCCCGACCACCTGTGCAAGGTCAGCGATGACGACGTGCAGTACGCGGTGTCCGACCAGGCCGGCAACGCCGTCGGCGGCTGGCACTCGACCAAGGGGTTCTACCGGACCCCGGACGAGCCGACCTACGGTTATGTGGTGCAGCTCAACCCGGGCCGGGTCGCCGAGGGCTGCACCGGCAGCGTCCCGATCTCGCTGGCCTCGTACGACACCGACGCCGAAAATTGGGAGGACACGGGCCTCCAGACGTTCGTGGACTTCGCGACCACGACCCTGAGCACGGCGTCGAAGACCTCGACCACCGCGCACCTCACGGTGAAGCTGCCCGGCGCCGCCGGCGGTAAGTGCTACGGCCAGATCGACCTGTACCCCGGCAGTGACAAGTACGACGGTCACGACAAGCAGCACGCGCTGCCGGACCACTCGCACGACGTCTGGACGCCGCCCACCCCGTTCACCGCCTGGAACGGCTCGGACACCGCCGGCACCTGCGGGCCGTCGACTGGCGGCAGCAGCACTCCGCCGCCGACGACTGGCACCACCACGACGCCCCCGACCACGCCGCCGACCACGCACCCGTCGACGCTGGTCTCCACGGCCCCGCCGGCCGCGCCGAAGCCGAGCAGCAGCACCGGGACCAGCACGCCGTCCACCCCGGCGACGACCACCAGCCCCGGCACCCCGACCCTGGCCCACACCGGCGCCAACGTCGGCGAGGTCAGCCTGGTCGCGCTGGCGTTCTTCGGCGCTGGCGGCACGGCGATGTTCGCCTCCCGCAAGGCCAAGCTCGCCGGCGCGCGCAAGCACTGAGGCGGGCGACGCGGCGCAGCGGCACCGCCTCGCGTTCGCATCCGCATCAGAGCGCTGATGCGGTGCGATGGACGCTCTCCAGAACCGCCGACCGGCATCGCCGGTCGGCGGTTCTCGTTTGTCTCCATCGATAGTCTTCGGACCATGGGGACAACGGATAACACAGGTGACACACCAGAAAAGCTGCTGGCGGACGGCACCGCGGCGCTGATGGCGGCCTCGTTCAGCCAGGGCGACTTCGACGACGCGCAGGCCAAGCTGGAGGCGGCCCGGGCGCGGGCCGCGGCCGACGGCGACCGCCGGAGCGAGGCCTTGGCGCTGGACAAGCTCGCGATGGTGCTGCACTACCGCGCGCTGGAGAACAACCGCGACACGTCCAACGCGGACGCCGAGGAGGCGCTGTTCCGGCAGGCGCTGGCGACCCAGCGGGAGATCGGCGACCAGGCCGGCGTCGCCGAATCGCTGTTCGGCATCGGGCTGGTGCATCAGGTGCTGCGCGGCGACTGGGCGACGGCGATGCCGTACTACCGCGAGGCGCTGGAGCTGGCGGATCAGCACGCCGACGCTTACGTGCGCTCGGAATGCTACCGACACCTGGGCTTCTACTACTTCGCCGAGGAGCACGACGCGGACACCGCACTGAAGCATCTACACACCTCGCAGCGCCTGCGCGAGGAGTGGGGCGACCCGCGCTCGATCGCCAGCGGCACCCTGACGATCGGCCAGCTCCATCTGCTCGCCGGCCGGCACGCCGACGCGGCCCGGGACCTGCGGACGGCCCTGGAGCAGATGGAGCAGGCCGGCGTCGGCGGGCGGCGCGCCGAGGAGGGCACCGAGTGGCTGCGGCGGGCTGAGGCGGGGGAACCAGCACCAGAGATTTAGAGCACACGCTCCAACTCCCGACCAGGCCGGGCCGACTACAACCATCAACACCCGCGACAAGTCGTAGTGTGATGGAGGCACACGAAGTGGGCCAGGGTGGAGGCTGCGATGTGGTTCGGGGTGTTGGGACCGACGATCGTCGTCGACGAGGACGGTGCGAAAGTGCCGCTCGGGCCCGGGATACCGCGCGCTGTGCTGGCGATGCTGCTGGCCCGGGCGAATCGGACGGTGCCCGCCGATCGGCTGGCGGCCGCGGTGTGGGGCGAGAAGCCGCCGCCGTCCGCCGAGGCGTCGCTGCGCAACCATGTGGCGCGGCTGCGGCGGCAGTTGGGCGCGGCGGCCGGTGAGCGGATTCAGACCGCGAATCCGGGCTACCGCATCGAGGTGCGCGACGGGGAGTTGGACGAGCAGGACTTCGCCGACCGCACCCGGCGCGGGCATCAGGCGCTGGCCGACCGGGACTGGGCGACGGCGGCGGCCGAACTGGGCGGCGCGCTGGCCCTGTGGCGCGGCGAGCCCTACGCCGACCTGACCGCCGAGGCCGGGAACGAGGCGCACGTCCAGCAGCTCCAGGAGTCACAGATGCTGGCCTGGCAGGCCCGGATCGACGCCGACCTGCAGTTGGGCCGGCACCGGGAAGTGGTGCCGGAGCTGGTCGCCCTGGCGGCCCGGAATCCGGTGCGCGAGGCCCTGCACAGCCAGCTGATGCTCGCCCTCTACCGGTCCGGCCGCCAGGCCGAGGCGCAGGAGGTCTTCCACGCGCTGCGGCGGACGCTGTCCGACGAGCTGGCCGTGCAGCCATCTGCCGGGATCAGTGGGCTGCATCGCCGGATCATCGCCAACGACCCCGATCTTGAGCCGACTGCCCCGCCGGTGCCCGCCCCGGCCCTGTCGGCGCCCGCCGGGGCTGTCGCCGCCCCCTCCGCCTCCTCCCCCACCAACGTCAACGCCAACGCCGCAGCGGCATCCGGCGTCCCGCCGGCAGCGGTCCCAGACGGTTTCCGGTTCCAGCTGCCCGCCGACACCAGGGTCTTCACCGGCCGGGACACAGAGCTGCGAGCCCTGTTCGCCGCGGCCGACAGCGGCGACGGCACCGTGGTGATCACCGCCCTGGACGGCATGGGAGGCGTGGGGAAGTCCACGCTCGCCATGCACGCCGCGCATCTGCTCAGCCCCCGCTTTCCGGACGGGCAGCTGTTCGTCGACCTGCGCGGCAACACCGCCGGTCTGGAACCGCTGAACCCCATGGACGCCTTGCACCACCTGCTGACCTCTCTGGGGGTGCCGGCCCAGGCCGTACCGGCCGATCCGGCCTCCCGGGCCGCGTTCTACCGGGCCCGGCTGGCCGGTACCAAGACGCTGATCGTCCTGGACAACGCCGCCGGCACCGCCCAGGTGCGGCCGCTGCTGCCGGGCTCGGCCGACTGCCTGGTCCTGGTCACCAGCCGCAAGCGGCTCAGCGGGCTGGAGGACGCGCACCTGCTGACGGTGGACGTGCTGCCCGAGGCCGAGGCGCTGGTCCTGTTGCAGCGGCTGGTCGGCGCCGAGCGGGTGTCGGCGGCCGATCCGGCCGTGGCCGAGCTGATCGCGCTGTGCGGGCGGCTGCCGCTGGCGATCCGGATGGTCGCCGCCCGGCTGCGGGTCTCGCGGCGGCGGACCGTGGCGGACCTGGTGGCCGCGCTGCGGGACGAGGCCGGCCGGCTGGACCGGCTGCACGACGACGACCGCGACCTGACCTCGCTGTTCGAATCCTCCTACAGCTGGCTGCCGGACCCCGAACAGCGCCTGTTCCGGCGGCTCGGCCTGATACCCGGCACCGAGGTGGACGCCCCGGCCGCCGCGGCGCTGCTGGGCGCCGAGGTGCGCGAGGCCGAGCGGGTCCTGGAATCGCTCGTGGATCACAGCCTGCTGATCGAGCACTCGCCGAACCGGTACCAGATGCACGATCTCGTGCGGGTCTTCGCCCGGACCGTCAGCGAGCGGGAGCCGGGTGAGCAACGCCTGGCCGCGACCGACCGCCTCTTCGACTACTACCTGCGGGCCTCGGGTACCGCCGGTCTACTGCTCGCGCGCTATACCCGGACCTGGCTGCCGACACAGAGCAACAGCAGCGGCAGCGGCAGCGGCAGCGGCGGACCGTCCGGCCCACCGCCCGCCGCTGTGGCTCCGTACCAGGCGCCGCTGAACCGCGACGCCGCGCAAGCCTGGCTGAGTACCGAGCGCGCGAACCTGCTCGCCGCCGTCGAACAGGCCTCGGCCGCCCACCAACCGGAGCGCGTGATCGGGCTCGTGGCCGGGCTCGCTCCGTTGCTGGAGTCCGAAGGCAACTGGCGGGATGCCGGGCTGCTGCACGAGAAGGCTGTCCAAGCCGCTGAGGAGGCCGGCGATGCCCTCGCCGCGCGCGAGGCGCTGTTCCACCTCGGGTCCATCCGCCGGGTCCTGACCGATCTGGCCTCGGCCGCCGAGATCCACACCCGGATCCTGGCGCAGTGCCGAGCGGCCGGCGACCGGCTCGGCGAGGCCAACGCCATCCACGAGCTCGGCTGCATCAAATTCAACCAGAGCGACTTCAAGGCCGCCGCGGAGCTCTTCGAAACGGCGCTGGGCCACTACCGGGACCTCGACGACGCCCGCGGCCGCGCCTACACGCTGCTCTCGCTGGGCCGCACCCGCCACGGTACGGGCGACTTCGCCGGAGCCACGGAACTGATGCGGTCGGCCCTGGCCGAGTTCGAGGCCCTGGGCGACACCAAGAACCGCGGCGTCGCCCTGGCGATCCTCAGCCACACCCACCGCGAAATCGGCGACTACCCGGCCGCGATGGCGTCCGCCCACGAAGCCCTGGAGATCTTCCAGTCGCTGGGCCAACGGGGGAACGCGGCCAACGTGGCGGTCCAACTCTGCCGGATCCGCTACGCCCTCGGCGAATACCAGGCCGCCCTCGAACTCGCCGAAAGCGCGCTCGCCTTCTTCCGCGAAGTACGCGTCCCCCTGGGCATCGCCCTCGGCCTGTGGGACACCGGCCGCATCCGGCTGGCACTGGGCGACACCCCGGCCGCCATCGCCCTGCTGACCGAGGCCCTCACCGCCTTGGAGCAGATCGGCAACCACCTGGGCATCGCCAACGCCTGCCACGACCTGGGCCGCGCCCACCACGCCGCCGGCCGCACCCAGCAGGCGGCCGAGTACCTGGAGCGCGCCAACGCCGAGTTCCGCGGCGTCGGCGACCGCCACGGCGAGGCCGACGTGCACGCCACCCAAGGCCGGCTCGCCCTGGACACCGCCCACTCAGACCAGGCCCGCGAACACTTCGACCAGGCCTGGAAACTGGCGACCGACGTCGGCA
The DNA here is from genome assembly GCF_015356865.1 of Catenulispora pinisilvae. Classification (GTDB taxonomy): domain Bacteria; phylum Actinomycetota; class Actinomycetes; order Streptomycetales; family Catenulisporaceae; genus Catenulispora; species Catenulispora pinisilvae. Next base: position 52,023 of record NZ_JAAFZA010000017.1, read on the forward strand.
GCCCACCCCTCACCGCCCGCGCACTGGAAGGCCGAGCCCACCTCGCCATCCGCGCCGACCAGCGCGAGGAGGCGATCGCAGACCTGCGCGAAGCCGTCGCCATCTACGCACGCATCTCCTCGCCGAACGCTGCCACCGCGGCTGCGGAACTGGCCAGGCTAGTTGACGGGTCAGGGGACGAAGACCGTAGAGAGCTTTGAAGCCAACAGCCCACAGCTCGACCGCAACCCGGCCCGCAAACTCCCGCTCCGAAAACGAGCTAGGCCCAAGCCATCCGCGATCGCTGCGCCCAATACTCCGAAGCAGGCAAAGCCAGCACGGAAAGCTGCTCCAGCTGATCAGCCGCCAAGTGCAGACGCGAGGCAGCCACGTTGCTCTCCAACTGCGCCACAGTGGCCGCCCCTGACAACACGACGTCGGCCCAAGGCTGAGCCGCGACCGCGGCCAGCGCCACAGCGTCCACCGTCGCCGACGCCTTCACCGCGACCGCGGCCAACACCGAATCGTCCTGGGGCTGCTCGGCAAGATGCGCATCAGTAAGCCGCCCGTTTGCCAGCGCCTCCTTCACGACAACCGTCCAACCGGCCTCATGCGCCTCGGCCAACGCCGGCGCAGCGGAGGTCTCCAACACGTTGTACGTGGCCTGAACCGCTTCGAAGAGCCGACTCCCACCCACCGTGACCCGCAACGCCGCCCGGATCGCCTCGGCCTGCCGCGGCCCGCTCGTCGACAGCCCGATCCGCACTCCCTGAGCGGCCAACGCGGCCAGCCGGCGGTGCAGCCCCTGATCGGTCAGCGCCGGGCTGTCCGGGGTGACCGAGTGGATCTGATACAGATTCAGCCGATCGCCGAGCAGTGCCCGGGTCTCGCCGATCTGCCGCGTGAACACCGCGACGCTGTGGTCCTTGACCTCGTGCACCGGCGCGTCGGTGCGCCAGTCGGCCGTGTAGGTGTAGCCCCACTTGCTGCCGACGGCGACGTCGTCGATATCAGGATGCGAACGCAGCCAGCCGGCCAGGAACTCCTCGGCCCGGCCATAGGAGCGAGCGGCGTCGAAGTAGCGGATTCCGGCCGCGTAGGCCGCGTCCAACACCGCGTGCGCACGTGATCGCATCGCCTCGACGGTGCGGTCGGCGGGCAGGTCCTCGGCACGTCCCAGGTTGATGTATCCAGGACGTCCCACGGCCGCCAAGCCCAGCCCGAAGGCCACCATAGATTTCTCCTGTGTGTGTAAGCGGTTCGGGCTTCAAGGCATCTCAGGCCAGCAACGCTGCCGCACGACGCGCTGCACGCTCTCCAACGTCTCGAACCCCATCGCCTCGGCGGCCACCTCGGCGCACACCCGCGCGTCCAACCGTCGAATACGTACCCTGACCTCATCCAACGCGGCAGGAGCCACCGACAACACGTCACACCCCAGACCGATCAGCAGCGGGACGACGAGCGGATGGGCAGCGGCGTCTCCGCACACTGATACCTTCAGCCCACGCTCGTGCGCCGCCGTCACGGTACGCGCGATCGCCTGCAACACCCGCGGATGCGCGGCCAGCGCCGGGGACACGGCCGGGTCGCGCCGGTCCAGGCGCAGGATCTGACTGGTCAGATCGTTGCTGCCGATGGAGAAGAACCCCGCCTGGCCGGCCAGCTCGGAGGCGATCTGGACGGCCGCCGGCAGCTCGATCATCGCGCCGATCGGCGGCGCCGCGACTGCCAGCTCCGTCGCGACCTCGGCCAGGATCCGCGCGCACGAGGCCAGCTCATCGACCGTGGCCACCATGGGAATCATGATGCGCAGATCGCACGCGGCTCCGGCGGTGAGGATCGCACGGAACTGATTCGCGAAAGCCTGTGGCGCGGCGAGCATGTACGGCAGGCCCCGGCCCAGGTGCCCGTCCACCGCCTGGTCGGCGAGCAGCGGCGGGAACTTGTCGTCGGCGAAGTCCAGCGTCCGCACCGTCACCGGCTTCCCGGCCAGCTTGCTGAGGATCGGGGTCAGAACCGCAGTGTGCTGATCCGCCGTCGGCCACTTGTGCGTGTCCAGGAAGGGCAGTTCGGTACGCAGCAGGCCCACGCCGTCCGCGTTGGCGTTGTTCGCGGCCTTGGTCTCGATCGCCGTGGCGACGTTGGCCCGCAGCGCGACGGCGCGGCCGTCAAGGGTCCGCGACGGCAGGCCGCGCTCGGCGGCCAGGATCTCGCGACGCCGGCGCGCCGCCGCCATCACCGCGACCGCCGCCTGCCGCTCCCCCGGCTCGGGATCCACGACGACGGACGGGCCCTCGGCCTCGATGAGGACCTCGGTGCCGTCCGGATGGTTCAGCACCGCCGGGCTGACGCCCAGCACCAGCGGGATCCCCAGCGAGCGGGCGATGATCGAGGCGTGCGAGCTGGGCCCGCCGACCAGCGAGACGGCCGCGACGACCAGGTCGCCGTACTCCAGCAGGTCCGCGGCGCCGATCTCGTGCGCGACCAGCACCACCGGGCCGTCCGGCGCTGCCGACGCGGCATCGGCACCGACACCGGCCCCGGCCAGCTGCGCCAGGACGCGGCGGCCGACCTGGCGCACGTCGGCGGCGCGTTCGGCCAGCATCGGGTCGTCCAGGGTGGCGAGCATGGTGCCGTATTCGTCCACGGCTTGGACGACGGCGCGCGCAGCCGGCTCCCCGGCCCGCACCTGACGCAGCGCCGCGCCCCGCAACTCCTGATCCTGCGCGATGTAGCCGTCGACCTCGACGATGTCGGCCAGGTCGGTCTGCCCGGAGTCGCGCAGCGTGCGGGCCAGCGCGGCCAGCTGCTCGGCCACCGCGTCGAACGCGTCGGTGACCTCCGCGACCGGGTCCCCGCCGGCGCCGCCGGCACCGCCGAGGCCGCTGACGTCGCCCGAATCACCCGTGCTGCTGCCGACGCCGTCGGCAGCACCCGAACCCCGCTGCCCCAAGGCCGCCGGCACCACCTCGGTATGGCGCAGCACCCCCAGCGCCGTGCCCCCAGACGCCGACTGGCCGACATACGTCAGTCGAGTCACGGCTTCAGCACCTCGGCCAGGGTCCGGAAGATCAACGCGGTGGAGGTCGCGCCGGGGTCCTGGTGCCCGGTACTGCGGGAGCCGAGATAGGACGCCCGGCCCTTGCGCGCCTGCAAAGGAATCGTGTCCTTCGCCCCGGTCTCGGCGGCCTCGGCGGCCTTCTCAGCCGCGGTCGCCTCGTCCTCCCCGGCGCGCGCCGCGGCGCCGAACGCCTCCAGCGCCGGGGTCAGGGCGTCGACCATGGTCTTGTCGCCGGGCACCGCCGCCCCGAGCTTCTGCACCCCGGCGAGTCCGGCGTCCAAGGCCGCGGCCAGCTGCTCGGCGTCCGCGACCGGCCCGGTCAGCTGCTTGCCGGTGGCCCGGAAGAAGGTGCCGTACAGCGGACCGGCGGCGCCGCCGACCTTGGAGATCAGCGTGGTCCCGGTCTTGACCAGCACGTCGCCGACGCCGGCCGGCTCATAGCCGTCCAGGGCCGCGACCACGGCGGTGAAGCCGCGCTGCATGTTCACCCCGTGGTCGGCGTCGCCGATGGCCGAGTCCAGCTGGGTCAGGTGGTCTTTGTGCTGGTCCATGGCCGCGGCTATGGACCGTACCCACGTCCTGGTCTGGTGGATGTCCACCGGTCGACTCCTTCTGTCCGAGGTCTGGCGAGGTAGCAGGTGCGTACGCGCCTACGCGCCCCAGCGCAGGGCCGGGGTGTTCACCGGCGCGTCCCACAAGGCAAGCATCTGTTCGTCGGCTTTGCACACGGTGAACGATGCGCCCGCCATCTCCAGGCTGGTGATGTAGTTGCCGACCAGGTTGCGGACGATGCGCACGCCGCGTTCGGCGAAGTACTTCGCGACGTCGGCGTAGGCGACGTACAGCTCGATCAGCGGGGTGCCGCCGAGGCCGTTGACCATCACGATGGTCTCCTCACCGGCGGCCAGCGGCTGGTCGGCGAAGATGGCGTCCAGCGACCGGGCGACGATCGCGGCGGCCGGTTCGAGCTTCTCGCGGCTGCGGCCGGGCTCGCCGTGGATGCCAACGCCGACCTCCATCTCGTCCTCGGCCAGTTCGAAGCCGGGCTTGCCGGCCGCGGGCGTGGTGCAGGGGCTCAGCGCGACGGCGAAGCTGCGCGAGGCGGCGTTCACCCGGCGGCCGATCTCGGCGACCGAGGCCAGATCGGCGCCCTGTTCGGCGAGCGCCCCGGCGATCTTCTCGACGAACACCGTCGCGCCGGTGCCGCGGCGGCCGGCGGTCCAGGTGGAGTCCTTGACCGCGACGTCGTCGTCGACCAGGACGGTGGCCACCTCGATGCCGTCCTCGCCGGCCAACTCCGCCGCCATCTCGAAGTTGAGCACGTCGCCGGTGTAGTTCTTGACCACGAACACCACTCCGGCCCCGCCGTCCGCGGCCTGGGCGGCGGCCAGCATCTGGTCCGGGACCGGGGAGGTGAAGACCTCACCCGGGCACGCCGCGTGCAGCATGCCGGGGCCGACGAAGCCGCCGTGCAGCGGTTCGTGTCCGGAGCCGCCACCGGAGATCAGGGCGACCTTGCCGACCGAGGGGCCGCCGGCCCGGGTGATGATCCGCGCCTCGAGGTCCACTTTCAGCGTGGGATGGGCCGCCGCGACGCCGGCCAGCGCGTCGTCCAGGACGGTATCGGGAGAGTTGATCAGCTTCTTCATGCCGGGACTCCTTCGGAGGACACTGCGACGGACGGGACGGGCGGAGCGAGCGGGCGAGACGGGCGGGCAGGCGGACCCGGCGATCATCCCAAGCTCATTCGGCGTGAACCACCGCCTTGCCTCCTCGCGGGGGACAGAAGCGGCCACCGTAAAGAATTTACCCAGCTGACTTCTGTTCGTCATCACTGAACGATGTTCGGAAGCTAACCCCGGTGCCCGCCGGTGTCAAGGGATCAGGGCCGCGCGACCCGGGCACTGCCCCGGCCGGCACCGAGCTCGCGCGAGATCTGCCGCGCCACCTCACGCACCGCCACGATGTGGTCCTGACGTGTGGCTTCGTCCAGGACCCGCTCGACCGGGCCGATGACGCCGATCGCCCCGGCCACGCCGTTGCGGTCGAAGACCGGCGCGGCGATCCCGGCGTCGCCGAGGGCCGACTCCTGGTTCTCCAGCGCGTGGCCGGTCCGGCCGACCTCGTCCAACTGCCGGGACAACGCGGCCGGGTCGGTGATGCTGGAGCCGGTCAGCGCCGGCAGGTCGCCGGCCAGCAGCGGCTGGCGCTGGTCCGGCGGCAGGAACGCGACGATCGCCTTGCCCAGTGCGCACGTGTGCCAGGGGATGCTGGCGCCGACCTCGAGGATCTGCACGACGCCCTCCGGGCGGAACGCGTGGTGCACGACGAAGACGTGGTCGCCGGTCAGCACCGCGACCCAGACCGCCTCGTCGGCCCGGGTCGCCAGGGTGTCGGCCCAGCTCAGCGAGCGGGCGCGCAGCTCCTGGGTGTCCAGGTAGGCGTTGCCCAGCAGCAACAGGCCCGGACCCAGCTGGTAGCGGCCGGTCTCGGAATCCTGGACGACCAGGCCCTCGCCCTCCAGCGTGCGCAGCAGGGCGTGCACGGTGGGTTTGGCGACGCCGACCCGTTCGGCCAGCTCGGTCACGCCCAGGCGCGGACCACCGGCGGCGAGCTCCCGCAGGACGCGCACCGCCCGCTGCACCGACTGCACCATCCGCCGACCCTCGCCTTCAGTAGCGCCGCACTCGGCCGCGTCCGTCCGCCCGCGTTCATCCGCCGCGTTCAGCGGTACTCGACCGCATGGCCGCTTTCAGTATTGCTGAACAGTGTTCCGAGATTTAGTATCAGCGTTCATGAACCAGTCCATCGGCATCGTACTCGTATCCCACAGCGCCCAACTGGCGACGGGCCTGCGCGAACTGCTGGCCCAGGTCGGCTCGGACCGGGTACCGGTGGCGGTCGCCGGCGGCACCGAGGACGGCGGCCTGGGCACCAGCTACGACCGCATAGTGGCCGCCATCGCCGAGGCCGACCAGGGCGCCGGGGTGATAGTCCTGCCCGACCTGGGCAGCTCGGTGCTCACCACCTTGGCGGTGCTGGAGGACTACCCGCGCGCCGACGTGCTGCTGGTGGACGCCCCGTTCGTCGAGGGCGCGGTGGCCGCCGCCGTCACCGCGGCCACCGGTGCGGATCTGGCCGCGGTGGCCGAGGCGGCGCGGCAGGCACGCGACATGGTGAAGGTGCAGGGCGATGCGCCCGCCGCGCCCCCCACCCCCGAATCCACTCCCCTGGCTGAAACCGAACCCCGCCCCGACAGCGTGTCCGTCGCGGTGACACTGCCGGCCACGCTGCACGCCCGGCCGGCGGGCCGACTGGCGGTGGAAGCTGCGAAGTTCGCCAGCGCCATCCGCCTCGAGTACGGCGGCAAGTCAGTGAGCCCCACCGGCATGCTGACCGTGATGAGCTTGAGCGCCAAGATCGGCGGGACGATGACGGTATACGCCGAGGGGCTGGATGCCGATGCGGCCGTCGCGTCGCTGGCGGCGATTCTGGCCGAGATGGAGTAGAGCTGTGGAGTAGAGCTGTGGAGTAGGGCTCAGGAACCGGCCGCGCCCCGAAGCGCGGCCGAAGCCGGAGCCCCCAAAGACTCCGAGATCTCCACCGCCGCCGCGACGACCCGCTCCCCCAACCGCTCCACCGGAACGTCCCAGGGCTCCAGCGCCAGCGTCGAGACGCTGACCGCCCCGGTCACCCGCCCGGTGTGGTCGAACACCGCCGCGGCCACACACTGGATGCCCGGTTCGTTCTCCTCGTCGTCGACCGCGTAGCCCCGGGCCCGTACCCCTTCCAGGTGGCGCAGCAACTCGCCCTCGTCGCTGATCGTGTTCGGGGTGCGGGGCTCCAGGCCGGTGCGCTGGACGATCGCGCGCACCGTCGGCTCGGGGAGGGCGGCCAGGATGGCCTTGCCGATGCCGGTGGCGTGCAGGCGCACGCTCATGCCGACGCGGGAGGGCATCCGGTAGGGCTTGGCACCCTCGATCTTGGCGCCGTAGACCACGTCGTCGCCGGCGAGCAGGCCCAGGTGGACGGGGTATCCGGTGTCGTCGCTGAGCCGGCGCAGCGCTCCGTCGGCGTGTTCGGCGGGGTCGAAGCGGCCCATCAGGCGGCCGGCGAGGGTCAGCACCACCGGGCCGCCGATGTAGCGGCCGTCGCCGGTGGTGAGCGCGAAGCGGTGCTCCACCAGGGACTGAAGGATGCGGTGGACCGTGGAGCGGGCCAGGCCGGTGGCCGCGGTGATGTCGGCCAGGCGCTCGTGCTCGCCCAGGGCCTGAAGGACCGCCAGGACCTTGTCCGTCGCGTTGCCGCCGTCGGGGCGACTCTTCATCATCTTCCCATCCAACCCCCGTCGACCACGAGGGTGTGTCCGTTCACGTACGCCGATGCCGGGGCGGCCAGGAAGACCGCCGCACCGACGATATCCTCCGCCTCGCCCCAGCGTCCGGCCGGAATGCGGGCCCGGATGGCCTCGTTGCGCTCCCCGTCCTCGCGCAGCGGGCGGGTGTTCTCGGTGGCGATGTAGCCGGGGGCGATCGCGTTCACCTGAACGCCGCGCGCCGCCCATTCGTTGGCCAGCGCCCGGGTCATTCCGAGGACCGCGTGTTTGCTCGCGGCGTAGGCGGCGACGTTCACGCCGCCCTGGAACGACAGCAGCGAGCCGATGGTGATGATCTTCCCTGAGCCGTGCCGGGCCATGGCCGCCCCGCAGGCTTGGGCCAGCAGGAATGCGGAGTCCAGGTTGACGGCCATGACCTCCCGCCACGCGGCGTAGCCGACCTGCTCGGCCGGTCCGCGCCGGATCACTCCGGCGTTGTTGACCAGGATGTCGACGCGGCGGCGTTGAAGCAGGGCACTGATCGACTCCGGAACCGCCTCCGGCCGCGACAGATCCAAGGCGACAGTCTGCGTCTCGCGCCCCTCGCGCCGCACCGCCTCGGCCGTCTCGCCCAGGTCACCGGTCCGGCCGAGCAGCACCAGGTCCGCGCCGGCGCGGGCGTATCCGACGGCGATCGCCCGGCCGATCCCCGAGCGGGCCCCGGTGACCAGCGCGGTCTTGCCGTCGAGCCGGAATGCCGCCGCCGTCGAGGAGTCCGCGGTCACCGCATCTCCGTCACCGCGACATGGTCCATGTCCTCAAAGGCCTGGTTCTCGCCGCCCATCGCCCAGACGAAGGCGTAGGACGCGGTGCCGAACCCGCAGTGCACGGACCAACTCGGCGAGATCACCGCCTGCTCGTCGGCGACGATGAGGTTGCGGGTCTCGTCCGGGCGGCCCATGAGGTGCACGATGCGCTGGTCCTCGGGGAGGTCGAAGTACAGGTAGCACTCGGTCCGGCGGTCGTGGGTGTGGCAGGGCATCGTGTTCCACATGCTGCCGGGCTCCAGCACCGTGACGCCCAGCACCAGCTCGCAGCTGCGGACGCCGCCGGTGTGGACGTGCCGGTAGATGGTGCGGTCGTTGGAGCCCGCCACCGCGCCGAGCCTGGTGCCGTCGAGGTCTGAGATGCGGGACAGGGTCGTCGGGTGGTCGGCGTGCGCAGCGGTGGAGACCAGGTAGTACCGGCCGCCGGGACCGAACGTGACGTCCCGTGAGCCCCGGCCGACGTACAGGCAGTCGCCGTGGGCGAGCCGGTATTCGGTGCCGTCGACCGTCACCGCGCCGGCCGCCGGGCCGACGTTGACGATCCCCGCCTCCCGGTTCTGGCAGAAGAACTCCGAGCGCAGCGGATCGAAAGTCGGCAGCGTGACCGGCGCGTCCGGCGCCACGCCGCCGACGATCATCCGGTCCTGATGCGAGTACACCGCCCGCACGTGATCGGCCGGGAACAGGTCTTCCACCAGATAGTGCCGCCGAAGATCCTCGGTCCCGAAACTGCGGACCTGACTGGGATGCGTCGCGTGCCGGACTTCCATTTTCCCCGGACCCCTTCCCTGAGCCGATGTGCGGTGCCACGATGAGTCCACTTCGTGTCCGTCCTACAGTACGGCGTTCCATAAGACAGAACAATGGCGGGATGAGAGAGGCAGGCGCCCATGTACCACCAGCAGGTGAATCCCACCGGGTCGCTCACGGGCACGGCGCTGCTCGCGCTGCTCCCCCTGACCGCCCTGCTCATCCTGCTCGGCGGGCTGCGCTGGAAGGCCCAGTGGGCCGGGCTGGTCGCGCTGGCCGCGGCGGTCGCCGTGGCGCTGTTCAGCTACTCGATGCCGCTCGGACAGGCCCTGGACGCCGGGGCCTTCGGCGCGGCGCTGAGCCTGCTCCAGGTCCTGTGGATCACCTTCAACGCGATCTGGATCTACAACCTCACGGTCCGCTCCGGGCACTTCGAGGTCCTGGGCCGGGCCTTCGCGGCGATCAGCGACGACCGCCGGGTCCAGGCGATCGTCATCGCCTTCTCCTTCGGCGCGCTGCTGGAGGCGCTGGCCGGCGGCGGCTCACCGGTGGCCATCTGCTCGGTGATGCTGGTGGCCGCGGGCTTCGATCCGCTGAAGGCAGCCGTGCTGGCACTGGTCGCGGACACCGCGCCGGTCGCGTTCGGCGGCCTGGGCAACCCGATCACGGTGCTGGGCAGCACGACGGGGCTCTCGGCGGACAAGTTCGGGGCGATGGCCGGCCGGCAGAGCGCGATCCTGGCGGTGTTCGTGCCCGCCATCCTGGTCGGCATCGCCGGCGGCTGGAAGGCGCTGCGCCAGGTGTGGCCGGCCGCGCTCACCGCGGGGCTGACGTTCGGGCTGTGCCAGTTCGCCTTCTCCAACTACTGGTCGTACAAGCTCTGCGACATATTCGCGGCGCTGGCGTCGGCCGGCGCGATCATCGCCCTGAATCGGGTCTGGCGCCCGGCGGATGCCGAGGGCGGACGGCCGGTCCCGGTGATCGCCGGCGGTTCGGTCGACGACCCCGATCCGGCGGTGGTCCGCCGCGTCGGCGCCCCCGGTGGCGACAGCCGGACCGACCGCGTCAAGGCGTTCGCGCCGTACGCGGTGATCGTGCTGCTGTTCTCCCTGGCCCAGCTCGACTCGGTCAAGAACTGGCTGGCCACCCACGGGATCTGGAAGTTCGCCTGGCCGGGGCTGCACATACTGAACGCCAAGGGCAAGCACGTCGACACCGGCTACACCCTGAACTACCTCGGCGCGACCGGCACCCTGCTGTTCGTCTCCGGGCTGATCACGCTGCTGATCCTGCGCACCGGCCTGATAGCCGGGGCCCGCACCTACGCCGCGACGATCCGCCAGTTCGGCTGGGCCATCTTCACCATCCTGTGCGTCTACGGCTTGTCCTATGTGATGAACCTGTCCGGGCAGATCACCACCCTCGGCGTCTGGCTGGCCGGCGCCGGCTCGGCCTTCGCCTTCCTGTCCCCGGTGGTCGGCTGGTTCGGCGTCACCATCACCGGCACGGACGTCGGTTCCAACTCCTTGTTCGGCAACCTCCAGGTCACCGCCGCGCACCAGCTGAACGTGGGGCCGACACTGTTCGGCGCGGCGAACAGCTCCGGCGGCGTGCTGGGCAAGATGATCTCGCCGCAGAACCTGGCGATCGGCACCGCGGCGGTCGGCGAGGTCGGCGCGGAGGGCCTGCTGTTCCGGCGGGTGCTGGGCTGGAGCCTGGCGATGCTGCTCGCGCTGTGCACGATCGTGTGGTTGCAGTCGACGCCGGTGCTGAGCTGGATGGTCGTGCACTGATACCGGCGTGCCGCTTGACAAACCCCAACCTCAACGTCCGGCAACCCGCCGTCAACCCGTGAGCGACTCAAGCGCATATGCCGACCTCGCCCGCGCAAACCGAGGACATCGCTGATTCGGGGGGTATGGACACAACCTTTACCCTGGGTCACACTCATCTTCACAGTCTGATCAGACTGCTGACATCGGGACATCGGGACCTCAGGACAACCTGACCTCAGGACATCCTGACCTCTGCTAGGGCACAGCGCAAACGTGGCGCCGTGCCTAGCGGCGCCGCGGAATGGCAGCCTCCGGCCACCAAGGAGCCGTAAGTGCGCATTCCCCTTCCGCAACGCTTGGGCAAGGTCATCGCCCTCGCCGCCGCACTCGCTTTAACGACGGGAGTCGGCAGCGCCGCCGCCGACGCCGGTCATACCGACGCCAGAAGCACCGTCTCGGCCGCCATCCACCCGGCCGCAGGCGGAACCAGCCAGGCCGGCAAAACCCCGTCGACCGGTGCCGCCGAGCCCGGATCCCTCAGCGGCGCCAAGCCGAACGCGCGGGCGCTCTGCCCGCCGGCCGGCAAGGGCGCCTTCACCTGCTTCGCGTTGCAGCGCACTGACATAGCCGGTGCCAACGGGCTGACCCAGGCCGGCACCACGCCCGCCGGGTACGGACCGTCGGACCTGCTCAGCGCCTACAACCTGCCGGCCGGCGGCGGGGCCGGGGCGACCATCGCCATCGTCGACGCCTACGACGACCCGAACGCCGAGAGCGACCTGGCACTGTACCGGACCCAGTTCGGGCTGCCGGCGTGCACCACCGCCAACGGCTGCTTCAAGAAGGTCGACCAGACCGGCGGCACCACCTACCCGACCCCGGACTCCGGATGGTCCGGGGAGATCTCGCTGGACCTGGACATGGTCAGCGCGACCGCGCCGCAGGCGCACATCATCCTGGTCGAGGGCAACACCCCGTCGTTCAGCGACCTGGGTGCGGCGGTCGACGAGGCGGTCGCGCTCGGGGCCGGCTACGTCTCCAACTCCTACGGCTCCAACTACACCTCGACCCCCGGCAGCGGTGAGGACCCGTCGGAGACCACGTCGATGGACCCGTACTACAACCACCCGGGCGTGGCGGTGCTCGCCAGCACCGGTGACGGCGGCTACGGCGTGGCCTACCCGGCCGCCTCGCAGTACGTCACCTCGGTCGGCGGCACCTCGCTGACCAAGGACTCCAGCGCCCGCGGCTGGTCGGAGTCGGTGTGGTCCAACTCCTACGGCGGGCCGGGCTCGGGGTGCTCGATGTACGAGCCCAAGCCGAGCTTCCAGCAGGACACCGGCTGCGCCAATCGCACGGTCGCGGACGTGTCCGCGGTCGCCGACCCGGCCACCGGCGTGTCGGTCTACGACACGTACCAGGCCGCCGGCTGGCAGGTCTACGGCGGCACCAGCGCCTCCACGCCGCTGGTCGCCGGGGTCTACGCGGACGCCGGCGCGCCGTCCGCCGGGACCTACCCCAACTCCTACCCCTACGCGAACCCCTCGGCGCTCAACGACGTGACCCAGGGTTCGACGGCCACCTGCACCCCGAGCTACCTGTGCACCGCGGGGGTCGGCTACGACGGCCCGACCGGCCTGGGCACGCCCAACGGCCTGGCCGCGTTCACCAGCGGTCCGCACGGCGTGGTCGCCGGCAAGGTCACCGACAGCGCCGGCCCGGTGGCCGGAGCCAAGGTCTCCGTGGGGGCGACCAGCGCCACCACCGCCGCGGACGGCAGCTACAAGCTGACCGTGACACCCGGTACCTACACGGTCGGTGTCAGCGACTTCGGCTACGCCGACCAGTCGGTGACCGGTGTCGTGGTCGCCGACGGCGCGACCGTCGCGGAGAACTTCACGCTCGCGGCCGTGGCCCGGGTGGCGGTGACCGGCAAGGTCACCGACGGCTCCGGCCAGGGCTGGCCGCTGTACGCGACGATCACGGTCGACGGCATGCCGGGCGGACCGGTGTACACGAACCCGAAGACCGGCGCGTACACGATCCAGCTGCCGGTGGACAAGACCTACCAGCTGCACACCGCGGCCGCCTACCCCGGCTATCAGAGCACTGACACCTCGGTGGCCGTGGGCGTGTCGGCGGTGTCCCAGCCGATCTCGGTGAACGTGGACGCCTCGGCCTGCACCGCAGCCGGATACCAGGCCGGGCACAACGGCCAGTTCCAGACGTTCGACGGCACCGCCGCCCCGACCGGCTGGACCGTCACGAACAGCGCCACCAGCAACGGCGGCTGGGAGTTCGACGACCCGGGCAACCGGGGCAACCTCACCACCGGCACCGGCGGGTTCGCCATCATCGACAGCGACCACCTGGGCAGCGGCAAGTCGCAGGACACGTACCTGACCTCGCCGGTCGCCGACTTCACCGGGATCGCCTCGCCGGAGCTGGACTTCGCGACGTACTACAAGCCGTTCGGCACCTCCACCGCGACCGCCGAGGTCAGTGTGGACGGCGGCACCACCTGGTCCGCGGTGTGGTCGCAGACCACCGCCGCGGTGAACGGCTCGACCGTGCGGATCCCCTTGCCGCAGGCCGTGGGCAAGACCCAGGTGCAGGTCCGGTTCCACTACACCGGCAGCTGGGCCTACTTCTGGGAGGTCGACAACGTCCTGCTGGGCGTGCAGACCTGCAACCCGGTCCCCGGCGGACTGGTGGTCGGCCAGGTCACCGACGCCAACACCAAGGCGCCGCTGGCCGGCGTGAGCGTGTCGGAGACCGCGGCGCCGACCGTCGGCGGCACGTCGGCGACCGGTACCGACCCGGCGATCAAGGGCGCGTTCTACTGGTTCTTCTCCCCGACCACCGGTTCGGTCCCGCTGAACGCGGCCAAGGGGCACTACACCAGCGGTTCCGCGACCGCGACCGTGGCGGCGTCCAAGGTCGTCGAGGCGGACTTCGCCCTCAAGGCCGGACGGCTCACGGTGACGCCGGGGTCGATGTCCAAGACCATTCCGTGGGGCGGGAACGCCACGCAGACGGTCACAGTGAAGAACACCGGCTCCGCACCGGCCACGCTGAACCTCAGCGAGCAGCCGGGCGGGTTCGTGATGCAGAACGTGCCGGCGGCACCGACGCAGATCGTGCCGGCGCACGTCACCACCGGCAGCGCGCTGATCGCTGCCAAGCAGCTGGGCGCCAAGGCGGTGCACCCCAACGCCTCGACGTCCGGTGACAGCTGGCAGCCGCTGGCGAACTTCCCGTCGCTGATCCAGGACAACATCGCCGACTTCTCCGGTGGCAAGCTCTACTCCGGGTTCGGCTTCGACGGCACCGCCGACTCCAACAAGCTCTACTCCTTCGATCCGACCGCCGGTGCCTGGACGGCGCTGGCCTCGGCGACCGACACCCGCGAATCCCCGGCGCACGGGTTCATCGGCGGCAAGCTGTACGTCGTCGGCGGATGGGCCACCGACGGCAACCCCGACCCGAAGATGGAGGTCTACGACCCGGCTTCCAACCAGTGGACCACCGGCCCGGCTTCCCCGGCTCCGTACGCGGGCGCCGGTAGCGCAGTTGTCGGCTCCACGCTGTACGTCGTCGGCGGCTGCACCACCACGTGCGGCACCACCGACGTGTACGGGTTCGACGCCGGCGCCGGAACGTGGACCAAGATGGCCGCGTACCCGGAGTCCACGGCCTGGCTGTCCTGCGCCGACGTGCTGAACAAGCTGGTCTGCGCCGGCGGCACCTCGGCGACCGCGGCCAGCCAGAGCACCTACATCTACGACCCGGCGGCCAACTCCTGGACCAAGGGGGCCTCCGCGCCCACCGCGTTCTGGGGCGCGGCCGGCACCGGTGCCAACGGCAAACTGGTGGTCACCGGCGGCGTACTCACCGCCGGCCTGACCAACCAGGCCTGGGCCTACGACCCGGCCGCCGACTCCTGGGCGGCACTGCCGAACTCCAACGTCAGCGCCTACCGCTTCGGCGGCGCGCTGGGCTTCTACACGGTCGGCGGCGGCCAGGGAACCCTGACCCCGCCGCTGGCGACAACGCAGGTACTGCCCGGCTACAACGTCGGCCCCAGCACCGACGTGCCATGGCTGTCCGAGAGCGCGACGACCGTCACGCTCGCCCCCGGCGCCTCGGGGACCTTCCAGATCACCGCGGACGCCAGCGACCCCTCGATCACCCAGCCCGGCGGCTACACCGCCAGCCTGAGCCTGGCCTCCGACACGCCCTACCCGCTGACCGCGCTGCCCATCACCATGACGGTGAAGCCGCCGGCGACCTGGGGCAAGCTCGCCGGCGTCGCGGAGTACACGGACGCCAGCGGCGCCCTGGTCCCGTTGGCCGGGGCCACGATCCAGATCGACACCTGGACCGCCCACTACACCCTGCACACCGACATCAACGGCAACTACGGACTCTGGCTGGACTACCGCAACAACCCGTTGACGGTGATCGCGGCCAAGGACGGCTACCAGCCGCAGGTGCAGACGGTGACGATCAAGAAGGGGGCGACGAGCACGGTGAAGTTCGTGCTGTTGAAGGACTGAGCACCCGCACCGGGCTGACGGCCCGGTGCGGCGGTCGGGGGCGGGATCACGCGGATGCGTCGGTTCCGCCCCCGGTTCGCGCCCGCACCGGCGCGAATCAGCTCTCTGAGGACCGGTCCTCGCCCCGTATGGCTACCGTCCATCGACGAAGGCCATAGCAACGGAAAGGGGCCAGACACCCAATGGCGGATCCTGAGATACCCGAACAGCCTCCACAGTTGGATGACACGCAGGGCGTGAGCGGCAAGCGCAAGGCGGCGGTCTTCGGCGGGATCGGGGCCGGCGTCGTCGCGCTCGTCGTACTCGTCGTACTCGTGTCGGCCGAGTTCAGCGCGGAGAGCAAGAGCACGAAGATAGACGTGAACGCCGGCGGGCCGAGCACGGGCCGCAGCGCCGCCCCGGCCTGGAGCAAGGCCTCGCTCGGAGCCACGATCGTCGGGAGCTGGGCCAGCGGAAACGATCTCGTCGTGGTCACGTCCAACGCCTTGACCGCCTACGAGGTCGCCAGCGGCAGGCAGGACTGGAGCTGGTCGGTGCCGGCCGGCCAGACGATCTGCCGCATAGGCCAGACGGCTTCGAGCCCTCGCGGCGCCTTCATCTACGGCACCCGGGACAACTGCGGGAACCTCCAGGTCCTCGACCTGACCACCGGCAAGCCGATCTGGTCCGCTCCCTTCAACCTCGCCCCCTCCGGCCCCGAGAACCTCTCCGATAGGCCGGCCGACCTGTCTATCCAGGGCTCCTACCTGGTGGCACCCTACGGGCCGTACAACGTCGTCGACATCGACCTGTCCACCGGCCGGTCCGTCTGGAACACCGACCAGCGCGACGAGCCCGACCTCGGCTGCGACATCGACAGTGCGGTGATAGTGGGCACTGACGTGTACTACGGGACCACTGGGGTTTGCGACCGTGGCGGTAACCAGGTCTGGAAGCGCGACGCCGCCTCGGCTGCGGCAGCCACCGCGATGAACCTGCCGATCACCTGCAACGAGCCCACGGTGCTCCAGGCCGGAGGCGAACTGCTGACGGTGTGCAATGCGAGCGAACACAACCCATCGCTTCTCTTCGCGCGCCCAGGCTCCTCTTCCCTCAGCACGGTGAAGGCGTCGAACGACGCCCTCGGGCAGCTCGGCCTACAGGCGGCGGCGACGGCCGTCTATGGCAACACGTTCTACGTCCCCACCTCGACAGACGATCTCGATTTCAACGAAGTCACCGCGATCGACCTCAGCAACGGGAACGCACTATGGACCGTGCCGATGAGCAAGACGGAGACGTTCCGAGGAGTGGTCGGGGCCACGAGCGCCGGCGCCGTCGTCGCGTACTGGGACAAGGAGCACGGCACGTTCGCGATCACGACCCTGGCCGCTTCCTCGGGGGCCGCGGCACCCGAAACGGCCATCGATACCAAGACTCAGGAGTCGAACGGCACCATTCTGCTCGTGGGCGACTACCTCATCGGCATCTCAAACTACGCCATGCCCGGGAACGACCAGCTCGCCGTGTACCACCTGAGCTGAGCCCGGAGTCGGCCGGTGAATCAGCGCTCGCCGGCGCCGAGGAAGCGGCGCAGCGCCTCGACGACCAGGTTGTGATCCTCCACCTGCGGCAGCCCGGACACGGTGACGGTCCCGATGACGCCGACACCGGCGACCGTGACGGGAAAGGCACCGCCGTGCGCCGCATACGTGTCCAGCGGCAGCCGGGTCGACTCCTCGAACGTGGTCCCGCGATCGCGATGGCGCTGCCCGACCAGCAGCGAGCTGTGGCCGAAGCGCCGGACGACGTTGTTCTTGCGCTCGATCCAGAAGCCGTTGTCCGGGCTGGTGCCGGGCCGGGCGTGGTGGAACAGCTGCTGGTCGCCTCGGTGGATGTCGACGGCGACCGGCAGCTCGCGCTCGCGGGCCAGCTGGACCAGCAGCGAGCCCAGGGCCCAGGCGTCGTCGTGGGTGAAGGTCGGGAAGACCAGCTGTTCCTCTTGGGCGAGCAGTTCGTCGCTCGTGGTGGGTTCGTCGCTCACAGGGCGAGTTAATCAACGCTGTTGACAAACAGTCAACCGACACCCCGCCGAGATCCGCGGGTGGCCGAACACCCGACACCCCTCACGAAGCACCGACCTTCTCCCCCACGCGCGCCGGGCTGCCCGGCAGCCACACGCTGAGCAGCGCCCCGCCACCGGGCGCGCGGGCCGCCTCGACCCGGCCGCCGTGGTTGGTGGCGATGTGCTGCACGATGGCCAGGCCGAGGCCCGAGCCCGGGGTGGAGCGGGCCTCCGGGGAGCGGTAGAAGCGCTCGAAGACGTGCGTGAGGTCTTCCTCGGCGATGCCCGGTCCCTGGTCGGCCACCTGGAGCATGCCGTCGGTCAGGGTGACGGTGACCGCGCCGGCGGCCGGGGAGAACTTCGTCGCGTTGTCCAGCAGGTTGGTCACCATGCGTTCCAGCGCGGTGGCGTCGCCCTTGAGGTACCAGTGCTGGAGCCGGAAGTCGTACCTGACGCCGCCGAGCGCCCGGCGCTGCACCCGTTCCGCGGCCCGCTCGACGACGTTGACCAGGTCCAGCTGCTCGATGGTGTGCGCGGGCTGGTCGTCCCGGGAGAGCTCGACGAGGTCTGAGATGAGGATCGAGAGCTCTTCCATCTGCGCGCGCACGTCATTCAGGAGCGCGACGCGTTCCTCCGCGGGCAGCCGACGGTCACCCGGCGGCGCGGCCGCGACCTGGGCCAGCAGGTCGAGGTTGGTGCGGATGGAGGTGAGCGGAGTGCGGAGTTCGTGCCCGGCGTCGGCGACGAGGCGCTTCTGGTGCTCCCGCGATCGGGCCAGCGCCTCAAGCATCGTGTTGAAGTTGCGGGTCAGGTGCGCGATCTCGTCATCCCCGTTGACCGGCAGCGGCGCGAGGTCCCCGGTGCGGGCGATGTACTCGGTCGCCTGCGAGAGCCGCACCACCGGCCGCAGCGCCGCGCGTCCGATCGCCAGCCCGGCGAAGGTCGCGAGCCCGATGCCGAGCAGCCCCACGACGATCGAGATGGTGGCGATGGTGCTCAGGACCGATTCGGTCGGGGCCAGCGACGTCGAGAAGACCAACGCCGAGGGTTGGGAGCTCGCCGTGGATCCGCCGGGGGACGCCCCCGGGGACACCCCCGCGGAGCCATCGGAGGCATCGGGGAAGGAGTTGAAGATGGCGTAGACACGGTAGTCGACACCGTTGTAGTTGACGGTCCTCAGCGACTTGCCGCTCTGCCCGTCGGCCACAGCGACCTCCGGCGGCCCGAAAGGCGCCGACACCTGATAGGTGGCCAGAACCTGCCCCCGCTGGCGCAGCTGAAGGTTCAGCGGCTGATCCGCGGTGCCATCGGCATAGACCAGCGACTCCTGGTAGCCGGAGACCGCCAGCATCTCCCGGTTCTGGTCCTGATTGAGCGTACTCGGGTCGAACATCTGGAGCGGCGAAGCAGTGAAGACGGTGGCGCGCTGCTCCAGCTCGTGGTCCATCCGATTCATGATCGTCCGACTGATGGCCAGATAGCTGATCAACGCGCACAGCGCCACCGACAACCCGACCGCCGCCACAACCAGAAGGGTGATCCGTGATCTGAACGACCGCCGGCTCACCCAACCCCCATCCCTTGCCATGCGCAGAGCCTGGGGCGTCCCGCTGAGAGACGGCTGAGATGCGACCGTGAGGAGGGTGAGGAACGATCTCAGCCGCGCGCACTCGGGCGGGTACCGCGACAGCCAGCAGCCGCTGTCCCCGCTATCCCTGCTAGCGCCCCAGCCGCAAGCCCGGAACAACGTTGGCATAGATCTGCTGAGCAGCCTGCGCCCCCACAGCACCCTCCACCTGCCGACGCGTCGCGTCCTGCTCATAGAACGGGTAGTCGCTGGCGAAGACCACTCGGTCGATGCCATAGGTCTCGATGGCGAGCCGGAGCGCGCCCGGGTTGCCCGCGGCGGTGTCGACGTAGAAGTTGGTCCGGAGGTAGTGCTCGATCCGGTGTTCGGCCTTGCTGCCGCCGAGCAGTTCGATGCGCTCGGCGATGTAGGGCAGCACCCCGCCGAGATGCGGATGGACGACGACGAGGTCGGGCACGACATCCAGCAGACCCGAGTCGATCAGCCGGAGCGCCGTCAGCGAGGTCTGATACACCCAGGACAGCCCGGCGTCCTCGCGCAGATCGCGGGTGCCGATGCCGGTGGCGGACCGGAAGCCGGGGTGCAGGACCAGCGGGACGCCCAACTCCGCGATGCGGGCGAACACGGGGATCGTGTCCTCGGTGACCAGTGGACGTCGCTCGTCAATGGTGGTCTGCTGCGAGACGCCGCGCAGGTCCAGCTCGCCGATCGCGTGGTCGAGCACCTTGAGCGCCAGGGCCGGGTCCTGCATGGGCAGGGCGGCCAGGGCCACCACGTGGTCGGGGTGCTCGCGCTGCACCCGCGCGTACTCGACGTGGACGCGGTCGAGCAGTTCGGCGGCCTCGTCGGCCGGGAGGTGGAAGACCTCGGCCAGGGTGGCCGGGCCGAGCACCAGGACGTCGACCCCGGCCGCGGCGGCGTGCGCCAGGTGGCTGTCGAAGTCCGCCATGAGGCGGTTCATCAGCGGCTGGCTGCGGTTCTCGTCGAGCCACAGGACGTAGTCGCCGTCCGGACCGCGCTCGGCCCGCGGGTAGGCGGTCCGGCCGACGAGCCGTTCGACGACGGAGGGCGGGTACCAGTGGACCTGGTAGTCCACCACAGGGGTAGTCGAAGCCAGAAGGCTATTGCCGGATTCGGATTCTGTGGTCATGGTGGCCTCCCGGTCAGAATACGCGGCCGCGTGAGCTGCTTCCTTTGCAGCGTAATCTCGGGAGGATCAAAGCAATTAGCTACTCTTATTGATGTCTGCCATTGATGGCATCGATTCCTGCCACGCCGTCCAAAGCCGCCGCGGCCCGGAGAACCCGTTCGCGCAGCCACCGATGCCCCGGATCGCTATTGGCCCGAGGCTGCCAATACATCGCCAGATGCAAAGGCTCAAAGGGCTGCGGGGGCTCTAGAAGGCGGATGGGAGCCTGACTGCCGAAATACCGCCCGAGCCGTTCCGGAACCACCGCCATCATGCGCGTTCCGGCCAACACCAGCGGTTGGATGACAAGATTCTGCGTCCCGATCGCGGGCACGCGCTCCACGCCCTGCCGGCGGAACCGGCGCTCGATGATCGGGTCCGCGAAACCGGCACTGTAGGAGACCAACGGCAACGTCCGGAACTGTTCCTCCGTCAGCCGCTCCCCGACCTCCGGATGCCGCGCGTCGACTGCGCACATCAAGTGATCGGTGAACAGCCGTGCCGAGCTGACCTGCAACTCCGCCGACTCCTCCGGAAGGATCAGCAGATCCAGCCCGGGCCGGCTCAGCTGCTCGGCGTAGTCCACCGCGACCGGCCGAATGAGCAGCCGCAGATTCGGCGCCTCGGCCTCCAACTCCGCGACCAACGGCCCCAGCAGGAACAGCAGCACATAGTCGCTCGCCATGAGCGTGAAGGTCCGTCGGGCCGTGCGCGGATCGAAGCCCCGACTGGCCAGCACCGCGGAGTCGATCAGGTCCAAAGCCTCCTGGAGCGCGGCCGTCAACTCCACGGCGCGCGGCGTCGGCACCAGCGACCGGCCATCGCGGACCAGCAGCGGATCGCCGAAGAACGAACGCAACCGGGCCAAGGACGCGCTCATCGCCGGCTGCCCGACCGACATCCGCTCCGCCGCTCTGGTGACGCTCCGCTCGGCCATCAGCGCCTCGAACGCGAGCAGCAGGTTCAGGTCGAGCCGGTGGAGCTGCTCATGGGGCATCGCGGCCACCTCCGATCATCACCGGGACACTAACTTACGGTGAGCGGGGGTGCAGTTCGCGAGCCGCGAGCCGCGAGCCTGATGCCTGATGCCTGGCGCCTGATGCCTGGTGCCTGGTGCCTGGCGCCTGGCGCCTGGCGCCTGATGTCAGTATTCGGTGGTGTCGGGTCGGTGTCGGGTCGGTGTCAGGCCGACTCTTCCTCGGCGAGGCGGCCGAACACCCACGTCCCGGGCGCAGCGGCATCGTCGCCGACCCAGAACTGGGTCCACAGCGAGCGGAACTCCTGCTGGGAGATATGGCCGTCGCCGTCGAGGTCGAGGCGGGCGAAGATCTCGTCGGTATCGGTCGGGCGGCCGTTCCAGGCCTCGATGAGCCGGCGGTACTCGGCGCGGGAGATGTGGCTGTCCCGGTTCTCATCGATGGCCTCGAACATGGCGTCCGCGGTCACGCTCACCGCGTCGAGCATCGTCGGCAGGACGTCGACGACGGTGAGGACGTCGTCCAGGGTGACGTGCTCGGCGTCCGCCGCCGCCGCGCTGAGCGACGACCACCAGCCGAGCATGATCGCTCGCAGCCGCTCGTGGTCGTCGGTGCCGGGTTCGAGGCCGCGCAGGACGGTCCAGCGCGCTGCCAGCGCGTCGAAGTCGGCCTCGATGAGATGCCCCCGGCGGTCCGTGTCCATCGCGGTGAAGACGGCCGCGACCTTGCGCCGCTGGAATTCGCTCGCCATGGGCCCATGGTGACGGCGCGGTGGGTATGACGGGGATGTTCCCGGGGCAAACCCCGCTATCGAGTGAGAGTCGGCGGTTGGTCGCGTGCCGCGCGCTCGGCTTCCGCGCGCTCGGCTTCCGATTTCTCCCGTGCCTCGTTCTCCCGTGCCTCGTTCTCCCGTGCCGCGCTCTCCTGGGCTTCGAGGAGTTCGGCGCTGTGCTCAAGCGTCCAGCGGCCCAGGGCCGCCAGCGGACCTTCGACCAGGCTCTGCCCCAACGCGGTCAGCGCGTACTCGACGCGGGGCGGCGCCTCGGCATGCGCGCGTCGTTCGATCAATCCGTTGGCCAGCAAGCGATGCAACGTCTCGGTCAGCACCTTGTCGCTGATGCCACCGATCGCCGCCCGCAGTTCGCGGCGTCGGCGCGCTCCCGGCCGAAGAGCGACCAGCACGACGGGATCCCATGTGTGCGCAACGAGATCAGTCCCCGCGCGCACCTGACAGTCGACAACCAATTCGCCGCTGTGGTCTTCGTGATCGCTCATGACGTGGCCATTATCGCGCGCCCGTTACGCACCGATCGGTGCGTAACGCCTTGCCTACAGTGACACGATGCACATTGGGATCATTGGGACGGGAACACTCGCGGCGATGTTGGGCGAGGCGTGGACACACGCCGGGCACGAAATCGCGATCGGCGGGCGATCGCCGGAGAAGGCGCGGGCGCTGGCCGATCGGCTGGGCCATGGAACCCAGGCCGTCGCCCCGCGACACGTCGTCGCCGGGCGTGATGCGGTGCTGCTCGCCGTGTCCTGGGGCGGTGTGGAGGACATGCTGCAAGCATCGGGGGCGCCTGAAGGCACGCTGGCGGGAACGCCGTTGATCGATCCCACGAACGCCGTCGAGCATGGCGTCGGGACAATGCTCACTGCTGACGGCGGTTCGATGGCGCGGCGGATTGCCGAGCTGGCTCCGGGGGCGCACGTCGTCAAGGCGTTCAATCTCTTCCCCGCTGAGCAATGGCAGCCGCAACCGCAGCCGCAACAGTCCGCATCGTCCGCCTTGCCCGCAGACGGCAAATCCGCCGTCACGGTGCCCATGTGCGGCGACGATCCCGCGGCCCTGGACGTCGTCAGCCGACTCGTCCGCGACGTCGGTGCGGCGCCGACCGTGCTGGGCACGCTGGATCGCGCCCGTCAGCTCGAAGAGGTCGCGGGCTTCGTCATCGGGCTGGCCTTCGGCGGCACCGATCCCAACTCCGCGATCCCGCGCATCCCCTAGCCGGACCGATCCGCCGCGGCCCCCAACAGCCCGCCCGAGCCCCCGCCAACCAGCCCCGGCCCGCTCCAGGCAGCCCCCGAAAGTCGAAGCCCAGTAGGCTTGAGGCGTGCACTGCGTACTGGAGAACCACCTGCGGCCAGCCCGCCGAGCGGTGCGACATCGGCTTGAGGGGGCGACCATACTGACCAGAGATGACCTCAGCCCGGACGGGATGCGGAACGGCGGGCCGGACGGCCCGGACCACAGGTTCGCACGAGGCGAAAGGCCAGGTCGATGATCGAGCTCGACGGGATTCCGGAACTGGCCGACCCGGTGATGGTGGCGGCCTTCGAGGGATGGAACGACGCCGGCGAGGCGGCGTCGAACGCGGTGAAGCACCTGGCCGAGGCCTATGCCGGGGGCGGGCGGGTGTTCGCGGCGCTGGACGGTGAGGACTACTACGACTACCAGGTGCACCGGCCCATGGTGGCCGCCGTGGAGGACCGGCGGCAGGTGATCTGGCCGACCACGCGGTTCTCGATCGTGCGGGCGCCGGCGCGGCTGCTGCCCGGGGACGCGCACGAGGAGCCCCGGGACCTGGTGCTGGTGCACGGCGTGGAGCCGAACATGCGCTGGCGTTCGTTCTGCGAGGAGATACTGGGGCTGGCGCGGGATCTGGGCGTGGGACAGGTCATCACGCTGGGCGCGTACCTGGCCGACGTGCCGCACACCCGGCCGACGCTGGTGACCGGCACCAGTTCCGACGAGGCGTACCAGGCGTTGTTCGACGTGGAGCCGCCGACGTATGAGGGGCCGGTGGGCATCACCGGCGTGTTCCAGGAAGCGTGCCACTTCGCGGGGATCCCGCTGATGTCGTTCTGGGCGGCCGTGCCGCACTACGTGGCGCACCCGCCGGTGCCGAAGGCGACGCTGGCGTTGCTGCGGCGGCTGGAGGACGTGCTGGACCTGTCGGTGCCGACGAAGCGGCTGGCCGAGGAGGCGCAGGCCTGGGAGGCCGGGGTCGACGAGCTGGCGGAGAACGACGCCGAGGTCGGCGAGTACGTGCGCACGCTGGAGGAACAGCGCGACAACGAGGACGCCGCCGATCTGCCGGAGGCCAGCGGCGAGGCGATCGCGCGGGAATTCGAGCGATACCTGCGGCGGCAGGAGCGGCGGCGGGGGTCTGAGGAGGGGTAGGGCCAGCGCTGGGGCTTGGGGCAGACGTAAAGCCGGCCCTAAGGCTAGAGGTAAGGCTAGAGGTCAACACAGGTGGAAAACGCTGCGGCCGGCTCAGATTTCCTGAGCCGGCCGCGGTGTGTTGTGTGGCGGTGAGCCGTCCAGCGGCATGTTGTCTATCAGAGCCCTGTGACGATACGCAGCGCCTCGTCGACCGACGCCGCCGGGTCCGGCACCGGGTAGAGCGTGCCGCGGATGGTGCGGGACGCGTCCACGATCAGCGTCGCGCGCTTGAGCCGGTCGGCGCCGGCGGCCCGGAACGAGGGCATCCGGAGCGCGGTGGTGAGCTGGAGCTCCTGGTCGGACAGCAGCGGGAACGGCAGGTTCTCCAACTCGGCGAACCGCGCCAACTGCGCGGGGCGCTGGGTGCAGACGCCGACCACCGCCGCGTCGGCCGCGTCGAATTCGGACAGGCGGTCGCGGAAGGTGCGCGCTTCGAGCGTGCAGCCGGGGCCGCCGGGGACATCAGACCAGCCGGGGGCCAGGGCCGGGTCGACGGCGGGCGAGCCGGGGAACGTGTAGAGGACGGTCCACTTGGCCGTGCCGGACACCGGATCGGTCGCCGTGCCGTCGGCGGCAGGGAGCCTCAGGGCCGGAATACCGCTGCCGACCAGGCCGTGCACCCGGCGGGCCTCGGCCGAGGCGGGCTCGGAGGTGGCGGTGAGCGTGCCGTCGCCCATGACGTGCTGCGCGCCCCAATTCTGCAACGCGACCAGCACCGGGAGCAGGCCACGGCCGGCATCGGTGAGGTGGTACTCGAAACGCGGCGGCCGATCAGAGTACTGAAGCCGCTCCAACACCCCGCGCTCAACGAGCATCGCCAGCCGCTCGGTCAGCACCTTGCGACTGACGCCCAGCTCCGCGACCAGGTCCGAGAACCGGTTGCGGCCCCCGGCGACGTCACGGACGACCAGCAGGGTCCACCAGTCGCCGACCACATCGAGGGCCTGCGCGATGGAGCAGTCGGTGTCGGCGATGCGGGTGTACTTCACCGGGCCAGTATAGTCGGTTCACATTGGGAACTTAGTTGGTTCAGAATGGGAACTGACTAGGGGGACTGACTGGGGGCCGGCTGAGGATCGATCAGCCGGACCGACTTGGGGAGGACGCTCTTGACTGCCGACAGCACCACGACCGCAGAAGCAACATCGGCCGGCGGCAACGCCGCGGGCCCGGATGCAGCACCATTCGGCCGCGACACCTCGGCCGCCGCGCCCGGGGCCAAAGCAGAAGCAGAAATAGAAGTAGAAGCGAAAGCCGCCCATGCGACATCGGCCGCCAGCGACAACACTGCCGCGAAGACGGCACCGGAGACAGCACGGGTCGGCGACACCAGCTCGGCCGTCGAACCCATAACGATCGGCAAAGACGCCGCCGCGATTCCCAAAGCCGCCGCTTCAGCTCCCGCGAGCACCAGCCCTGCCGCAGCCGCTTCCGCCAACACCATCGCCCCCGCCGCGCCCGCGCCCGCCAGCACCACCACCCGCACCGCGGCCGCTCCCGCCAACACCACCACCCGCACCGCGGCCGCTCC
>NZ_JAAFZA010000170.1 GCF_015356865.1 Catenulispora pinisilvae
AAGAGACAGGGGCAGGGGCAGGGGCAAGGCGGGCACTGAGGCAGCCGACCGGCCTCTCCCGAAACCACAAGCGACTGGCCCGCCGGAGGAATCCGGCGGGCCAGTCGGGCTTCACTGTTCAGTTGTCAGGCACTCGCGAGAGCGCCCGGTACCACCGAGCAGGTTCTTAGAACTTGCCGAGGGTGGAGACCTTCACCAGCGCGGCGATCTCGTTCGCGACGGTGTTGGAGATGGCCTGGTCGCCACCGAAGATGTTCACCTGCTGGGTGGCGGTACCGGTCACCGCGTTCGCGGTGTAGACCGGCAGCACCGACGGAGCGGTGAGCAGCAGCGGGCCGTCGACGGAGGCCATGTACGCGCCACCGGTCAGGGCGTCGGGGAACTTCAGGCCCGTGGCGATACCGACCTGGTCGGCCTTGCCGGCGGGCAGGAAGGCCGCCGCCACCTTGGCAGCGGTGGCGTAACGGTCGGCACCGACGGCCGAGGAGTACAGGCCCTTCGAGCCGGTGATGGAGCCCACCGCGGTGGTGGCCTGGCCGCCGACCGTGGCCACGTCCTGCTGACCGGCGTGCAGCTTGCTGGTCACGTAGGCCTGGGTGGCCGGGTCGAAGGTGTTGAAGCTGCTCAGCACGATCGCCGAGTTGCCGCCACCGAACACGTTGGCCGCGTACGGGCCGGCCGCCAGGGCGTCGGCGAAGCCGTCGTTGTTCGCACCCTCGTCACCGCGGGCGACG
Source organism: Catenulispora pinisilvae (assembly GCF_015356865.1). GTDB lineage: Bacteria > Actinomycetota > Actinomycetes > Streptomycetales > Catenulisporaceae > Catenulispora > Catenulispora pinisilvae. Next base: position 735 of record NZ_JAAFZA010000170.1, read on the forward strand.
ATGACGTGCGACGGGTCGCCCATGCCGACCTTGGCGATCTGCAGCGCGGTCCCGTAACGGTCCGCACCGGCCAGGCGCTGGACGTTGTAGCCCAGAGCCGTGATCTGGCTCTCGATGCCCGCGCTGACCGCCTGGTCGCCACCGAGGATGTAGACGGTGGTGCCCTTGGTCGGCAGGATCCGCTGGATCTCGGCCAGGACGGCCGGGTTCGTGGTCTTCTGCAGACCGTCGGTCAGCAGCAGCGGGCCCTGGGCCTTCTTGGCCAGCGGCACACCGGCCAGCGCGTCCGGGAACGCGTTGCCGGTGGACAGCACGATCGCCTTGGCCTGCTGGCGGTTCTGCGCGTCCGTGGTGACGCCCTGGTTCGCCCACTGGTGCTGGGAGATGATCAGGCCCGTGTCGTAGCGGTCGGTACCGGCGGCGCGGAGCACCTGGACGCCGGTCTTCTCGCTGACGGTGACGGTGAAGGTCTGGGTCGAGGTCGAGGTGGCCTGGCCCTGACCGTCGTCCAGCGTCACCTTGACGGTGTAGGTGCCGTCGGTGGTGAAGGTGTGCGACAGCTTCGGGTCGTTGGCCTTGATCATCGACGGGTCACCGGTGAAGGTGGCGGCGGTGGTCTTGTCGCCCCAGTCGACGGTGGTCTTGGCGCCGGCCGCGACCTTCGTGTCGACGGCCGAGCCGGTCAGGGCCAGGGTCACCGGGCTGGTCTTGGTGGCCGTCTTCGCGGACAGGGCCGCGTTCAGGTAGATGTCGGCCACCGAGGCGGAGGCGTTCGCGGTCACCGCGGGGTTGGTGCCGTCGTTCACGGTCAGCAGGACCTTGTAGGTGCCGGCCGCCTGGTAGGCGTGGGCCGCCGGAGCAATCGCCGCACCGGTGCTCTGGTCGAACTTGACCGTCGAGGTGTTCCCGTCGCCCCAGTTCAGGGTGCCGGTCGCGGCGGTGGCCAGGGTCGGGTCGACCGCGGTGCCGGTCAGGTCGGCGGTGGCGTTCAGCAGGTTCGCGCCGCCGTCGGTGAGCTTGACCGCGGCGGTGGTCTTGGCAACCGCGTCGTTCTGCGTGTGCGCCAGCGGCGTGTTGGTCGCGGCGTTGGCCGCGCCCGCGCCGACGACACCCACGCCGACAGCAGCCAGCGTGGTGGTGATAGCCAGCGTCGAAAGACGCTTACGGGCCACAGAGTGGTTGTTCTGGTTTCCCATTATTGGGGGGACCTCCGGAATGGGCCGGGTGCCTGGGACTGGCTTCTCCGGCGTTTCTCGTCTGCAATTTTCAGTTGTGTGGTGCCCCGGTCGCCTCTCGGTGCCGGGGCTGGTCGCGGATCGGGCGGCGCACCTCGTGGGTGCCTCTCCCGCCCGCGGCCAGGCTTTTGGGTTCTCGGCCGGTCAGGCCAGGTGGCCGTGCACCGCGGTGACGACCGATCGAAGCGTGGGGCCGCTGACCGCCGCCGGGCCGCCGAAGACCTCGACGGTGCCGGACGCGCCGACCGCCGCCTCGATGCCTTGCAGCGCGGCCCAGGTGGCGGGAGCGAGCAGGTGGGTCGGGGTGAGCACCAGCGGGCCGCCGGCCCGGGCCAGGGACGCCGCACCGGTCAGCGCGTCGGCGAAGTTCTCGCCGGTGGCCACGCCCGCGGTGGTCTCGCCCTTGAAGGCGCCGGCCACCATCGCGGCGGTGAAGTAGCGGTCGTAGCCGCGGAAGCTCGCGCCGGGCGCCAGCGCGACGTGCGCGCTCTGGGCCGCGGCGACCGCCTGGCCGCCGACCGCCGCCACGGTGCCGCCGGCCTTGGCCAGGTACGCCTTGACGTCCGGGGTCAGCTGCTTGTCGGCGGTCAGCAGGATCGCCGCCGGGTGCGAGGCGTCGGCGCCGAAGATGTCGGCGGCGTACGGACCGGCCGCCAGCGCGTCGGCGTAGTCCTCGCCGGTCGCCAGCACCACGTGGCTCGGGTCGCCGAGCTGGTCGGCGATCTTCAGCGCGGTCTCGTAGCGGTCGCCGCCGCCGATCCGGTCCACGTTCACCGCGCCCAGGGCCTGCACGACCGACTGCGGGACGGCGTTGGTGCCGCCGAGCACGTACACCGTGCCGCCGGGCTTGAGGACCCGCTTGATCTCGGCGGTGACCGCGGCGTTCGGGCCGGTGCCCGGGGTCAGCAGCAGCGGGCCGCCGACCTTCTTCGCCAGCGGGACGCCGGCCAGCGCGTCCGGGAAGGTGCCGCCGGTGGCCAGCACGACGGCCGGCGCCGAACCCGCGGGCAGCTTCGAGGAGATCGCGATCGCGGTCTGGTAGCGGTCGGCGCCGGCTATTCGCGAGACCGCGGTGCCGCCGGCGGCCGAGGTGACGACGACCGGGGTCGTGGCGGCCTCGGCGATGCCGTCGGCGTCGGTGACCGTGGTCTTGAGGGTGTAGGAACCCGCTGCCTTATAGGTGTGGGCGACCGGAGTCGCCAGGTCCTTGGCGGTCGGGCTCTTGAGGTCGGTGGTCGATCCATCACCCCAGTCGAGGGTGATCAGGGCAATGGTCTGCCCGTTGCCGGGGGCGCTCTTGGACAGGTCCGCCGAGACCGCGAGGGAGCCGGGCGTGGTCGTCACGGTCGCCAGGGCCGTCGGGCCGAACTCTGTACCCGTGGTGTACTTCGCGGCTTCGTTCACCGAGGTGACGCCGTCGGTGACCGACAGCTTGACCAGGTATGCGCCCGCGGCCTTGTACGTGTAATGCACCACGACCGTGCCATCGGGGCCGATCACCGGGCCGCTGACCGCAGTGGAACCGTCGCCGAAGTCCAGCGTGTAGGTGAGCTTCGTGCCCGCCACCGTGTCCGACGCGTGGACCACGAAGTAAGTCGCCAGCGGGTCCTTGGCGTTCACGTCCGGGTGGATCTTCAGATCCGCGGAGATGACACCCCCGACGGGCGTCGGGGCCGAAGGCGCCGCCGTCCGCGCCGGAGTCGCCGCCGCGAATGAAGGCGCGGCTACACCCATGCTGACGGCAGACGCGGCCACCGCGGCTACAGCCAGCCGGGCCTTAGTCGGGACATGCATGCGATTTCCTCCGTGGACGGGCGCGGCGGTCGGCAATTACTTGACCGCCCACGCAACCCTCCCCAGAGGCAGACATCTGCGCATCCTGCGATGTGCGTAGAAAGCCATGGGACCAGCTACGTAGCAACGCATGGTTGCCCTTACGCAGGTAAAGTCTTCGAAACAGCTTTGTGACAATCACCGGATCCGGTGTCCCCGAGGGGTCAGTCGGGCCACTTCCCTGTGGCGAGCGCCACATGCAGCCGCTCGTTGTGCGGCGCCAGATCGAGCTCTTGCTCGGCCAGCCACACATCCGATTTATACGTGTTCCGATACCGATCGCCGCCATCGCACAGCAATGTCACGATCGAGCCGCGGGCACCGACGGCACGCAGCTCGCACATCAGCTTCACCACGCCCCAGAAATTGGTGCCGGTGGATCCGCCGGCGTCGCGGCCGCTGAGTTCGGAGACGGTGCGCATCGCGGCGATGGACGCGGCGTCCGGGACCCGGATCATACGGTCCACCACGTCGGGCTGAAAAGAGGGCTCGACCCGCGGCCGGCCGATCCCCTCGATGCGGGAGCCCTTGCCGGTGACGAAGTCGGGGTCGTGGCTGCGCCAACCCTCGAAGAAGGCCGAGTTCTCCGGGTCGACGACGCACAGCTGCGTGCCGTACCGCTGATAGCGCAGGTACCGGCCGATCGTCGCGGACGTGCCGCCGGTCCCGGCCCCGACCACGATCCAGCGCGGGCAGGGGTGCCGTTCCCGGCTCATCTGCTCGAAGATCGACTCGGCGATGTTGTTGTTGCCGCGCCAGTCGGTGGCCCGCTCGGCGTAGGTGAACTGGTCCATGTAGTGGCCGCCGCCGGACTCGGCCGGGGCCGCGGCGGCGACCCTGCGGGCCTCCTCGTACAGCGCGCCCGGGTCGTCCACGAAGTGGCACTCCCCGCCCTGGAACTCGATGAGCTCGCACTTCTCCTTGGAGGTCGAGCGCGGCATCACCGCCACGAACGGCAGGCCCAGCATCCGTGCGAAGTACGCCTCGGACACCGCCGTGGATCCGCTGGAGGCCTCGACGATCGTGGTGCCCTCGCGGATCCAGCCGTTGCAGAGGCCGTAGAGGAACAGCGAGCGCGCCAGCCGGTGCTTGAGCGAGCCGGTCGGATGCGTGGACTCGTCCTTCAGGTACACGTCGATGCCCCACTCGGCCCACGGATCGGGGAGCCGGAGCGGGATCAGGTGGGTGTCGGCGGAGCGGTTGGCGTCCGCCGAGACGCGCCGGATCGCCTCGTCCACCCAGACGCGGCCGGACTGACAGGAGGGGTCGGAGACATCCGTGCTTTGCTGCATGGCCTCATGCTAGATCGTCGCGCTGACACGAATCATCGGAAAACGGATATACCGCTTGATCAAAAACTTGGGAAAGGCGGGCAGCGCTCAGCCCTGATCTGTATCTGACATAACCCGACCACGACCCCGCCACCTCGGGCAAGCAGCGCTCCGCTTCGGCCGCGCGAAAGGGCGGAGCCGCGGCAGCCCTGATCTGCCACGGCCCCGCCGTCTTGGGGCGCGCCGGGTACGCCGGGTGCGCAGCTCAGCCGGCGCTCTCCACGCCGTCCTTGCGCGCGGCCGCCAGTTCGGCCGCGTAGACGGCGGCCGGGGAGGTCGCCAGATAGTCCAGCGCCGACTGCGTGGATCCGTGACGCGACGGGTGATACGAGGGCCTGAGGTACTTCGGTACCTCCGCGGCCAGGCTGGCCAACGTGGGCAGGCGGTCGCGCCGGGCGGCGGCGCGGAACCGGCCCAGGAACTCGCGCTCGGTCATCTGCGGCGGGCGGCCGGGCCGCAGGCCGTTCGGGTCGGCGGCGACCATGAACTTCGCGCCGCGGCCCCAGATCCAGGCGAACGCCATCGACGTCACGATCATCGTGCGGGTGCGCCGGGCGTAGGAGCCGTCCAGGTGCATGAACACGTCGTACGCCACGGACCGGTGCTCCACCTCCTCGGCGCCGTGCCAGCGCAGCAGGTCCAGCATCACCGGGTCGGCGCCGGCCGCGTCCAGGCCGCGGGAGTCGACGATCCACTTGCCGAGCACCGCGGTGAAGTGCTCGATCGCGGCGATGATCGCCAGCCGCTCGCGCAGCCACTTCTTGCGGGCGAACGGTGGCATCGTGGTGTCGCCGAGCAGCTGCTCGAAGAGCCACTCGATCTGTCCGACGAACGGATCGGGATCCAGCCCCTGCACCTTCATGTGGTACAGCACATTCTGGTGCGCGACCGCGTGTGTGCCCTCCTGCCCCATGAAGCCCTTGACCTCGGCCTTGAGCCGTTCGTCGCGGATGTAGGGCAGCACCTGCTTGTAGACGTGCACAAACCAGCGCTCGCCGGCCGGCAGCAACAGGTGCAGCACGTTGATGATGTGCGTCGCGTACGGGTCCTCGGGGATCCAGTGCAGCGGCGTGTTCTCCCAGTCGAACTTCACGCGCCGCGGCTTCAGGTCGGGGTGCCGCTCGTCGAGTTCGGCTGCCGGGCCGCGGCCTGCCGGGGTGTCAGCCATGTCGATCAGCTCCTCAGCCGGTCGGGTCGATCTTCGCCATCCGGCGCGCGAGCGCCGGGGACAGTCGGGAAATGGCCTTGCCGGCCTTGGCCTCCAGCGCGACCGGCACCACCGGCTTGTCGCGCCGCACCGCGTCCACGATGCGCTCGGCCACCTTGTCCGGGCCGAAGTTCCGTCTCCGGTACAGGCCGGTGATGCGCTGCCGGGTGCGCTCCTGCTGTTCCGCGCTCTGCCCGACGAACTTCGTGGTCCGGGTGATGTTGGTGGCGATGAAGCCGGGGCAGATCGCCGAGACGCCGATGCCGTAGCGGGCGAACTCCGCGCGCAGGCACTCGGAGAGCATGAGGACCGCGGCCTTGGAGGTCGAATAGGCGGACAATGTGCGCGACGGCGTATACGCGGCCGCGGACGCGAGGTTCACTATGTGCCCGCCCTCGCCGCGCTCCCGCATCATCTCGCCGAAACACCGCGCGCCGTGGATGACGCCCCAGACGTTGACGCCGAGGATCTTCTCCCAGTCCTTCACCTCGGTGGCGAGGAACGACCCGGACATCCCGATGCCCGCGTTGTTGACCACGATGTCGGGGACACCGGCGGTCGCCTTCACATCATTGGCGAACGCTTCCATGGCTTCACCCGAGGAGACGTCCACGGTGTAGGGGTATCCCCGCGCACCGAGCAGTTCCACGAGTTCCACGGTCCGGGCCGCGGCGACCGCGTCAATGTCGGCAACGACGATGTCCGCGCCCTTCTCGGCGAATGCCAACGCCGTGGCACGGCCGATCCCGGACCCGGCGCCGGTGATGACGACGAGCTTGTCCTCGAACTCCGGCCGGTCTTTAGTGCCTTGCTTGGCCTCGGCACGCAATAGGGAACGCACAGGTTCGGGTCCTCCCGGAGTCGCGATGCTGGACTGGACGAACTCGCGAATCCGCTCGGCGATCAGTGCGGGCTTCTTCACGACGATCCAATGGCCGCCATGGACCTTGCGCACATAGAGCCGCTCGGTCCACGGCGCCGGTGCCTGTGCGGCCAGAGCGGGAGTGACGAACCGGTCGCCGGTCGGCGTGAGCACCTGGACCGGAACGGTGGTCGGCCGCTCCTCGGGATGCCGCATCTTGGGCAGCATGTTGGCGCGGTAATAGAGGACACCGCGCGAACCGTCTCTATGGAGAGTAGGAGAGGGGTCGAGTCTGGTCCCCTCTATGGCCCTGATGATCCGCGGCCACTGCTTGGCCAGACCGAGCCGCCACGCCACCCGCGGTCCCACCGGCAGGTGGAACACCACGATGTACCAGGACGCGAGCGCCTGCTTCAGCGAACGCGCGGCGGCCTTGGGCGTCGGCTTGCGCATACCCGCGCGGGTCCACAGCGCTGCGTGGTCCAGGCACGGCCCGGAGATGGACGTATAGGAGAGGAAACGCTCTGCGGAATCCGCGCGCGTAACCGCTTCCCATGCCTGGATGGAGCCCCAGTCGTGGCCGACCAGGTGCACCGGCCGGTCGGGCGCGACGACGTCGGCGACCGCGTAGAGGTCGTCCGCGAGGAGTTCCAGGGTGTAGCCGTGCTTGAACAGCGGTCCCTTGGAGGCGCCGATGCCGCGGGTGTCATAGGTGACGACGTGGAAGTCATCGACGAGTTCGGACACCACGCCGTCCCACACCGCCTGGGTGTCGGGGTAGCCGTGAACCAGCAATACGGTCGGCTTAGAGGGGTCCCCATAGGTGCGGACAGAGAGCTTGCCGCCCTCCACGGTCACCGCCAGGGTGCGGACGTCCTGGGTCATGAGGGTGCGCCTTCCAGTACCGGTTCCGCCGTCCGGGCCTGTTCCTGCCACCGCCGGACGTGCGGCAGGTCGTCGTCCAGCCAGAAGGCGTCGTCCTCGGTGACCACCAAGAGCTCTTCGAACTTCACCCCGACGTTGCGGAAACCGATGTGCGGCTCGACCGCCCAGAGCCCCGGCGTGGGGGCGTGGCGGGAGGCGCGGCCGCCGGCCCACAACGGGGAGCGGCCCTTGATGCCCTCGGTGACGATCTCCCGGCCCAGAGTCTCCAGGGTGCGCAGGCCGAACCCGAAGGCGTAGCGGCCCATGTTGCGGCGCTGGGTCATCCGGCCGACCTGGTGGCCGATGACGCTGCCCGGGTAGACCTTGTGCCGGGACTCGTAGCCCTGCTGCGCGATGAGTACGTCGACCGCCGCGTAGACCTCGGAGAGGGTGTCCCCGGCCTTGATCCGGTCCAGGATCAGGGTCCGGTATTGCGCGAGGTCGCGCATGAGGGCGTCGAAGATGCGGTTGTCACCGGGCTTACCGAGTACTCCGGCGTAGCCGATGTCGGAGACGTAGCCGTCGACGACCGGGGAGCAGTCGAGGACGTAGGACATCCCCTCCTTGAGCCGCTTGTTGGTCGGGAAGAAGTGCAGCGGCGTCCACGGGCCTTTCAGCGACCGGAACGCCGTGCGCTCCCCGAACCAGGCGAAGGGGATGTGGAAGAAGTCCTCGACGCCGTTCTCCCGCAGGAAGCCGCGCATCCGCCGCGCGACCTCCCGCTCGGTGACGCCGGCCTCCAGTCCCGCGCCGACCGTCTCGGCGCAGCGATAGGCCAGCGCCTGGGCGTCGCGGTGGCGTTGCAGGGCCTCGGGCGTGGGACCGGTTTTATTGGACACGGCGTCTAATGTAAGCGCCGAGTGCCCCGCCGACAAGACCCCGTTTCCGCAGCGGACCCGGAACGGACACCAGGTGTGACTCGCGGCTTCAGGTGGCGACTTCGGCCGGCGACTTCAGCTGGCGGCTTCAGCTGGCGGGTCCGGCGACGCGGTAGTCGGCCAGCAGGTAGCCGGACGGCGTCCCCACGCTCCGGATCAGTTCCAGACCGATATGCGGCAGTCCGTCCAGCAGCCGGCGGCCGTGGCCGACGACCACCGGGACGACCGCGAGCCGCAGCTCGTCGACGACGCCCGCGGTGAGCAGCGACTGGGCCACCGCGATGCTGCCGTGGACGCCGATGTCGCCGCCGGCGGAGTTCTTGAGATCCCGGACGAACCCGACCAGGTCGCCGTCGATCGCGATCGCGTTGCTCCACTGAGTCGCGAGCGGGGTGGACGAGGCGACGTACTTCGGCGCCTTGTTGATGAACGTGGCGAACGGCTCGATGTCGCTGCCCGGCCAGAACGCGCACCACTCGTCGTAGGTGCGGTGGCCGAGGATGACCGCGTCCTGGGTGGCGATGATCTCGGCGCCGTTGGCGTCCACCACGTCGTCCCAGCCGGTGAGGAACTTGTCGGCGGCCTCGGCCACTCCGTCGAGGGAGACGAACTGGGTCACCACTACCTTGCGCATCGCGTTCTCCTCGGGTCGCGCGGGCCGTCATCCGGCCGAGCCGGCTGTCACCTCCTCAGACGACCCGCCGCGCCGATACTCATCGCTCGATTCCCGACCAGTCGCGGAGCTCCCGACCGGCCGCGGAGGCAGAATCAGGAAGACTGAAGCAGATTCAGGAACGGTCGCGACACGCTCACCGATTCGCTCCTCGCCCCGGACATGGCAGCATGGCGATGTGCAGTCCGAGTCCCGCAGCTCCCAGCCCGTTCCCTCCGCCACGCGCACGGCCCCCCGGCGCCGGCTCTCGGTGGACCGCCGCCGCGACGAGCTGATCGAGGCGGCGCTGGACCTGCTCGCCAGCCGCGGCCCGGACGAGGTCTCGGTCGACGACGTGGCGCAGGCCGCCGGCGCCTCGCGCGCCCTGGTCTACCACTACTTCGGGACCAAGCAGGAGCTCTACGCCGCCGCACTGTCCAAGGCCGCCGCCGAGCTGACCCGGCGGCTGGCCCAGGTCGAGCCGGGCGACACGCCGTTGCAGCGGCTGGACCGCGCGGTGCGGGCGTTCGTGGAGTTCGCCGAGGCGCACTCCGCGGGGTTCGTCGCGCTGCTCGGCGGATCCGCGGCCTACGGGTCGGGCGGGGAGTCGGCCGCGCTGGTGCACTCTGTAGAGGACACCGTCTATGAACTCCTCGTGGAAGGCCTCAGGGAGCCCACTCCGGTGAACCCGGTGGTCCGGATGACCCTCAAGTGCTGGGTCGCCGCCGCCGAGACCGCGGTGCTCGACTGGCTGAAGCACCAGGACCTGGCCCGGGTGGAGGTCGAGCAGCAGCTGATCGTGCAGCTCGGCGCGCTGCTTATGGCGATCGGCCATGAGGTCCCGGTCTAGCCCCGTAATAGGGGACGTAGCTACGGGGCGTGCAAATACGTTCCCTGTTCCAACCCCAGGGGCCGTACTCCGGTCATACCTGATGTGAGGAAACTCAAGAGCCCGCTGGCGCATGGCGGTTCGGCCGAGGCCCGCGAACAGTTCCGTGAGTACGCCGTGGGCGCACAGCCGCACCTACGCCGTAGCGCTTACCTGTTGTGCGGGAACTGGCACACCGCCGAGGACTTGGTCCAGACGACCTTCGGTCGGCTGTTCCGGTCCTGGCCCCGGGTGCAGCGCGCCGACTCGATCGACGCCTACGCCCGCACGGTGCTGTACCGCGCCTTCCTGGACCTCAGGCAGAAGGACCACGCGACCGTCGCCCTCGACGACGCCCCCGAACCGGCGTCCCCGGCCGACGACGCCGCCTTGCGGCTCGCGGTGCGCAGCGCACTCGACACGCTGCCGCCCCGGGCCCGGGCGGTCGTCGTCCTGCGGTTCTGGGAGGACCTGAGCGTCGACCAGACGGCCGACGCGCTGGGGGTGTCGCCCGGGACGGTGAAGAGCCAGACGTCCCGGGCGATCGCGATTCTGCGTCAGCGGCTCGGTACCGCTGTCAGCGAGCTCATCCACGACTAGCTGGGAGAAGAACTGTGAACGACATGCGTGAGCTGTTGTCCGGCGCCCTCCCGGCGCCGCAGGACGAGCCACAGCACCGGGACGTCATCGACGACGCCATGGACTGGGGTATGCGCCGGCGGCGGCGGGACTGGGCGCTGTCCGGCGCGGCGGCGCTGGCGGTGATCGCGGTGGGAACCGGGGTGGCCGCTATGAGCGGCGGGTCCGGGAGCACCGTGAGCGCCGGCGGCGGACTGCCCTCGGGTACCCAGACGCACCGGTCGCAGGCCGGCCCGTCCGAACCGGAGGGGACCTTGTGGACGCCGTACTGCTCGGCGCCGGCCACCGTCAAGGGGAACCTGCAGGCGTACTGCGAGCTGTACAACGAGGAGCAGAACTTCAACGTCGACTTCGCCACGGGATCGGTGAAGTACATCCAGGCGGCACTGCCCGCCGGGTTCACCGTGAAGGCGACGGGCAAGTGGGTGCTCATCCTCACCGGGCCGGACGGCAAGACGAACTATCTCTTCCCGTCCACGGAGTCGGCGTTGACGCTGGACGGGCACCCACTCAGCTGCGGCGCTCCGGCCCGGCCCGACTGCGTCGAGACCAGCACCGCCGGCGGAACCCTGGTCGTCGCCGGCGGGCCGTCGGGCCAGCCGAGCGCCGGGTACGTCGGGGCCGGGCTCCAGGACCCGCGAGTGGACATCATCTTGGGGACCTCGGTCACCGGTGGGCTGAACGGGATGGAACCGCCGACGGCGGCCGCACCGCTGCTGACCAACGCCCAGCTGGAGAAGGTCCTGGGCGATCCGGCGTTCCTGGCGTACGCGAAGGCACAACTGCAACACCTGGCGGACATCACGAAGCAACTGCAATCCATGGCGCCGCCGAGCGGTTCCTGGACGCCGTCCAGCGGCGCTTCGGGCTCGGGGTCGTATCCGCCGCCGAGCGGATACCCGTCGAGTCCCCCTTCGGGGAGCGGGGCCTCGTCGGGCTTGTCGTGGCCGTCGTCGCCGTCGGGGAGCGGGGATTCTTCCAGCCTGTCCACGCCCTCGTCGCCTTCGGACAGCGGGGCTTCGACGGGCCAGTCGTGGCCGTCGTCGCCGTCGTCGCCATCGGGAAGCGGGGATTCGTCCAGCCTGTCCACGTCCTCGTCGCCTTCGGGCAGCTCGTCCTCGTGAGCTGAAGTCGGCCCTGAGAAGCGTTTCCGCGCTTCTCAGGGCTTCGCCGTGCCCGTTCTGGTGCCCGCGCTCGTGCCCGTGCTCGGGTGCTCAGGCGAAGACGACCGTGCGGCTCCCGTTCAGCAGCACCCGGTGCTCGGCGTGCCACTTCACGGCCCGGGCCAGCACCTGGCACTCGACGTCGCGGCCGACGGCGACCAGCTGCTCGGGGCGGACGCCGTGCCCGACCCGGGCCACCTCCTGCTCGATGATCGGGCCCTCGTCGAGGTCGGCGGTGACGTAGTGGGCGGTGGCGCCGATCAGCTTCACGCCGCGGGCGTGCGCCTGGTGGTAGGGCTTGGCGCCCTTGAAGCTCGGCAGGAAGGAGTGGTGGATATTGATTATCCGGCCCTCCAGCGCCTTGCAGGCGTCGTCGGTCAGCACCTGCATGTAGCGGGCCAGCACGACCAGCTCCACGCCCCGGCTCTCGACCACCTCCAGCAGCGCGGCCTCGGACTTCGCCTTGGCCTCTTCGTCCCCGGCGGCGACCGGCAGGTGCACGAAGTCCACGCCGTAGGAGCGGGTCAGCTCCTCGAAGTCCCGGTGGTTGGACACCACGGCGGCGATCCGTACCGGCAGCGCCCCGGTGCCGGCCCGGAACAGCAGGTCGTTCAGGCAGTGCCCGAACTTGCTGACCATCAGCACCACCGGCATCAGCTCGCGGGCGTCGCGGATCCGCCAGGCCATCCGGAAGGTCGCGCCGACCGCGGCGAAACTGCTGTCGAGCTGTTCCAGGGTGACCTCGTCGTGCACCCGCTCGAAGCTCACCCGCATGAAGAACAGCCCCGAGTCCGGGTCGCCGTACTGCTGGCTGTCCAGGATGGTGCAACCGGTCATGAGGAGGTAGTTCGCGACGCCGTGCACTACGCCGGGGGTGTCCGGACACGACAGGGTGAGGACCCACTGCTGCTTCTGCTGGTCAGCCATGCCCGCCATTGTGGCTGATCGCGGGCGTTCGTCCTAGTAACCGTCCGGCTGGCGGTCCTCTCCCCGTCCCGACCGGGACGACGGAGGAAACATCGGCGAAGCAGCGGGGAAACCTTGGTCGGGCATCGTGGGGGCATCGCGTCGCCGATCGAAGGGGGATCCCCGATGAGCAGGAAGATCGTCGTCGTCGGCTGGGGGCCGGCGGCCCACCGTCTGGTCACCGGCCTGCTCGGCACCGACGCCGAGGTGGACGTCACCGTCTACGCCGGCGAGGGCGCCGTCGCGCACGACCGCTCCGCACTGCCGAGCACATTGGTCAAGACTCGTGCGGGCCGCACAGCCCACGAAGCGTCCGAGGCCCGGGACCGCGCGGACACCGCGTTCGACACGACCGCGGCCGCCCTGCCGACGCCGAACGACCCGCGGCTGGACCTGCGCGCCGGGGTCCGGGCCGTGGCCGTGGACCGGCTGCACCGCCTGGTCCACGGCTCTGACCAGTGGATTCAGCCCTACGACACGCTGGTGCTGGCCACCGGCGCCAATCCGGTGCTGCCGCCGATCAGGGGGCTGCGAACCGCCGACGGCCGGGACCTGCTGCCCGGCGTGCACTCGGCGCACAACGCCGCCGATTTCCACCGGCTGGCCGAGGCGGCGGCGCCCGCGAGCCACGCGGTCGTCATCGGCGGCAGCAGTACCGGGCTCGCTGTGGCCGCGGCCCTGCGGATCTCCCGCAGCGACGATCCGCTGCACGTCGAGCTCGTCGACCAGACCCCCGCCACCCCCGAGATAACGCCGACCGATGCCTATCTGACGCTGCGGCGCACGGGAGTGATCGCCTACCAGGACTGCCGGGTCCGGGCCCTGGAATCCGGGTCCGCCGATGCCCTGACGGCGGTCACCCTCGCCGACGGCCACCGGCTCGGCTGCGATCTGGCGGTCATCGCCTGCGGCACGGCCCCGAACACGGCGCTGGCCTGGACCTCGGGGCTGGCGGTGGCGCGCGGGATCGTCGTCGACGACACGCTGCGCAGCGTCTCCGACCCGCACATCCACGCCCTCGGAGCCTGTGCCGAGCACCGGCGGAGCTTGTCCGGGCGGCACGAGACGCTGCTGGCGCAGGCCGATGTGCTCGCCGGCCGGCTCTCGGGGCTCGACCCGCAGCGGACCTACCGGGGACCGGCGCAGCGCGCGGCGAACGCCACGAGTGTCGTGGCCGAAGCCGAGGCGTTGCTCAGGGCCGCCGCGGCCTGACCCGCTCGCACCACCACACACAAGCCAGGGCCGGCCAACGGCGCCCGACCCTCGGTGGCGGTACCGGTGCACCTGGCCGGTACCGCCACCGCTTTGTCGCCGACGCCTCGTTGCCACGGCTTGTCGCCACGGCTCGTTGGCGCAACTCTTCGCCACAGCTCATTGCCACAGCTCATTGCCACCGCCACCTCAGCAGGCCGAAATCTCCGTGCCCTGGCGAGGCCGAGTCGGCAGACTGTCCGGATGGGAGATCAAGAATCGAATCCGGGCACCGTCGCGACACAGGATGCTGTCACGGCCGGGCAGGCGAGATCGGCTGAGGCCACGCGCGAAGCCCGCCGCATGTCGTTCAACGCCGATGCGCTGACCTACCGGCGCGGCCGGCCGCCGTACCCGGAGGCGGTCTTCGATCTGCTGGCCGAGCGGTGCGGACTGGGCCCCGGCACGCGCGTGCTGGAGATCGGCGCCGGAACGGGCCTGGCGACCGGGCCGTTGCTGGCGGCCGGCGCGCGGGTGGTCGCGGTCGAGCCCGGCGAGAGCCTGGCCGCGGTGCTCGCCGCGGAGCACACGGGTGATCGGCTGGAGATCTCGGTGAGCGATTTCGAGACCGCGGACCTGCCGGGCGGATTCGACCTCGCGGTGGCGGCCACCGCGCTGCACTGGCTGGACCCGGCGACGTCGACCGCGAAGATCGGTGCCCAGGTGCGTCCGGGCGGTTGGCTGGCCGCGTGGTGGAACGAGTTCGGCGACGCCAAGCGGCCGACGCTGTTCCGCGACCGGCTCGACGAGGTCTACCACGATCTGCTGCCCGGCGAGACCGGCTATCGGAACAGCCGCTCGCACGTGCTGGACACCGACCGGTGGCGCGGGCAGTTGACCGCGGGCGGCTACTTCGGTTCCGTCGAGGTCGAGATCATGGAGTGGCAGCAGATCCTGACCACGCAGTCCGCGCGGGATCAGTGGTCCACGTTCCCGAACATCAGAGAACTCGATCCGCCGAGCCGTGAGGAGTTCCTGACCCGTCTCGGTTCGCTCGTCGACGAGCTCGGCGGGCGGGTCGCGGATCCGCGGCTGACTGTCATCTACACCGCTCAGCGTGTCGAAGGCGCGGCGTGACCGACTGAAAGCGTGCGCTAGCCCCGGAACCGCGCCACCAGATCCCGCTTGATCACCTTCCCGGTCGGGTTCCGCGGCAGTCCTTCGACCACTTCCAGTTGCTCCGGCAGCTTGTGCGTGGTCAGCCCCGCGCTCTTGAGGAACGCGACCATCTCCGCGAACTGCAACGCCTCCGCGCCGTCCGCGCCGACCACGACGGCGCACACCCGCTCCCCACGGTCGGCGTCCGGCAGGCCGACCACCGCGACGTCGGCCACCCGCGGGTGCGTGAACAGCAGGTCTTCGATCTCCTTCGCGGAGATGTTCTCGCCCTTGCGGATGATGATGTCCTTCAGCCGTCCGGTGATCCGCACGAAGCCGTCGGCGTCGACCGTGCCGAGGTCACCGGTCCGGAAGTAGCCGTCGGCGTCGAACGCGTCGGCGTCCAGGGCCGCGTCGACATAGCCGAGCATCAGTTGCGGCGCCTTGGCCCGCAGCTCGCCTTCCTCACCCGGCGCGGCGGCCTTGCCTTCCAGCGTCACCACCCGCAGTTCGACACCGCGCATCGGGCGGCCTTCGGAGTCGTCGAGCGCCGACTGGGGATCGTGCACGGTCGACATGGTCAGGATCGGCGCCTCGGTCAGGCCCCAGCCGGCTATCACGCCCAGGCCGCCGACCTCGGCGCGGATCTGGGCGTGCAGGGTGGCCGGTCGCGGCGCGCCGCCGCCGTTGCACAGCCGGAAGTAGGGGAAGGCCCGCTGGCCCGGATGGGTCTTCACGAACTCGCGCTGGGCCTTCAGGTAGGCCAGGTGGAACGGTGTCCCCGAGCCGCCGAGCGTCACCTTCTCCCGGCCGAACAGGTCGACGGCCGCCGCCGGGTCGAAGCGGTCCAGCAGCACGTTCGACAGGCCGGCCATCAGCGAGGAGGCCAGCCAGATGGGGCCCGCGACGTGGGTCAGCGGGAACGCCATGCCGTTGATGTCCTCGCCGGTCAGCGCCAGGCACTCGTGCATCCCGCGCGCCGCCGCGAGGATCGCCGTGTCGGTGTGGCGGGCGCCCTTGGGGTCGGCGGTCGTGCCCGAGCTGTAGAAGTACCAGCGGAGTTCGCGTTCGCCAGGGGCCTGATACGCGGGCAGGACCGCCGGATCGCCGTCCGGGAGCGATCGATCGGCCGCGATGTGCCGGGTGCCGGTTCCCTCGGTGAGCCGGGCGATCATCGCCGCGAAGTCGAAGCCGCCGAACTCCGAGGGCGTGATCACCACTTCCGGGGCGATCTGCCGGACGATGAACCCCACCTCGCGGTCCCGGTAGATCGGGATGATCGGGTTCTGGATCGCGCCGAGCCGGCTCAACGCGGCCATCAGGACGTAGCCGGCGTTCCAGGTCGGGAGTTGCCAGGACACCACGGTGCCGGTGCGCACTCCGAGGTCGTGCAGTCCGGCGGCGGTGCGCAGGGCGGCGTCCCGGAACTCGCCGTTCGTCATCCGCGACCCGCCGGAGTCCACCAGCAGCTCGCGTCCGGGATCGGCCTCGGCGCGGCGCTCGATCAGCTCCCACAGACTCCCGGCGTCCAGCATCCCGCGGCCTCCCGATCGGATCTGACGGTGGGTCAGTTCTACGCTGTTCTACTGCACGCCGCGATCAGGGGGAAGAGCCGTGCCCCTTGCGGCCGCAATGCCGATCAGTACGATATCTGACGGTGCGTCAGATCGCGGCTCTGCTCTTGCCCGCGCCCTCCCGCGCTCAATGAACCGACGACGAGCAAGGAGCCCACCGTGGAGTTCGGCCTCTTCAACAGCCTGTACGTACCGAAGAACCACCCCGGGATAACGGAAGCCTCGCGGCTGCGCGACGAGATCGAGCTGGTCAAGGCCGCCGACCGGGCCGGCTTCAAGTACACCTGGGCCACCGAGCACCACTTCCTCGACGAGTACTCGCACCTGTCCGCCAACGAGGCCTTCCTGGGCTACCTGGCCGCCGCCACCGAGCGGATCCACATCGGCTCGGGCATCTTCAACATCACCCCGCCGGTCAGCCACCCGGCCCGGGTCGCCGAGAAGGTCGCGGTGCTGGATCACCTGTCCGGCGGCCGGTTCGAGTTCGGCGTCGGGCGCGGCTCCTCGACCACCGAGACCAAGGGCTTCGGCATCGAGGACTCCGACCTGACCCGGGAGATGGTCGACGAGACGCTGCCGCAGATCGTGCGGATGTGGAAGGAGACGGACTACTCCTACGACGGCCGCTTCTTCTCGATGCCCACGCGCAACGTCCTCCCCAAGCCGCTGACCGACCCGCACCCGCCGCTGTGGGTCGCGGCCGGCTCGCCGGGCACCTTCAAGAAGGCGGCCGAGATGGGCATCGGCGTGCTCTGCTTCGCCCAGGCCTCGATGGACGACCTGGGCAAGCTGATCGCCGTCTACAAGGAGGAGATCGAGCGCTGCGAGAACCCGGTCGGCGGCTACATCAACAACAACGTCATGGTCACCTCGCAGCTGGTGTGCCTGGAGGACGGCCGGCGGGCCCGCGAGGTGGCGGCCACGATGGGCTCCGGCTACCACCAGAGCCTGCTGTGGAAGTACCTGGACACCTTCCCGCGCCCGCAGTGGGTCAACGACCTCGGCGGCACGATCCCGGAGATGGACCGGGCGACCATCGACGCGGTGATCGAGGCCAAGGCGATGTGCATCGGCACCCCGGACGAGGTCTCCGAGGCGGTCGCGGCGGTCCAGGCGATCGGCGCCGACCAGTTGGTCTTCGGGATGCTGTCGACGGCGATGCCGATCGAGGCGGCGATCGAGTCGGTGCAGACCTTCGGGCGCGAGGTGCTGCCGCGTTTCGACACCGACCCGGTGCACTCCACGACGCGGCAGCGCGAGGCTCAGTTGGGGGGCTGAGACCTCACTTGCCCCAGGCCGCGGCGAGATCGGTGCTGGTCGTCAGCACGGCCAGCACCCTGAGGGTGTTCTCGATCACCGACTCGGCGTACGCCGCCGGCACCCCGGCGACCGCGTCGCGCGGCAGGACCACGTCGAAGCCGGCGTTGACCGCGTCCATCACCAGGTTGGTGATGGCGACGTTGACCGAGACGCCGACCGGGATCACCGTGCGGGTGCCCAGGTTGCGCAGGACGGCGGCCAGGCCGGAGTCGTACATGGGGCCCAGGCCGTGGTAGCGCGGCAGTTCGAGGTCGGTGTCCAGTAGGCCGATCTCGTCGATGACCGCGGCGGCCTTCGAGCCGGGCAGCAGGTCTTGGACGTCCTCGCGCCGGGCCGACCGCAGCGCCGCGGCGAACAGGCCCGCGTTGGTGTTCGCACCGCGGGTATCGGCTCGGCGGTAGACGGTGGCGTGGATGACCGGGATGCCGGCCGCGCGGGCGGCCTCCACGACCCGGGCCATGGCCGGGATGTGCGGACGGGCCGCGTCGGCGAGTTGGGGGAACAGCGCAGACGGGCCCAGGACCCCGTTCTGCAACTCGGAGGTGACGACGGCGCAGCGGGACGGCTCCAGCATCGCGAACACATCGACCGGCATGCCGCGCACAGTAGCTGACACGGAGTCAGAACGGGAGTGGGTCTTGTGGCCCGCGATCCGCCGCAATACGCTCACCTGACGGACCGTCAGATTTCCATGGAAAGCCCGCCCGGAGCCCGACAGGAGCCCGCCTTGCAGCTGCGTGACACACCGGCCCAACAGCGGTTCCGCGAAGAGCTGCGGGCCTGGCTGCGCGCGGTCCTGCCGACCCTGGACCGGCAGCCGTCGCAGGACGACTGGCCGGCCCGCAGGTCTTACGACTCGCACTGGCAGGCGCTGCTGCACCAGGCCGGGTACGCCGGGCTGAACTGGCCGGCCGAGTACGGCGGGCGCGGTGCCACCCCGACCGAGCACCTGATCTTCCTGGAGGAGTCCGAGCTGGCCGGCGCGCCCTACGTCGGGGTGAACTTCGTCGGCCTGCTGCACGCCGGCCCGACGCTGATCGCCGAGGCCGGCCCGGAGCAGCGCGAGCGGCACATCCCGGCGATCCTGCGCGGCGAGGAGATCTGGTGCCAGGGCTTCTCCGAGCCGGACGCCGGCTCGGACCTGGCCGCGCTGCGGACCCGGGCGGTGCTCGACAGCGACGGCGAGCACTACGTCGTCAACGGCCGCAAGATCTGGACGTCGCACGCCGAAGTCGCGGACTTCTGCGAACTGCTGGTGCGCACCGGCCCGCCGGACGGCCCGAAGCACCAGGGCATCACCTGGCTGATCATGCCGATGGACACCCCCGGCCTCACCCTGCGCCCGCTGAAGACCGCCGGCGGCTCGACCGAGTTCTCCGAGATGATCCTGGAGGACGTACGGATCCCGGTGGCCAACCGGGTCGGCAACGAGGGCGACGGCTGGCGGATCGCGATGGTGACCTTCGCCTTCGAGCGCGGGACCGGGTTCGTCGCCGAGGTGGTCTGGGCCCGGCGGCGGCTGCTGGAGATCGCCGCGCTGGCCCGGGAGAACGCGACCTGGGAGGACTCTGAGATCCGCCGCCGGATCGCCCGGCTGGCGGCCGAGTTCGACGCCCTGTGGGCTCTGGTGAAGCGGAACGTCTCAGAGGCCGAGCATTCAGCCGATGGCATCCCCGGCCCTGGTTCCTCAGTTTTCAAGTTGAGGTTTTCCGAAGCCCGGCAGCACCTGGACGATCTGCACGCCGAAGTCCGCGGCCGGGACTCCCTGGCCTTCGACGACGACCTGTGCACCTACGACGGCGAGCCCGGCTACGAGCGCCTCAGGTCCCTGGCATACACCATCGCCGCGGGGACGTCGCAGGTCCAGCGCAACATCATCGGCGAGCGGATCCTCGGGCTGCCCAAGGAACCCAAGGAGCCGTCGGCGGCTAGCGCGGCGAAGGGGGACGGGCGGTAATGGACTTCCGACCGACACAGGACCAGCTGGCGCTGGCCGGCGCGGTGCGCGACGTGCTGGGCAAGCACCCCGCGCCGGGCACCCCGGGCCAGGACGGGCCGGAGCCCGGCGTGGGCGGCGTGGCCGGGGCGCTGTGGCGCGACCTGGCCGAGCTGGGGATCTTCGGCGTCCGGGTACCGGAGGCGGACGGCGGGCTGGGACTGGGCCACCCCGAATCAGTGCACGTCTTCGAGGAGCTGGGCCGCTCGCTGGCCACCGGCCCGTTCACCGCGACCGCGCTGGCCGCGACCCTGCTGCCGGAATACGCGGCCGGCCGGCACCGGGTCGGGCTGGGCGACCTGACCGGCGGCGCGCCGCAGCTGCTGGAACACCTCGACGCCCTGGACGCGCTGCTGGTCATCGAGATCGTGGACGGCGAGACCCCGGGCGTGGCCGGGCACAGCCAGGTGCTGCGGGTCGAACCGATCGAGCTGCGCGCCGACGCCGTCCCGCACCCGGTGGATCCCCGCGTCCCGCTGCACCGCCTGCGGCAGAAGCCGCTGCGCGGCGAGATCGTCGGCGATGCCGGGACCGCCGACGCGCTGCTGCGCGAGGGTGCCCTGCTCACCGCGGCCTACCAGGTAGGCATCGCGGCGGTGCTGACCGAACGCGCCGTCGCCTACGCCAAGCAGCGCACCCAGTTCGGCCGGGCCATCGGCTCGTTCCAGGCGGTCAAGCACCTGTGCGCGGACATGTTCGCGCGCGCCGAGCTGGCCCGGGCCGCCGTGCACTCGGCCGCGGTGCAGCTGGCCGACGAGGCGGTCGGGTCCGACGGCGCGGACCTGCCGGCGGCGGCGGCCGCGGTGTCGGCGGCCAAGCTGCTCGCCGACGACGCCGCGGTGGCGAACGCGCGGGCGGCGATCCAGGTGCACGGCGGCATGGGATGCACCTGGGAGATGGGTCTGCACTTCTACCTCAAGCGCGCCTGGGCCCTGTCCCTGGCCTACGGCCGGGCCGCGGAGCACGCGGACCTGATTTCTGAATCCCTGTAAGGGAAATCCCGCGCGCGTCACCCGTCGAGGCGGCGCGTCGGCCGCCCGGACCAGGACGTGTCATCTCCGCCACACTCAGGCATTGATTGATGGCGAATATTGACACCCCGCAACGCTGCGCCTATACCTGTATCCCTAGCGTAATCATGGCGAACCCCCAGCTCAGCAGCTCACCGACGGCCCGAAAGGGTACGGTTTGAGCAGGTGAGAGCCTGCTCGGCGGCGATGCCAGGGCTCTGCGACCGTCCGTTTCGAACCCCCGGAACCCACAGGACTACATCGGCCGCGACTGGTTACAACTGAATCAGAGTTCTCATTGCCACCGTGGGGACGACCGCACCGCCCGCCCAGAAGTATAAGTCCGCGCAATGCCACATAGCACCACAGCGCTACCGAACAACCGGGAAAGAGCTCAGCCCATGCGTACCGCACCCGCCCCTCCGCCGGCCGGCGGCGGCGTCCGCCCGAGCGCGCCGTCCGCCCGGTCGTTCGCGGCCGTCGGCCGCCGTCCGGTCCGGTGTACGCGGGACGCCGCGCCCATAGGTGCGCCATGGCGATGATCTGCCTGGTCTCGGCCAAGAACTCGCCGGGAGTGACCACCACGGCGGTGGCGTTGGCCGAGGCCTGGCCGCGTCCGGTACTGCTGGCCGAGTGCGATCCGCGCTACGGCGACATCGTGGCCGGCTACCAGCAGGGCGGCGGCGATGTGGCCAAGGGGCTGCTCGGGCTGGCCGCCATCCATCAGCACACGGATATCCGCCAGGAGGTCTTCCGCTACGTCCAGCCGCTGAGCCCGAACTCGACCGCCCGGTTCCTGGCCGGGGTCCAGGTCCCGGCCCAAGCCGCCGCGGTATCAGTACTCTGGGAACCACTGTCCCGGGTGCTGCCGGCACTGGTCGTGAAGCGCCGGCCGGTGGACGTGATCGTCGACTGCGGCCCGCTGCACGCCGCGCACGCCCCGCTGCCGCTGATCCAGCACGCCGATCTGGTGCTGATGCTCACCGGCGACCACCTGGAGCAGATCCGCGCGGCCCACGACGCGGTCGGCAGCATCACCGGGCAGTTGGCCGCCGCCCGGCCGCGCGCCGACCCGCGCTGGTGCCTGGCCGGCGTCGTGATCCCGCCGGGCGCCCGCCGCCACAACCCCCGGGAGGCGATCGAGCAGGCGCTGGAGATCGACGTGATCGCCGAGGTGCGGCACGACATCAAGGTCGGCGCGGAGCTGCTGGGCCGCCGGAACCTCCCGAGCGGCTATTCACGCTCGGGATACATGCGGGACATCCGGGAGTTGCAGGCTGCGATCGACCGCCAGTTGAACCGCCCGGCACCGCCGGCGCGCACCGTCACCTCGAGCCGCCGGCTGACGGTGGTACCCGGGGAGGCCGCCCATGCCGGCTGACAAGAACGACCCTCGGCACGCACAGGGTGGGCCCCCAGGGCGGGCCCGCGGTGGAAGCAGCAGATACGACCAGGTGTCAGAGCTGCGCGACGCGATCGCGTTCCTGAACCGGGAGAGCGTCGCGCTGCCCGAGCCCGGCACCCCGCCTTGGGAGGGCCGGGAACCGGCCGATCCACCGCCGTCCGCCGGCCCCGGACCGAAGCCGCCGCTGGCCCCGGTCCGCGAGCTCAGGCCGCCGCAAGGACGGCCGCCGTCCCACGCTCTGCCCCCCGCACCGCCGCCGATCGTGGAGAACGCCTTGCAGTTCAAGGGTGCGTCGAGCGCCAGTCGGCGTCAGCTCCCGCCGCCCCCGGCCGCGGCCCCGGCCCAGTC
>NZ_JAAFZA010000171.1 GCF_015356865.1 Catenulispora pinisilvae
GGCTTCGGGGCGGGGGGTGGCCTGGCCTGTGGCGGCGGTGCCCATGGCGGTCGCGGTGGTGGTTGTGTTCTGGGCGCCGGCCACGTTGTCCTTGATGGACTGGGGGTTGGGGAGTTGGCCGTCGGGGGTCATCTTGTCCACCATGCCGGGGAGCTTGTCGGCCATGGCCTGGGCCGCCTGCTCGGGGGTGGTGCCGGCCTGCTGGGCGATCTGCTCCATCTGGTCCTGGCCGATGGCCTGGGTGACCTGGTCGGCGTTGACCGGCTTGTTCTCGCCCTTGCCGATCCAGGACTGTACCTGCTCGCCGATGCTGCTCTTCTTCAGCTTGTCCAGGGCCTCGCTCACGCCGCCGCCGACGTTGTCGGTCAGCTGCTTCCAGAGTTTGCCCAGGTCCGGGGTATCGGCCATGGCGTTCCGCCTTTCGAGGAGGGCTCGGGCCGGGTGGCGCCGGGCCGTGTACGCGGGTCTTGTATGAGCCTTCGGTACGGGGGCCCGGGGTGCGCCGGTGGAGGCAGCCGTTCGGGGCAACGCCGGGGTCGGCTTCGTCCGGACGGCCGGGTGTGGCGTGGTCCCGGGACGCCGCTGGCGCGCGCCCGCGCCAGCCTGGCGGCATGAGAGTCGATGTCCACGCGCACCTGTTCCCCGCCGTTTACCTGGATCTGCTGGACGAGATGCGGGGCGACGGCGGTGACGGCACGCGCGAGGTCCGGGAGCTGGGCGGCGGGGACAGTGAGCGGGAGCTGGGCCTGCGGCTGGCGGCGATGGACGCGGTCGGCGTGGACGTGCAGCTGCTCTCGACCTGCCCGCAAGGCCCCTACACCGGCGACCCGACCGCGGCCGTGGAGGCGGCCAGGTGTGCGAACCTGGCGCTGGCGCACACCGCGGCGCAGCACCCGGACCGCTTCCGCGCCCTGGCCACGCTCCCGCTGCCGCACATCCTGGCCTCCGTCGACGAGCTCAACCGGGCCATAGAGCAGGACGGCATGCCGGGCGCCGCGGTCGGCACCTCGATTCTCGGCCGCCCCCTGAGCCACCCCGATTTCGAGCCGCTCTTCGCCGCCCTGAACAGGCGCAACGCGGTCCTGTTCGTGCACCCGAACGGCGACTCGGCCGGCTCCTCACTGATGCAGGCGGCCAAGCTCGACTGGGTGATCGGCCACGCCGCCGAGGTCTCGATCGCGATCCTGCAGCTGTTCCAGGCCGGCCTCACGGTCAAGTACCCGGGCATCCGCGTCATCGCCCCGCACATGGGCGGCTACCTGCCGTTCCTCATCCAGCGCCTGGACCGGCACCGGGACTGGTACCTGCCGAACGACGCCCCGAGCGCCGGCCAGCTGATGCGCGGCATCGCCTACGACACCGCCAACCCGCTCCCGGCGGCCCTGCGCCTGACCGCGGAGGTCGTCGGGCCCGACCGCCTGCTGCTGGGCACCGACTACCCCTTTGAGCAGGGGCCTTCGCTTCGGGACCACGTCGAGTACCTCTTCGCGGCCGGGTTGGCGGATGAGCAGGCGAAATCGATTGTTGATATGAACGCGGCGGCCTTCCTGGGGATGAACCACACATAGCAAGTGGGAGATGAACCACCTGTAGCAAGTAGATGTGGCCGCGGACGCAGTCGCAGATGCAGTAGCGGATATGTCCGCAGGCGTTATGTGATGCATCACGCACCGGCTTCGGGTGTCCCCTCACGTGGTGTTACCGTCCACCCATGGCCGCCGACCAGCCCCCCGCCGAGCCCCGACCGGCAATGCGCGACGCCCTGGTCTCGGCAGCCCTGGCCCTGTTCGCCGAACACGGCTTCGACGCCACCACCGTCGACGACATCGTGGCCCGGGCCGGGGTCGGCCGCCGCTCCTTCTTCCGGTACTTCCCCTCCAAGGAGTCGGTGGTCTTCCCCGATCACGAGGGCACGCTTCGCCGGATGTCGGACTTCCTCGCCGACGAATCCGGCTTCGCCGAGGACCCCGTGGCCCGGGTCTGCGACGCGGCCCGCATGGTCTTGGCCATGTACGCTGCCGACCCCGAGTTCTCCCTGGCCCGCTACAAGCTGACCCGCCAGGTCCCGGCGCTGCGCACCCATGAGCTGTCCGTCGTCCGTCGCTACGAGAGCGCCCTCGCCGCCTTCCTGCGCACCCGCTACGCCGGACGCGCCGACGGCGGCCTCCGTGCCGACGTCGTATCAGCAGCCGTAGTCGCCGCTCACAACCACGCGCTGCGTGGCTGGCTCCGCTCCGACGGCCAAGGCGACCCCGCCGAACTGGTCGAGCACGCCCTCGAATGGGTCTACGCGACCTACACCGACGACGTCCCCTCCGCTCCCGGCGCCGCGGAGCCGGAGGACGAGGTCATGGTGGTCGTCGCGCGCCGTGGGACCCCGATGTGGCGGGTCGTGCAGCAGGTCCAGGAAGCCCTGGACTGAATCTGAATCGCCGAGTAATCGGGCAGGGCCGAATGATCAGGGCCGAGTCAGGGCCGAGTCAGGGCCGAATAGTCCAGGGCCGAATCAGGGCCGAATAATTCGGTCCGCTCGGAGACGCGGCGCGTGTTACGTTGCTGAACGTCCCGACCGAGGAGGCCGACATGCTGAGCGACGACATCACCCACTGATGTCCCGGGCTGCCGAGCGCGTTCCGATCATCTGATCCGCGACTCGAACGCCCTCTCGCCTCACCTCGTCGCTTCTCCTCGAAGGCACCTTCATGGCATTTTCCCCTGTCGTCGTCTCCGCCCTGTCCTTCACCTGGCCTGACGACACTCCCGTCTTCCACGACCTCAGTTTCACCGTCGAGTCCGAACGCGTCGGCCTGGTCGCCCCGAACGGCGCCGGGAAGTCCACCCTGCTCCGGCTGATCGCCGGCGCGCTCACCCCGGCCGCCGGCTCGGTGACCGTCGCCGGCGAACTCGGCTACCTCCCGCAGGACCTGCCGCTGACCGCCGGCCGCACGGTCGCCGAAGTGCTCGGCGTCGCCGAGGTGATCGCCGCGCTGGACGCGATCGAGGCCGGGGACACCGACGAGCGGCACTTCACCACGATCGGCGACGACTGGGACGTCGAGGACCGGGCCCGCGTGGAACTCGACCGGCTCGGTCTCGGGGACGTCTCGCTCCGGGAACCGCTCGGCACGCTCAGCGGCGGCCAGGTGGTCTCGCTCGGCCTGGCCGCGCTGCTGGTGCGGCGGCCGGACGTGCTGCTGCTCGACGAGCCGACCAACAATCTGGACGCCGGCGCCCGCCAGAGGCTCTACGACGTCCTGGACAGCCTGCGCGGCTGCGTCCTGGTGGTCAGCCACGACCGCGAACTGCTGGACCGGATGGACCGCATCGCAGAGCTCGAAGGCGGCGAGATCCGCTTCTACGGCGGCAACTTCAGCGCATATGAGGAGGCTGTCACAGCCGAGCGGGAGACCGCTGAGCGCAACCTGCGTAACGCAGAACAGGAACTCAAGCGCGAGAAGCGGGAGATGCAGCAGGCGCGCGAGCGGGCCGATCGGCGGGCCAGTAATGCGTCGAAGAACCTCAAGAACGCCGGGCTCCCCAGGATCTTCGCCGGGAACATGAAGCGCAGCGCCGAGAAGTCCGCGGGCACGGCGCATACGATGCACGCTTCGCGGGTCAGCGAGGCCAAAGAGCGTGCCGACCAGGCGGCCAAGGCGATACGCGCCGATCAGGGCATCGCGCTCGACCTGCCGGATACGCAGGTCCCGGCCGGCCGCACGCTGTTCGTCGCCGAGCAGGTACGCAAGCGTCTCGGCGAGACCGAGATCTTCGCCGGCGACGGGGTGGACCTGACGATCCGCGGACCGGAGCGCATCGCGCTGTCCGGCGGGAACGGCGCGGGCAAGTCGACGCTGCTGCGGCTGGTCGACGGCGATCTGGAGCCCGACAGCGGGACGATCCGGCGCGCCGAGGGACGCGTGGCGTACCTGTCCCAGCGACTGGACCTGCTGGACGACGACCGGACGATCGTCGAGAACTTCGCGGCCTTCGCGCCGTCGCTGCCCGATTCGCAGCGGCTGAACGTCCTGGCGCGATTCCTGTTTCGTGGCGCGCGTATTCACCTGCCGGTGCGGGTGCTGTCCGGGGGAGAGCGGCTGCGCGCGACGCTGGCTTGCGTGCTGTACGCCGAACCCGCTCCGCACTTGCTCCTGCTGGACGAGCCTACGAACAACCTGGATCTGGTCAGCGTGGGGCAGTTGGAGAACGCGCTGAACGGATATCAGGGGGCATTCATCGTCGTCAGCCACGACGAGCGATTCCTGGCGGAGATCAAGGTGGAACGGCGGATCGAGCTGGCCGGCGGGCGGCTGGGACGGCCGAAGGCTTAGAGCGCCCCGCCACCAACCCGCACGCTGTCAGCCGCCATCCTCGATGTGGGCCAGCTTGGTCAGCATGCTGATGGCGTGGGCGTGGGTCACGGGATCGAAGAACGCTGCGTCGGTCGCTTCGACAGCGGCCATGGCGCGCGGCGCGAGGCCGGCTCCGGTCGGCGTCACGCGCAGGCGGCGCGCGCGGGTGTCGGCCGGGTCGACCTCGCGGGTGATCAGGCCCTTGGTTTCCAGGGTGCGGATCACCTGCGAGGTCATCTTGACGTCGGTGCCGGCCTGCTCGGCGACGGTCGCCTGGTTCGGGACCAGGCCTTGCTCGTTGAGCCAGTAGGTGCAGGCGAGGAGGACGAACTGGACGTGGGTGAGGTCCAGCGGCGCCAGGACCGCGGCGATTTCGCGTTGCCAGCGGAGGGTGACGCGCCAGAGGAGGAAACCGGGGTGGTCGGCGGGGCCGCCACGGGCGCTGGAGCCCGCCGGACCGTCGGCCGTCACGCGCTCGCCGCCCGTTCCAGCAGTGCCCCGACGACCTCCGGGAAGTCGGCACAGATCTGCGGCCCCACCTCCGGCCCGGCCTCATCGGCCGCCTCGCCGGTGATCTCGGTCCGGTAGACCACCTTCGTCCGGCCGTCACCGATCTCCTCGATCAGGTGGTGCGTGGTGATGACCAGCCCCGGCCACTCGCAGACGTCGACCCACGCCTGGTCCGGCACCACTTCGGTGATCCTCATCCGGATCGGGTCCTCGCCGGGCGGCGTCATCGTGAAGCGGGTCCCGGCGGCGAACGGCCCTTCCATCTCGACCTTGCCGGCTCCGTCGTTCCACGTGTGCCAGCCCAGCGGGTCGGCCCACAGCGTCCACACGGCGTGCGCGGTGACCTCGGCCTCGGCGCTGAATTCGTAGTTCCACATGGCGCTTCCCTCCCGTTGGCGAATTAGTCTATGCGCAGACTATCTGTGCGCAGGCTATTTGGCCCAGTGTGATCTGGGTCACATCGCGTCACAAAAATCGATCACCCGGTGTCCTGGGGCCGAAGAGCGAGAACCGAGGAGGACACCATGCCCACCGAAACGCCCACCGAAGCGCCCACCGAAATCGTCGTGATCGGCGGCGGCTACGCCGGCGTCATGGCCGCCAACCGCCTGACCCAGCGGGACGACGTGAACGTCACGCTGGTCAACCCGCGCCCGGACTTCGTCCAGCGCATCCGGCTGCACCAGGCCGTGGCCGGGACCCACTCCGCGCTCGCCGACTACGGCAGAGTCCTGAATCAGCGGGTCCGGCTGGTGGTCGACACCGTGACCCGGATCGACGCCGCGAACCGCACCGCGGCGCTGGCCGACGGTGCGGCGCTGCGCTACGACTACCTCGTCTACGCCGTCGGCAGTGCCAGCAGCGGCGCGGACGTGCCCGGCGTCGCAGAGTCCGGCTATCCGATCGCGAGCTTGGAGCAGGCGAAGCGGTTGAAGCCGGTGCTGGACGCCCAGCCGGGGACCGTCGCGGTGACGGTGGTCGGCGCCGGTCCGGCGGGCATCGAGACGGCCGCCGAACTCGCCGAGCAGGGCCGCGCGGTGACGTTGGTGTGCGGCGGACCACTCGGCCCGTCGCTGCCCGAGAAGGGCCGGGCTTCGGTGGCGCGGCACCTGGCCAAGCTCGGCGTGAGGATCGTCGACGGCCCCGGCTCGATGGTGACGGCGGTGGAGCGGGACGCGGTGCGGCTGGCCGACGGCCGCGAGCTGCCGAGCGCGATCACCATCTGGGCCGCCGGGTTCAGCGTCCCGGATCTGGCCGCGCGCAGCGGCCTGAGCACCGACGCCGTCGGCCGGCTGCTCACCGACGAGACGCTGACCAGCGTGGACGACCCGCGGATCGTGGCGGCCGGGGACTCGGCGGCGCCGTCCGGGATGCCGCTGCGGATGAGCTGCCAGTCGGCGGTGCAGCTCGGCCCGCAGGCCGCCGAGACGATCCTGGCCCGGCTCGCGGGTCGGGAGCCGGCGGCGATCGACGTGGGCTTCGTCGCGCTGTGCGTCAGCCTGGGCCGGCGTGCGGGGGTCTTCCAGATGTTGCACAAGGACGACACGCCCAAGAGCATCTACATCGGTGGCCGCGTCGGCGCTCGGATCAAGGAGTTCATATGCAGGGGCACGGTCTGGCAGCTGAAGACGGAGGGCCGCAAGCCGGGCAAGCACACGTGGTGGACGAAGGACTCCGAGCGCCGGGAGCGGGTGGAGGCGCTGGGCGGGAAGGAGCTGGGCGGGAAGGCGCTGACGCCCCGATGAACCCGGCAGCCACCGAGACCTTCGTCGGCCTGCGCAATCTGCTGTTCACGGTCGCCTACGAAGTCCTCGGTTCGGCCGCCGATGCCGAGGACGTGTTGCAGGAGACCTGGCTGCGCTGGGTCGAGGTGGACCTGGACCAGGTGCAGGACCAGCGTGCCTACCTGATTCGCATCACCACGCGGCAGGCGCTGAACCGGCTGCGGACGGTGAAGCGGCGGCGCGAGGCCTACGTCGGGACCTGGCTGCCCGAGCCGCTGCTGACCACGCCGGACGTGGCGGAGGACTTCGAGCTGGCCGAGAACCTGTCGATCGGGCTGATGCTGGTTCTGGAGACGCTGTCGCCGACCGAGCGTGCGGTATTCGTCCTGCGCGAGGCGTTCGACGTGGACTACGACGAGATCGCGGCGGCCGTCGGCAAGAGCCCGGCGGCCGTCCGGCAGATCGCGCACCGGGCCCGGCGGCACGTGGACGCGCGGCGGCCGCGCACGTCGGCGTCGCAGCGTACTGCGCAGGCCGCGGTGGCGGCGTTCCAGCGGGCGCTGGAGACGCAGGACATGCAGGGGCTGATGGACGTCCTCGCCCCGCAGGCCGTGCTGATCGGCGACGGCGGCGGGGTGCGGCGCGCGGGGCTGCGGCCGATCAGCGGCGCGGAGCGGGTGGTGCGCTACGTGCTCGGCGGGATCCGCAAGGCGGGGGTGGAGGTCACGACCGAGCTGACGGACGTCAACGGCCACCCCGGGCTGCTGGTGCGGGTGGACGGCGTGCTCGACGGGATCATGGCGCTGCACGTCGAGGACGAGCGGATCGCCGGGATGTACTACGTGCTGAACCCGGAGAAGCTGACGCGGGCCGGGGTGGAGACGGCGGTGGTGGCGCGGTGAGCTCTCACCTGCGAGGTTTTCGCAGGTGAGAGCGCCTTGCGATACCTGCTCATATTCGCCAATGCGAAGATGTGAAGCTATGCTGGCGGTCGTGAAGACGCTTCCCGCCCTGATGCTTGCCGCCGCCGGAGTCGGGTTCGGCCACGCGGTCATGCCCGATCACTGGATGCCGTTGGCGGTGCTGTCCCGGACCCGGCGCTATTCGACGCGGAGGACGGTGCGGCTGTCGCTGGCCGCCGGGGTCACGCATGTGCTGGTCTCGCTGTTGCTCGGTGCGGTGCTGATCGTGGTCGGGTTGCAGTTCCGGGACACGGTTTCGCGGCACGCTGATTTGGTGATCGGGGGGATTCTGCTGGTCACCGGGTTGGTGTTCTTGGGTATGGAGCTTGTCGGGCGTGGTCATGGGCATAGTCACGGGCCTGATGGGCACAGTCATGGGGCTGATGGGCACAATCACGGGGCTGATGGTCACGGCCACGACCACCATGACCACGGCCACGATGACCACAGCCATGGCCATGGCGACGACCACAGCCATGGCCATGGCGACGACCTCAGCCACCACGACCGAGACCACAACCGAGACCGCCTCGCCGTCCTGATCCCCTTCGGCGCGGCGGCCTCCCCGGACCTCACGATCCTGCCGGTCTTCCTAGCCGCCGGCGCCCTGGGCACCGGCGCTGCGGTCGGCTCCCTCACCGCGTTCGCCGGGGCCACCATCGCCACGATCGTCGGCCTGACCGTGGCTGCCGCGACCGGGGCCAAGCTCGTGACCGCGTCCTGGATCGACCGCGGCGCCAACCTGCTCACCGCCGGCACGCTGCTGCTTATCGGCGGTCTCGTCGCGACGGGCCTGATCTGACCGGCCAGATCTGACCGGCCAGATCTGCCCGTCGCTCACGCGGGCTCCTCCGTCCCGCACGCCGTCATGTGCTCCACCACATGCCGGATCGCGAGGTCCTGAGCTCGCAGGTGTGCCTGGAGCCGCTCGCAGGCGTGCAGCACCGCCTCGGCGTCGCGGAACGTCATCTCGGCGCGGCGGTCGGCGGCGCGGCCGATGACCTGCTGGCCGAGCATGATGACGAACATCAGCAGCAGCTGCGCGAGGCTGGACAGGAAGAGCAGGAACGCGAACGGGTAGGGGTCGAAGTGCAGCAGGCCGGCCTCCGCCAGCACGATCCACCCCAGCTGGAACGCCGCCGCCAGGTAGAAGGCCCGCATGCTGCCGCAGCGCTCCGTGATGCGGGCGGCCAGGCGTGCGTTGAGGCTGATGTGTTCGTCGGCCATCGAGGGTGGGGCGGCGAAGCGTTCGGCGGCGGCGGTGAGCTGGAATTGTTCGGTCTCGTCCAGAACCACGCACGCCGCCAGGTGTCGGTCCTGGGCGATCAGGTGGTTCTGGATCTGTGCGCAGTCGTGCAGGATCGCCTCGGCGTCCTCGAAGGTCTGGATCGCGCGCCGGTCGCCGGTCCGGCCGAGGATCTGTTGGCCGAGCAGGATGACGAAGACCAGGAGCAGCTGCGCCACGTTGCCCAGGAACAGCATGAACGGGTACGGATACGGGTCGAAGCCGAACAGTGCCCGCGAGCCCAGCAGCATCCACACCGCGGTGACCGCCACGCACGCGTAGACCGTCCACATCGACCCCAGCCTGCGGGTGATCCATGCCGCGAGCCGGCCGCTGATCCCGATGTACTCGTGCTCGATACGGGCGTGGCCGTGCCGGCGCCGCATGTGGACGTGCGGGTGGCGCATAGACGTGTAAAGGCTCACAAACGCCTAAAGTAGCCGAACCCTCTCAAACACCCAGGCGTGTCGCCCGCGGCCGACGCCGCCTCACGCGGTTTGCTGGATCTGTGCACGAACCATCAGCGGGAACGCCGAACGCCGCCGGAGCCCAGGGTCGGGAAGCCCAGGGTCGCGAAGCCCAGGGTCGTGAAGCCCTGAGTCGGGAAACGCCGGGGCGGGAAGCGCAGCGTCGGGAAGCACAGAGGCGGGGAGCCCAAGGACCGCGAGGACCCCGCGGTCCCCAAGGCCCCCGGCCTGGGCCCCGGGTCCGGTCGCGGCAGCCGGAGCCCCGGAGCCGGCGCTCCCGCTGGCTGTGGGCCACGGCCTCGACCATGTCGATGTCGGTGCTGCTGATCAGTGTCACCGGGGCGTGGCTGCGGGCCGCGGTGGACGGCGGCTTCCAGCGCTCGGCGGCGCTCGGCGGCACCATCCCCAAGTCGCACGACGGCTCGGTCAACATCCTGCTGATGGGCCTGGACTCGCGCAAGGACAACCAGGGCCACGACCTGCCGGCCGCGATGCTGGACAAGCTGCACGCCGGCTCCTCCAGCGACATCGGCGGCTACAACACCAACACCCTGATTCTGCTGCACGTCCCGGCCGACGGTTCGCCGGCCACGGCGGTGTCGATCCCGCGCGACGATTGGGTCGACATCCCGAACCTGGGCTGGCACAAGATCAAGGAGGCGTACGGCCGGGCCAAGGCGGCGCAGGAGACCGCGCTGGTCAAGACCCCCGGCGGCCCGACCGGGGACGCGCTGGAGGCCGCGGGGCGCGAGGCCGGGCGGGCCTCGGCGATCGCCGCGGTGCAGAGCCTGCTGAACGTGCCGATCGACCACTTCGCCGAGGTCAACCTGGCTGGGTTCTACGACGTCGCGGTGGCGCTCGGCGGGGTGACCGTGTGTCTGAACAAGGCGGTGCAGGACGACTACTCCGGTGCCGACTTCCCGGCCGGGGTGCAGACCCTGGACGGCTCGAAGGCGCTGGCCTTCGTCCGGCAGCGGCACGGCCTGCCCGGCGGCGACCTGGACCGGACCCGGCGGCAGCAGGCGTTCCTGTCCGCGGTGCAGCGCAAGCTCTCCGACGACGGCGTGCTGTCGGACGTCGGCAAGCTCTCGGACCTGATCGACGCGGTGAAGCGGGACGTCGTGGTGGACAACAGCTTCGACGTGTTGTCGCTGGTCTCCAAGGCCGGGAGCTTGAAGGCCGGCCGGATCCAGTTCCACACGCTGCCGATCGAGGGCTTCGCCACCCGCGACGGGCAGGACGTGAACATGGTCGATCCGGTGAAGATCCAGGCGGCGATGAAGACGTACTTCTCGGATGCGAAGTCGGGGACGGCCAGCGATTCGGGTAGCGGGAGCGGCACCAGCGCCGACACTGGCACCGGCACCACCTCCGGCTCCAGCGCAGGCACCGACTCCGGCACAGACACCAGCTCCGGCACCGGCGCTGACAGCCAGCAAGACTCGGTCGTCCGGGCCGGACTGGCTGCCGTGCCGAAGCAGCAGCAGTCCGACACCACGACGAAGGACGGCATCGCCTGTGTGAACTAGTCCCGACTAGCCCACATGGGGGGTGCGGCGGGGGTACGGCAGAGTACGGCAGAGGTGTGGCGGAGCCGGGACAGCGGTCAGTTCCGGCGCCCGCCCCCGCCGAACAGGCTGAGGAAGAACAAGAACACGTTCAGGATGTCCAGGAAGATCGACGCGGCCAGCAACGGGGCCGAGGCGATGTTCTGGGACCGGCGCAGCCGCTGGAAGTCCACCAGCGTGAACCCGGCGAAGATCACCAGGCCGGCCACGCTGTAGATGACCGAGGCGTGCGGGATGTTCACGAAGATCGCGACCACCCCGAAGACCAGCAGCGCCACCAGGGCCCAGAAGCTGGCCCGGGCCACGCCGGACAGGTCGCGCTCGGTGGCGTACCCGGCCGAGCCCAACGCGCCGATGAACAGCGCGGTCGCGGCGCCGGCCTGCCACAGGGCCTTGGGATTCGCGGTCGCGTAGTAGACCAGCGTCGGGGACATCGCGATGCCCATCAGCAGGCCGAAGGCGCCGAGCAGTACCACCGTGGCCTGCGGCGAGCGCGCGGCCGTGAAGCGCATCGCGATCAGGCAGACGAAGGCCGCGATGAAGCCGATGAAGACCGCGGCGTTGGACAGGTTCCGGCCGGCGTAGGCGCCGAGCGCGAACAGGGCCGCCGTGGCGGCGACGAAGGCCATGGTGCGCGCGAACAGGGTGTTCGTCGAGATCCCATAGCCGCGTCGGGACATTGTCGTGTCGTACACGGTCACCTCCTACCCCCGGTCGGGGGCGTTCAGTAGTGCGGGCCGGCCAGCCTCCATGCTCTCGCGCCGCCGGGCCTGCCCGGAAGGCACAGTCGACGCTGGGCCGCTAGCGTTACTGCATCGGAATTCTGGCGTCCCGGACTGGAGGTCGCATGACGGACTCGGAGCAGCGGACCCCTCCGGAGATCCTGGACCTCCCGGTGGGCATCGACGCGACCGGCACCCGACGGGAGACCGACGCGATGGGGGCGATCGAGGTCCCCGCCGACCGCTACTGGGGCGCCCAGACCCAGCGCTCGCTGGAGCACTTCACGGTCGGCGACGACCACATGCCGCAGGGCATCCACCATGCCTACGGCTACGTCAAGATGGCCGCGGCCCTGGTCAACGGCGAGGCCGGGCGGTTGCCGCGGTGGTTGGCCGACCTGATCGCCCGGGTCGCCGCCGAGGTCATCGCCGGCGACCTCGATGAGCACTTCCCGCTCTACGTCTGGCAGACCGGCTCGGGCACCCAGACCAACATGAACGTCAACGAGGTCATCAGCAACCGCGCCATCCAGCTGGTCGGCGGCACCCTGGGCAGCAAGTCCCCGGTCCACCCGAACGACCACGTCAACCTCGGCCAGTCCTCCAACGACAGCTTCCCGACCGCGACCCACGTCGCCGCGGTGCTGGCGTTGCGCAACCACGTGCTGCCCGAGCTCAGGACGTTGCACGCGGTCCTGGACGACAAGGCACGGCTGTGGGCCGACGTCCCCAAGACCGGCCGCACGCACCTGCAGGACGCCGTCCCGCTCACCGTCGGCCAGGAGTGGTCCGGCTACGCGGCGCAGATCGCCGCCGCGACCGACCGGCTGGAATCGGCGCTGCCGGGCCTGTACGAGCTGGCGGCCGGCGGCACGGCCGTCGGCACCGGCCTGAACGCCCCGCCCGGTTTCGCCGAGCGGTTCGCCGCCGAGCTCGCCCAGCTGACCGGCGAGCCGTTCGTCACCGCGCCCAACAAGTTCGCCGCGCTGGCCGGCGCCGAGGCGATGGTCGCGGCCTCGGCCGGGCTGCGCGGCGTGGCCGCCGCCCTGCTCAAGATCGCCAACGACATCCGCTGGCTCGGCTCCGGCCCCCGCAACGGCCTGGGCGAGCTGCGGCTGCCGGAGAACGAGCCGGGCAGCTCGATCATGCCCGGCAAGGTCAACCCGACGCAGTGCGAGGCCACGATGATGGTCTGCCTGCGGATAATGGCCGACGACAGCGCGCTGGCCACCGCCGCCGGCCTGGGCAACTTCGAGCTGAACACCATGCGGCCGCTGATCGCCTCCTCCTTCCTGCACTCCGCGCGGATCCTCACTGACGCCGTGCGGAACCTGCGGGTGTACTGCCTGGAGGGCATCGAGCTGGACCGGGACCGGATCGACCGGGACCTGGGGCGCTCGCTGATGCTGGTGACCGCGCTGACGCCGGAGATCGGCTACGACCGGGCGGCGCAGATCGCGCACACGGCCGACGCCGAGGGGACGACGCTGCGCGAGGCGGCGGTGCGGAGCGGATGGCTCACGGCCGAGGCGTTCGACGCGATCGTCGATCCGCGGAAGATGACCGGGCAGAGCGAGGACTGAGGGGGAGGGCCGTATTCGTATTCGTATACACGGCGCCTATTCCGCTCCCGCCACGGACCGCGCGAGCCGGTCCGCCAACCCGGCCACGAACTCCTTCAGCTCCGGCGGATCCAGCACCTCGAACTCGAACCCCTTGAGCACGATGTACACGGCGATGGCTTCCAGGACCTCGGCGCCGGTGTAGTACAGGCAGGAGTGCTCGTCGCGGGCTTCGAGTCGCCCGGCGGTCGGGGACGAGGTCTGCGCGACCTGCTCCAGCGGGGCGTGGAACAAGATCGTGGCCTGATACCGGTACGGCGCGCGGGCGAGGGAGTCGGCGACGTACTTGGCCGCGTCCCCCTCGGGTTCCGGGCGCGGGGTGAAGCGGGGACCGGGCTGGACCGGGGCGGTGAGGCGGTCCACGCGGAAGGTGCGCCAGTCGTCGCGGTCCAGGTCGTAGGCCAGCAGATACCAGTTCCGGCCGGCGCGGACCAGGCGGTAGGGCTCGACGCGGCGGGTGGCGTCGCGGTAGCCGAAGCGGACGCCTTCGTGCGCGCGGCAGGCCGCGGCCAGGGCGGTGAGAACGTCGGCGTCCACGACCGGGCAGTCGCCGGGGAGCAGCATGATCGCGGACTGCAAGCCGTTGACGCGGTGCCGGAGGCGGGAGGGCAGGATCTTTTCGATCTTGCTCAGGGCCCGCAGCGAGCTCTCGTCCATCCCGGTCACCCAACCGGCGGCCGCGGCGCGCAGGCCCACTGCCACGGCCACCGCCTCGTCATCGTCCAGCAGCAGGGGCGGAAGGGCCGCGCCGACGCCGAGCCGGTACCCGCCGGCGATCCCCGGCGTGGAGTCCACGGGGTAGCCGAGGTCGCGCAACCGGTCGATGTCGCGGCGGACGGTGCGGGTCGTGACGCCGAGGCGTTCGGCGAGTTCGGTACCGGGCCAGTCGGGGCGGGACTGGAGCAGGGAGAGCAGGCGGAGGAGCCGGGCCGAGGTCTGGAGCATGGGCGGCGACTCCTTGGAATCCGGTGGAATCCGATGGGATCCCGTGCGGATCGAGGACAGAAGCTGTCCGCGAGTGTTCCTAGTGTCGCTGACGCGGGCCCGGGGCGGGCGCCGTTCATGCTTCAAGGGCTGGAGATCTCATGATCCTGATTACGGGCGCGACCGGGAACGTCGGGCGGATCGTCGTCGAGCGGCTGGCCGCCGAGGGGCGCGAGGTGCGGGCCCTGAGCCGCCGGCCCGAGCAGGTCCAGTGGCCGTTCGGGACGCGGGCGGTCGCGGGGGATCTGGTGGACGCGGCGTCTTTGGGCCCGGCGCTCGACGGGGTCGAGTCAGTGTTCTTGTTCGCGGCTCCGGGCCTCGGCGCGGACTTCGTCGGCGCGGCGCAGGCGGCCGGGGTGCGCCGCGTGGTGCTGCTGTCGTCCGGTGCGGTCGACGACGAGGCGCAGGTGCAGGACGGCCCGATCGCCGCCCGGCACCACGAGATCGAGCAGCTGCTGCGGGCGTCCGGGATGCGCTGGACCTTCCTGCGGCCGGACACCTTCGCCACCAACCTCTTGCCCTGGTCGTACCAGACCAAGAACGGCGACGAGATCCACGGCGCCTACGCGAAGGCCGCCGCACCCGTGATCCACGAGGCGGACATCGCGGACGCCGCCGTCGCCGCCCTGACCGGCGAGGGGCACGACGCCAAGGCGTACCGGCTGACCGGCCCGGAACTGCTGACGCACGCGGACCAGGCGCGCATCCTCGGCGAGGTGCTGGGCCGCCCGATCCGCTACGTCGAGATCCCGGCCGAGCAGGCGCGAGCGCAGATGAGCGGGCACGTCCCGGCGCCGATCCTGGACGACATCCTGAAGCTCTGGGAGCAGTCGCTGGAGCGGCCGCATCCGGTGAGCGCGGATGTCGAGGCCGTGACCGGGCACAAGGCGCGCGATTTTCGGAGTTGGGCGCGGGAGCACGCCGAGGTGTTCTGAGGGGCGGCCCTGGGCTCTATTTCGGCCGACGACGTTTCGCGTATGGGTACGCGACGCCGGAGGGATTCGCCGAGGGTGGAGTCCTGGCCGAGGCCGACAGGTACTTCAACGGGTTCGCGGCCTAGTCGAGTCCGACGACGTCGCCGAGGAGTTCGTGGTTCGCCAAGACGGAGAAGAAGGGGAGCGGGGACCAGTTGTCGTGATCTCCCACGACGATCAGCCGGCGCTTGGCGCGGGTCACGGCCACGTTCAGCAGGTTCGGCCGTTGTGCGGCCCACCGCCGCGAACCCGGCTGGTCGGTGGCTGTTCCCAGGACCATGATGACCACGTCGGCCTCCTTGCCCTGCGTGACGTGGACCGTGCCGACTCTGTCGGTGTCCTTGTCCCTGGGCAGCCATTCGGGCAGGAGGCGCTGGAGCCCGTTCGCGATATCGACGAACGGGCTCACGACGAAGACGCTCTGGGCCATCTGGCGACGTACCTCGTGCCGCAAGGCTTCGAGGTCGTCCCAATCCTGCGGCGCATCCGCCTTCAGCCGCGCGGAGATCTGGTTCCCCAAGGACTTCAGGATCTCGACGACCCGGTCGCCTTCGGTCGGGTTCCATTTGTCGCCGCCGGGCCGGGCCGCGATGTGTGACCACCCGGAGCGGGCCAGGAACGGGTACTCGTTGCCGCGCTTGACCCCGTAGACCATCATCCCGTCGTAGGCGATCTCGTTGCTGACCTCGAACATCAGCCGGTCGCAGCGGCGGTGGACGCGCAGCGGGGAGGCGACCCAAGTCTGCTCTCCGCCGACGCCGCTCAGCCAGGTGCCGTACGTGGCGACCCGGTCCGCGAGCGCCTGTGCCGACGCGCGGCTCGGCGCCCATTCGTCGCGGACCTCGAACCGGCGGGCCAGCCGGGTCTGTGCCGTCCACGGCAGGGTCACCACCGGCTCCAGTTGCAGCGGGTCGCCGACGATCACCGCGCGCCGGAACCGCCACAGCGCCCCGACCGCCTGCTGTGGCGCGGCCTGACCCGCCTCGTCGACGAACAGCCAGCCCAGCGACTCGGATCCGAGCCGGGGGAGCATCCGGCCGATGGACGCGAAGGTGGAGGAGACGACCGGGACCACCAGGAACAGCATCTGCCAGCCGGCCAGCACCGTGGCCGCGGCCAGGTCGGCCGGCGCCGTGCCCTTGACGATCTCCATCGCGGCCAACAGGTTCGTGCGCACCAGCTTGGGCGCGTTGACCAGGACGGCCCGGTGCAGATCGAGCGCTGCCAGGAACAAACGGGTCCGGGCCTCGGCGAGTTCCGGGTCCATCCACGGCGCGGACAGCTCACGGATCTGCATGGCCTTGGCGCTGTCGGCGTCGGCGTCGGCGTCGACGTCGCCGAACCGAGCCGCCCATTCGTCACCGGGTACCGACTCACCCCAACGGGCGCGGGCCTTGGCGACGTCCTGTTCGGCCAGGCGCAGCTCGGCGAGCCGTTCGCGGTGCTGGGAATCGACGGCCCCGACCGTGGTCTTCCGGTGTTCCACCAGAATCCGGGCGTCATCCATGCGCCGGGCTGCGGACCGCAGCGCGGCCTCGGCGTCGGTGACGTTCTTGCTCGCGCTTCGCAGGCAGCGATGGCTCAGGTCCAGATCGCCGTGACGGGCCTGTAGTTCCCGGTCTGCCGCCTCAAGATCGATCAACAGCGCCGACCGGTCACGCTCCCACTGTCCCCGGAGGTCCTTCTTGGACAGGCGGTCGCGGATCCGGCCGGGCCGCTTTCCCAAGGCCGCGATGGCCGTCTCCGCCGCCTCCACCCCGGTCAGCGCGATCATCGCGGCGTCCTCGGCCGACCGGCATCCCGATCGGGCGTCGGTCAAAGCGACCTTGGCCGCCGTACGATCGCTGCGCGCCGCCTCCCACGCGGCCGTCTGCGTATCGAGTGTGGCCTCGTGCACCGCCAACTGCCGACGTGCGGTACCGGCTTCGGTGTCCAGACGCGCCAGTGTCGCGTCGGGCCGGGACAGGGCGGCCATGGCATCGGCGATCCCCCGGCGCTCGGCGATCATTTTCTCGACCCGGCGGCGGGCCTCCAGAAACCGCTTCTTGGCTTGGGCCCAGGTCTCGGTGCCCAGCGGTGCGTCGGCGGTCGGCACGTCGCCGGGCTTGATGTCCTCGTGCTGTCTCAACAGCTGTTGCAGGCCGGGCGACTTCCGGTTCTTCTTGTCGTTCGCCCACCAGAAGTCCTCGACGAAATCCTGCCGGTAGGCCCGCCGGCCGAGGCGGGCGGCCACGGCACCCCACACCGGTTCGTCGCGCAGATTCGACGCCGGGCCCCGGAGATAGGAGGCCTCTGATTCCCACCCCTGGACCGCCGACATCCCCGGAATCTCCAGGGTGATGTTGTTGACGGCGCCGTTGTTCGAGGACGCGACCAGCATCTCGAAGCCGGTGAGCCGGGGGATGAGCGGCCGGATGGTGCGCCGCTGCACCTTCCCGGAGCCGTCGATCGACTGCCACTTCAGCGGAGTTTTCGCAAACGCGTCCTCGGCCTTGGCCAGTTCCGCCAGTACTTCGGCCCGGCGTACCACGACCTCGGCGATGACGTCGCGCAACATCGTCGTCTTGCCGGTCCCGGGCGGGCCGTTGACGGCGTAGAGCCCACGGGCGTCCGGGGCGCCGAGTTGGGCGAACAGCCGGTTCACGGCGAATTGCTGGCTGAGAGCCAGTGGTTCCTCGGCCTTCCCGGGCCACCGCCCCAGTGGCAATGCGGACGGCTGCACCCCGGCGAAGAGCACATCGAGGCTCCGGCGAAGATCGACGCGGCTTGTGGGGTCGACAGAGTCCTCCGACCGCAGGTACTCGGTCAGCGACCGCCCGATCTCCCCACTGGCGGCTGCCTTCGAGACCCTGTTCAGATCCTCGGCGAAGAAGCTGCTCAGCAGTCCCTCAGAGCTCTGCTCTGCCCTCTTGGTGGATACCTGTTTGCTCTCAACCCTGATGTATTCCGGTCGCAGCTTCTCGCCGATGCCCAGTTCGTCGGCGACCCACCGGGTGATCGCGGCGAGGTCGTCGACGGTGAGCACCTCGGTGCCGATGGCCGGTGGTTCGTCGTCGCCGTCATGGTCATCGTCCGAAGCCGCGACGGTGCCTGCCTTCCCTCCGCCCGAGCCGTTGCCCGACGACTTGTCCGCGCCGAGCTTGCTCCGTGCGGCGTCGACGAGCCCGTCTCCGATCCCGCTGAGGGTCTTGGACACGACCGCGCCGGCGATGGGTCCGGCCACCCCGCCGACCGCGACGCCCGCGGCCGTGCCCGCAGCGGTGGCGGCCGCTTCCAGACCGCCGGCCGCGGCGTCGAGCAGGATGCGCGCGGTGGACCCGGCGATCGGGCCGAGACCGGTGGCCGCCTCGCCTCCCGCCGGGGCGGGGCCTCCGGACCCGGGGCCGAACGTGATGCCGACGTCGCCGTCGCCCAGGTCGAGCAGCTTGGCCAGGACGCGGGCGGAGTCCTCCTCCCAGCCGTCGAGCCAGCCTTTGTCCTGCGGGCCGGGGGACAGCGTCCGGCCGACGGCCCACGCGCAGTTCGACAGCGCCGCGCTTGCTTTGATCAGCTGGCCGGCGTCGGTGACGGTGAAGGACAGCATGGCCGTCTCGCCTTTGACCCGGCCATCGAAGTCGAGCTCCTCGTCCGGGGACCGGAACACTTCCTCCAGGGCGTCGCGGACCCGCTTGATCTGGAAGACGCCCGCGTAGACGGTGTGTTGCCAGACTTTGTCCGGCGGCAGCTTCTTTCGGCTGTTCTCGGAACCGGGCATCCACGGCAGCGGTTGCCTCTGGTCGACGGCGTAACGGTTCTGGTCGGGGTTGACCCCCTTCACTGTCGGCGGGCTGAAGTACTCGACGGCGCGCCAGTAGTTCAGGATCCCCACCTGGCGGTCACGTTCCGACGCCTGTTTCCGCACGCCCCACCCCCGGGTCGTCACTCTATGAGCTTGATCAGACTCCACACCGTAGCAGGGTTCCGAAGGTAGTTCGGCATGTGAAAACCGCTCCCGTCCACCGAGAACGGTGGCCGGGAGCGGCTGGGGACGACGCGTCAGCTCACGGTGAGCGCGGTGTCGTCGACGACCCACGAGGTGGGGTCCTCGTAGTCGTTCTTGCCGGTGAACTGCAGGGTGACGGTCTTGCCGGCGTACTGCGCCAGCGAGTACGTCTGCTGGGCGAAGCCGGTGTTCGCGTTCAGGTTCGTGAACGAGTGGACGGTGCCCAGTGCGTTGCCCGCGCCGTCGAGGACCTGTACGGCCAGGGTGTCGTAGGCCTTGGTCTTGCTGGTCTCGGCGGTGTCGGTGTGGAGCCAGAAGCTGAACGTGTAGTTCGTGCAGCCGCTGGGGAGGGTGACGGTCTGCGCCAGGGTGTCGGTGGTGCTGTCGCTGCCGCCGAGCCAGGCGTCCCAGGAGCCGGTGTGGGCCGGTTCGCTGGTGGTGTCGTTGTTGATGACGCTGCTGGAGGAGGTGGTCCAGGCGGTGTCGCTGGTGCCGTTCTCGAAGCCGGGGTCGGCGAGGAGTTGGCCGGCTGCGCAGCTGCCGCCGGTGCCGGCCGCGTTGACGGTCCAGCTGAAGCTGGTGCTGCCGGTGGCGCCGGTGCCGTCGGTGGCGGTGACGGTCACCGCGTCGGTGCCGGCGGTGGTGGGG
Organism: Catenulispora pinisilvae; assembly: GCF_015356865.1. Classification (GTDB taxonomy): domain Bacteria; phylum Actinomycetota; class Actinomycetes; order Streptomycetales; family Catenulisporaceae; genus Catenulispora; species Catenulispora pinisilvae. The sequence goes on from NZ_JAAFZA010000171.1 coordinate 19,798, forward strand.
GTGCCCGAGATGGCGCCGGTGGCGCTGTTGACGGCCAGGCCGGCCGGCAGGCCGGTGGCCGAGTAGGTCAGGGTCTGGCCGGCGGCCGAGTCCGAGGCCGCGATCTGGACCGAGGCCGCGGTGCCGACGGTGCCCGTCTGGTTGCCCGGGTTGCTGACCGCGATGGTGGAGGTGCCGCCGCCGCCGTTGCTGGGCGTCTGGTTGAAGTCGGCGGTGAAGGTGTTCTCGATGCCGGTCAGCACGCCGGCGTCGGAGATGATCAGGCCCAGCTCGCGGTTGTGATTCAGCGAGTTGTCCGAGAAGTTCTCCGAGCCCTGGAACACCTTCGCGCTCGCGGTGCCGTAGTCGGCGACGATGGCCTTGGCGTGCACGTAGAAGCCGGTCGACGACGTGTACTGCGTGACCTTGACGCCGGCCGCCTCGACCTGGCTGATCTCGCTGTTGTACGTGCCGGACTCGTTCTCCAGCACGCAGCGCACCGTCACACCGCGCTGCGCCGCCGCCACGATCGCGCTGACCAGCGCCGGGTCCTGGAACTCCTCTTCCTGCACGTCCAGGGTCTTGGTGGCGCCGTTGATCAGGGCCAGCAGGTGGGTCTGGGAGTCGGTCGGGGACCAGACCAGGTTGTCGCCGTCGCTGGGGGTGATCGAGGTGTCGGTGAAGTCGGCGCCGAACACCTGCTCCACCGCGGACACGTCGTTCTGGTCGGTGTCGAACACCGAGTAGTCACGCGAGGTGGCGTAGTACTTGGTGTCCAGGTTGCCGGTGCTGATCCAGGACGTCGCACCGTCGACGGTGATCGTCTTCTGGTGCGTGTAGGTGAACGCCGAGGAGCTGTAGATGACGGGCACGCCGCCGGCCTGTAGGGCGCTGTAGGCGGCGCTGTTCACCGTGGTCTGCTTGCCGTCCAGGATCACGCGGACCTTGACGCCCGCCTTCTCCTTGCTCACCAGCGCCGAGGTGACGGTGGTGTCGCGCAGCTCGTACATCGTGACGTCGACGGTCTTCGTCGCGGTGTTGATGAAGTTGTAGATCGCGTTCTCGCCCTGGTCGGGCAGGATCAGCAGGTTGTAGGTCCCGGCGGCGTGGGCGGCGGGCACCAGCAGCAGCGCGCCGGACGCGGCGGTCGCGGTGGCGACCACGCCGAGCCCGACGCGGCGTATGGCGGATCTGAGCATTCCGGTTCTCCTGATTGTGGTCTTCGGAGAGGGCAGGGCGGTTGGCCCACAAGGGAAAGTACAGATCAGCACTTAAGGTGCATAGAGTATTTGACAGAACTTTTAGATGAACAACGCTCGTCATATACACACGCGGTGCGGAAGGCGCACGGCGTATCGGACGCCGGCGGTCCTGGCGGTGCCTGGCGAGCCTTCCAGGATGCCCTAGCTCCGATGATCGAATCAAGAGGCTGCTTCGAGTGCTTCGAGTGCTTCGAGATGGGATGGGCGCGGAAATGTTCGCGGCCGATAAAGCGACTGTCGGTGATGAATCGCTTACATATCCGGTCCCGGGTCGGGTCGGGACAGCGCCGCTACCGAGAAGCAGGATTCTGACGCGCGCCTTAGCGCGACAGAGCCACGTGTCAGAGTTCTGACACGTGGCTCTGTCGTGCGACTATCTTGCGCGGTTCAGCACCGCGAGGCTCACTCCATACCGGCCGGCGGGCCCTCCTGTTCCCCGAGGGTCGGAGCGAACAGCGCCGTGTAGCGCTCGAAGCGCGGCTTCCAGGCGTCCCTGTCGCGGGTGCCGCCGGCCAGCAGTTCCAGGCACGAATCCCAGCCCGCGGCGTTGCGCGCGGCGATGCCGGGGCGGAGCTCGTCGACCAGGACCAGCCGGGTGCCCTCGCCGTGCGGGGTCAGGGTGAAGCGCAGGGTCTCCTCGCCCCAGGTGAACGCCAGGAGCTCCGGCTCCCGTGCCTCCAGCACCTCGCCCTTGATGGTGAGGGCGTCCGGCTCCGAGCCGAAGGGGAAGGTGATGGCGGCCCCGGGCTCCCAGTGGCCGTCGGCGACGATCACGTCGCAGGGGAACCAGGTCTTGAGTTGGTCGCGGTCGGTCAGGGCCTGCCAGACCACGCGGGGTGGGTCGGGGAGTATGCGCTCCAGGCGGATCGCGGCTCCCTGCGTGCCACCGGTCGTCAACGATGCTTCGTGTGCCTCGCTCATGTCTTCCTCCGGTCGTCCAGATGTGCTTCCAGGCGGTCCAGGCTGCGGTTCCACAGCCAGCGGTATTGGCCCAGCCAGTCGTCGAGCTCGGCCAGTGGTTCGGGGCGTATCCGGTAGAAGCGGTGTTGGGCTTCCGGGCGGACCTCGACCAGGCCGGCCTCGCGCAGTGCGCGCAGGTGCTTGGAGACGGCCGGCTGGCTCGCGCCCAGCTGGTCGGACAGTTCGCCGACGGATTTCTCGCCTTCGCGGAGCAGTTCCAGGATGGCCAGCCGGCGCGGTTCGCCCAGCGCTTGGAAGGCTGCGGCTACTGTCATGACCTGAGTTTGCCTTGATGGTTATATATCTGTCAAGGCATACACGACGGAACAAGAGAGGCGGCCGATGACCGACCGCCTCGCTTCTAGACCGCCTGCCCGGATTCCACGATGATCTCCCGGATCCGCCCGGTCGTCGCCGCGTCCGTGGCCGCCACGAACGGCAGCGCGTTGCCGCCCGCCAGCCGCACCGGCGCGCCGTCCAGCGCCGCGGCATGACCGCCGGCCTCGGAGACCAGCAGCAGGCCGGCAGCATGGTCCCAGCTGTGCTCCCAAGTGAGCACCATCGCCGAACGCGCCCCGATGGCCAGGTCGAGGTATTCGATGCCGCAGGCGTCGAAGTAGCGGACGTCCAACTCCGCCTCGCGCAGCGCGTCCACAGCCCGGCCGTAGGTGGGAGGCCACCACACCGGATGGCTGGTGGTGACCGGCAGCGAGGCGGCAGCCGGTCCCGCCGCCACCCGGGCCGGGACGCCGTCCACCTGGGCGCCGTGCCCAGCCAGCGCGGTACCGATACGGCCGATCACCGGCGCATACGTCCAGGAGGCTTGCAGCACACCGCCGACGGCCAGCGCCACCAGCGTGGAGAAGCGGCTGGAACCGGCGACGAAGTTGCGGGTGCCGTCGATGGGGTCGACGATCCAGACCGGCGCGGCGCCGGTGAGGGCATCCAGGACCGACGGATCCTCGGACACCGCCTCCTCGCCCACCACGACCGAGCCCGGCAGGAACGCCGTCAGGCGCTCGCGGAGCAGGTCCTCGGCCTCGCGGTCGGCGACCGTGACCGGATCCATCGGGCCCTTCATGGCGACGTCGGAGTCGTTCAGACTCCGGAAGCGCGGCAGGACCGCTTTATCGTTGACGGAACGGATGATGTCTTCTACTTCGGCCAGCTCCGCGAAGGAAATCACAGTCTCACTGTCGCAGACGGCCGCAAGGCGTGGGCATCGGCTGTCCGGCCTGTGGACCGGCGGCTACTGGCTCCCCGAACCCCCCGGGCTACTGGCTC
>NZ_JAAFZA010000172.1 GCF_015356865.1 Catenulispora pinisilvae
CCGCGGTCGGACCGGACTCGCCTGACCTGGTCCCCGCCCAGCCGCCCTCGGGGCTCCAGGCACGGCTTGAGAACGGTTTCAGGGATATCCGGCGGCCGGCGGTGGGACAGGGTGTGTGCTCGGGTCGGCCGTTTTGCGGAAGGTGAGCACACATGTTGTGAAGAAACCGGCGGTTCCGGCCCCATCCCACCCGGCCGCACCGGATCAGCCCAACAGTTGGCCGGAACCGCCGATTTCTTCACAACGCTCTTCAACCACCCCGCACACCGCAACCTCCATACTCAACGCAACCCCAGCCGGCGACCACACCACCAACCCGGCGAACCAATACGGCCACCGCACTAGGCGTGGGAGATGCGCGAAGTGCGTGAGGTGTCGGCACGGGTCGGCGGCTCAGACGTCCGGGGCTTCAGCGGCCGCCAGCCCGATCCGGGCCGCCGCGCGGATGGTGTCCTCCAGCGACAGGCCGTGCTCGCCCGGCGCGCGACAGACGTAGTGCCGCAGGCCCTGGTGCATCGAGGCCAGCAGCATCGAGGCCTTGACCTTGATCCGCAGGTCGTCGGCCGGCAGTCCCAGCCGCTCGCCGAGCACCACCGAGAGCGGCGCCACGGCGTCCGAGTAGCAGCGGATCCACACCTGATCGAGCGTGGGCTCGGCCTGCGTCAGCCGGAACAGGTCGATGACCAGCAGCAGCCGGGTCGGCGAGGCGTCACTGAACCACTGGGTGTCATCGGCCGCCCCGGCCAGCGGCCGGTCGGTCGGCCAGTCGCGGACGTAGGAGGTGAACCGGTCCAGGCCGAACGACAGCAGCGGACCGGCGCAGGCCTCCTTGCTGGGGAAATAGCGCCACAGCGTGCGCGTGGCGATCCCGGCGGCGTCCGCGATCTGCGCCACCGACGTGCCGTCCAGGCCCTGCTCGGTGAACAGGCGCACCGCGGCGATCGCGATCTCCAGCCGGATCTCGTCCTTGCGCGACTCGGTCAGCGGCGGCCGCCCGCCGCGCCGTGCCGGCTGCGCGGCGCCGTGCTCCTCGCCCATCGGTGGTGCCTTCCGTGGTGACCTTCCGTGCCTGCCGGGCCATATTAATGGCGCTTTGCGAAACTTTCAGGCCGGGGGCGACCGGGACGCCGGCGTGGTCGGCAAATGCGGCGCCCGGCCTCGTGGCCGGGCGCCGCGTTTTGGTCCTGCCTTCAGCGGATCATGGCACGATGACCTCGGTCAGCTCGACCTTGGTCACCCCGTTCTGGGCCAGCGGCAGGCTGTCGAGGGCGGCGCGGGCGGCTGCTGCGTCGTCGGTGTTGAGCACGAGGAAAGCGCCGGACTGGTCGGCCTTCAGGAAGATGCTCTCCAGGAGCCCGGCCTGGATCAGCTCACCGATGCGTACGCCTTCGGCCTCCAGGTAGGGGGTGATGTCCCCGGTGTTGTGCGACTCGGCTATGAACTTCAAGACAAGCTCCTTGTGCATGCGGGATCGGGTGGTGCGGCCTTATCCGTTGGAAGGGGCTGTCTCAATGCTCGTGATTGCGGCTGTCGCAGCACAAGCGCTTGTTGCGCTTGTTGAGCTTGCGTGGAGGTTTGCCGCATGGCCTCGCTCGGCGGCCCGCAGCACCTCGGGCCGCAGCTCAGCGAGCGCGGTAGAGATCGCGCAGCAGCGCGGCCTCGGCACCGTGATGAATGAGCTCGTCGAGCACGTGCAGCGCGAAGGACCGGCGCGACGCGGCGCCGTACGGCCCGGCGTGCTTGCCGATCGGCGCGGCCAGCGAATCATCCGTGGTGCCCGCGAACACCGTGCGCCAGACACCGTAAGAGGTCTCCAACGCGGCCAACGCCTCCGCCGCCGACCCCGGATCACCCGCGTGCGCCGCCGCCGACTCCGGCACCGGCTGCCCCAGCCAAGGCCCGTTGCGCTCCTCACGCAGGAAACCGGCGATGTGGGCCAGGCGCCAGGCCAGCGTGGTGAACCGGAACGACTCATTCGGGCCCTGCGGACCGTCGGAACGATAGGAGCCGTCAGCGGTGCGGCGTACGGTCAGGCAGTCGGCGACCGGCTCCCAGAAGTACTCTTCATCGCTCAGGCCGGTCATTCGATGTGCCAAGCGCTGCCATGCGTAGTCTGAGAGTTCGAGTAGGTCAGTGTGTGTTGATGTCACGCGTCCCGTCCTACTACGTTCCCCAGGTTGTCCATCTCATTGGCGCGGCCGGCGGCGAGGCGCTGGGTCCACTCCTCGTCGTGCATGGCGTCGGCGGTCATGCGGAATCCGCGTGACGAAAACCACCCTAGGTGCCGAGCCCCTGAAGCGCGACCCTCGTCGCGTCCGCGATCAAGGCGTCGCCGGAACTCGCGTCCTTGGCGCCGCGGTTGGAGAGCACTGCGATCACGATCGGCGCGCGGTGCGGCGGCCAGAGCACGGCGATGTCGTTGCGGGTGCCGTAGTCGCCGTTGCCGGTCTTGTCGCCGACCGTCCAGCCGGGCGGGACCGCGGCGCGGATGTAGGGGCCGCCGGTGGTGTTGGCGGTGAGCCAGCCGGTCAGCATCGCGCGGCGTTGCGGGGTGAGCACGTCGCCGAGTGCGTAGGCGCGCAGGTCCTCGGCCAGTGCCCGGGGCGTGCTGGTGTCGCGGACGTCGCCGGGGACGGCGGAGTTGACCGTCGGCTCGGTACGGTCGGCGTTGGTGGTCGGGTCGTTCAGGCCGCGCAGGGCGCTCTGCAACGCGGGCGGGCCGCCGAGTTGGTTGAGCATCAGATTCAGGGCCGCGTTGTCGCTGACCTCGACCGCGGCGGTCATCACGGCCGTGAGGCTCATGCCGCCGGCCACGTGCTGCGAGGTGACGGGGGAGTAATCGACGAGGTCTGCGGCGGAGTAGGTGATGGTCTGGTTGAGCTGGGCGTCGGTCTCGCGGTGCAGCAACTCGGCCGCCGCCAGGGCCTTGATGGTCGAGCAGGACGCGAAGCGCTGGTCGGCTTGGAAGGCGACCGTGCGGCCGGAGCCGGTGTCGAGCGCGTAGAGGCCGAGCTGCGCGTGGTAGCGGGACTGGAGTGCGGTGAAGGCTGCCGTGTCGGTTGTCGTCGTGGTGGGGGAGCCGGAGGGCGTGTTTGTCGCCCCGGACGTCGATGACGATGTGGCGGCCGCACCGGCGCTGGGCGCGTGCGAGGCCGACGAGCATCCGGCGAGTGTCGTGGCCGCCAACCCGAGCCAGGCCGCGACCGCGACCGTGAATCTCCTCATAGCGGCCAGCCTGTCCGCGATGATCCATGCGGTCAAAGACCCCCGCGCCATGTTCCATGCGCTTTCGGCATACGATCTGATCCCGTGGACCTCGTCAGCGCCTGCCGCATCTTCGCCAGCGTGGCCGAACGCGGCAGCTTCACCCTCGGCGCGGCCGCCGAGGGCATACCGCAGTCGGTGGCCAGCCGCCGCGTGGCCGCGCTGGAGAAGCACTTCCGGCAGCCGCTGTTCGACCGGACGGCACGCCGCGCCGTCCTGACCGTCTTCGGCCAGGACATGCTCGGCCCGGCCAGGCGCCTGGTGCAATACGCCGACGCGCTCGACCAGCACGCCGCGGAGGCCAAGCTGCGGCCGTTGACGCTGGCCGTGCCGGAGATCTGCGACGTCCGGCACCTGGCGCTGCTCGACGCCGCGGCGCGCGCGGCGGACGTGGCGCTGGACCTGCGCGGCGCGGGTCCGGAGCAGCGAGCGGCATGGATGCGCGACAAGACAGTACGCGCGGCGGTGCAGGCGGTGCCCCCGGACGAGGCGGTCTGGGTCGTCCCACTCGGGCTCGCTTCGGCGCCGACCGCCGGAAGGAACGAAGCGAAACCCCGCGCGATGAGACTCGAATCGCTGCGGCCCTCGCGGACGGAACCGACGGCGCTGCGCCGCGTATGGATCCAGCCCGAGGACGACGTCCCGCACCTACGCGACGTCCTCCAACGCGCAGGACACCGCGCCGCGCTGCTGCCGGCCCAGATCTCGGTCGCGGCATCGCTGGTCACGGCGATCGGTGCCGCGTTTCGCACCGGCGACTTCGTTCTGGCCTCAGCGAGCCAGGCGAGGGAACTGGGCCTGGTTTGGCGACCGATCGCCGGAGCACCCCTCGCCCGGGGTTACGCCGTCGCCGCACACATAGGTGAGGACGCGGCGCTCTTACGCTCGCTTGTGGGCGCCGAACTCGCCCGCGCGCTGGGAGCAACCGAGACCGGTGAGACAGGAGCGCCCGATGCGTGACAGAGAACTGATCGCAGACCTCCGCGGCCGTCTCACCGAAGCCGGTCTGTCAGGATCCTTCCTCGTCCGCAACCTCGACACCGGCCAAGAGATCGCCCTCGACCCGGACGTCGTCTATCCCATCGCCTCGCTGGTCAAGGTCCCGCTGGCGATCGCCGTCCTCGACCAGATCCGCCTCGGCCGGCTCGACGGCGCGCGCCAGCTCGCCATCACCCCCGACCCCGATCCCGGCAGCGCCGCGCCGCCGGTCGGCATCGGCCGCTTCACCCACCCGGCCCGCATCGCGATCGACGACCTGGTCTACCTCGCGGTCTCCATCAGCGACAGCGCCGCCGCCGACGCGCTGTTCGCCCTCGTGCCGCCGACCGAGGTCGACCGCGTCCTCACCGACGCCGGAATCAAAGGCATCGCGGTGCGCCATCAGATGCGTGACCTCCTCAACGTCTTCGGCACCGAACCCGGCCCGGAAGGCCTGCACCTCGCCCACGCCCTCGCCATCGGTGCCCGCACCCCCGGCGGCGGCCATCCCGTCGCCTCGCTCGACGTCTCCCGCGCCAACACCGGGACCGCGCGGGCACTCGCCGACCTGCTCCAAGCACTGTGGACGCCGTCCGCACTGCACCCGCGGGTCGCCGCCCGGGTCAGGGCCCTGATGCGGGACGGCGTCCTGCAACGCCGCCTCGGCCCCGACTTCATCTCCGACGCGACCGGCTGGGCCTCCAAGTCCGGAACCCTGCTCAACCTGCGCCACGACGCCGGCGTCGTCGAACACGAAGACGGCGAGACCTACGCGGTGGTGGCCCTGACCGAGTCGGCGGTGCCCGCGGACGCGCAGCCCGCGGTGGACGCGGTGATCGGCCGAGTCGCGCGCGCCCTGCACGATCACTTGCGCGGGCTCTGAACGGCAGCCGGCGCGGACCGACGCCGACCATCGCCGACCGGCGCTGACCAGGGCCGAGCATCGCCGAGCGGCGCCGCCAGACTCAGTTGTTCATCGTGGCCTGATTCTCGAAGTACGTGGAGTCGAGCATCGCGCCGCGCAGCGCCGGCTGCCGGGTATCTTCCTGGTCGATGCCGATGGTGCGCACCACGTTGGTACCGGCGGCGAAGTCGAGCTCCAGCTTGCCGCCGGCCGCGATCCGGTACGTCCCGTGCTGGTCGGCCGGGAGCGCCGCGACGTCGCCGTCCAGGGTGCCGACGCTGGCCCCGCTGGCGGTGGCGAACTGCCCGTCCGGGCCGAGTGTCAGGGTGCTGAACCCGCCCGAGAAGTCGCTGCCCGCGCCGGAGGCGTAGACGCTGATCAGCGATACCGACAGCGTGCTGCCCGCGCTCGGGACCATCAGCTGCGCCAGATGCAGACCGTCCAGCGTGAAGGCGCTGCTGGAGTAGGTGCCCTGCATGGAACCGACGGCGACCGCGCCGCTGGAAGCGTCGTAGCTGTAGGTGGTGCAGCCCTGCGCGTCGATGCCCTGCGGCGTGCCGGAGCCGGTGTCCCCGTCGGTGCAGCTGGGCAGGCCTTGGTGCGGCAGGCCGGTGTAGGCGCGGCTGCCGTCGGCGAAGTAGACGCCGAGGAAGTTCTTGCCGTCCGCGGTGCCCCAGTAGTAGTGGCCGGCCAGGGGGCTGCTCTTCGAGCCACCGAGCGCGCCGATGTTGCCGAGGCCTCCCGTGCCTGAACCACCTGTGGCCGAGCCACCCGTGCCCGAGCCTCCCGTGGCCGAGTTCCCTGCATCGCTTTGTATGGTGCCGCCCGACGAGCAGCCGGCTGCGAGTAGCAAGCCGGCCAGGACCCCCACCGTCACCCGAAATCGCATGGCAGAACTATCACACCCTCGCGAGCAGTCGTTCGACCTCGACAGCCCGATGGCCGCGCACCGAGCGCCACAACGCCTCCCCGACCGCGACCGCATAGGCACCATCCGAGCTGTCGGCGGCCGGCCCTAGCTGCAACGATGCCGCGGAGGCGCCAAGCAGGAGGTCGCGCCGGGCCGGTTCGTCGGCGCCGTCGTGCGGGCCCGCGTCGCGTGCAAATTGCACAACAGTGGCCCGGTTCTCAAGATCGCGGGCCAGCGCGGCGAGGATCTCGAGGAAGAGTGCGGGGCGGCATGGCAAACTTCGGGCATGCCAGATGCCGAAGCCCTCGATCCCAAGGCCGTCCTGCACCGCTACCTGCGCACCTCCCGCGAGGCGCTGCTGTGGAAGCTCGACGGACTGTCCGAATACGACATCCGCCGGCCGCTCACCCCGACCGGGACCAATCTGCTCGGTCTGATCAAGCACGTCGGGGGCACCGCCGCGGGCTACTTCGGCGAGATCTTCGACCGGCCGTTCCCCGAGCCGATGCCGTGGGTCGAGGACGACGCCGAGGAGAACGCCGACTTCTGGGCGACACCCGAGCAGTCGCGCGAGGACATGGTCGGCCTCTACCACCGAGCCTGGGCGCACGCCGACGCCACCATCGACGCCCTGGACCTCGAGGCACCGGGCCGGGTGCCCTGGTGGGGCGAGCGCGGCGCCGTGACACTGCACACGATCATGGTGCACATGATCGCCGAGACGAACCGGCACGCCGGCCACGCCGACATCGTGCGCGAGCTGATCGACGGCTCGGCCGGGCTCAACACCCGCAACTCGAACCTGCCGGACCACGACGAGCAGTGGTGGTCCGACTATCGCGACCGTCTCGAAGCGGTGGCCCGCGCGGCGAAGTGATTCGGAGCCGCGCCCCTAGACACCCTGCTCAACACGAACCCGACCTACGAGGGCCTCATCGCCGGATGGACTCGGGCTCAGTCTGTTTCGGAGGGGTCCTGTTCGCGGCGAGCCAGCTGGCTGATGCCGTTGTAGCCCCAGGAGCCGGCGTCCAGCTCATGGAGGGCGACGTAGACGGCGGGTGAGAGCGTGTGGAGAGTGTCGGCCAGCAGGCGATGAGCCTCGCGCAGGAAGGCTGCCTTCTCATCGGTGGTGTTGGTGCCGGCGGTGATGCTGACTTCCAGGTGGGCCCCGGTTGCGTGGGTCTGCGGCGTGGCCGCGACGAACCACTGATCGCGGGGGGCCAGGACGGTGTTGACGACGGTGACCTGCGGCGACTTGAGCAGTGTGGTGGCAAGCAGCTTGGTGATGCCTTCCACCAGGCTCTGCTGGGTCTGGATGGACAAGTCGGGGTCAGCCACGGTCAGGCGGGCGAATGGCACGGGGTCCTCCAACTATCGCGACGGCTCGATCCGGCAACCGGCAGCCCAGTTCCACAACGAGCAGCACAGTAATTTGATTACGAGTCGTACTGTAATGTTTTCCACGTGACCAATCAAGACGCAGACGCAGCCGTGCCACGCCGCGGCCGCCCCCGCAGCGCCGATCTCGACCGCGCCGTCATCGCGGCCGCCGTCGAGGTGCTGATCGAGCAGGGATACGCGGCACTGACCATCGAGGCGGTCGCCGGTCGCGCCGGAGTGGGCCGGCCCGCGCTCTACCGGCGCTGGCCCACTAAGGACCATCTGGTGGTGAGTGCCCTGATAGAAACGGTCCCGCCGCTGCGGGTACCGGATACCGGCGAGGTGTTGCGCGACCTCGGGGAGTTCGCTGTCGAGTTCGCACTACGATTGGCCGGCTCTCCCGTCGGGCCGGTCGCGATCGCTGTGCTCGTCGAGGCGGGCCGCCGCCCCGACTTGGCGGAGATGTTGCGCCTGCACTACCTCAGGCCCCGCGACACCGTGATCACGGACCTGATCGAACGGGCACTGGCCGACGGCCGGCTGAACAAGAACCTCGACGTCGGCACGATCCGGGATCTGGTCTTCGGCCCGCCTGTCTACCACTGGTTGCTGACCGGCACGCTCACCGACGGTGTGGCGAAAACCCTTGTCGAGGCTGCGATCGCCGCACTTCAGACCCCGGCAGGAGCGGACGGCTGATGGTGGTGGTCGCACGGCGGCCGGGTATCGACCGCGCCTTCCGGTGCCCCTCAGAGGTTGATCACGGAGGTCAGCCCGCCGTCGACCAGGATGTCCGTGCCGGTGACGAACGCGGACAGGTCGCTGGCGAGATAGAGCACCGCGTAGCCGATGTCTTCGGCCGCGCCCACCTTGCGCAGCGGGGTGCGCTCGGTGATCTGGTCGCGGTGCTCCGCCTGGGCGAGATGGTCCCGCGTCATCCCGGTCAGGATCATGCCGGGGCTCACTGAGTTGACCCGGATACCCCGCGGCCCGAGCTCGCCGGCGAGCTGCCGGGTGAGGGCGAGGACCGCCCCCTTGGTCGCGGTGTAGGCGGGGAACGCGAGACCGCGGTGCCCCATCATCGAGGAGATCTGGATGACGCTGGCCGGGCCGCTCATGTGCGGCACGGCGCACTTCAGCACGTTGAAGCACCCTGTCAGGTTCACCGCCAGCACGCGGTCCCACTGCGCGCCGCCGGTCGCGGCGAGCGAGTCGGGGGCCATGATGCCCGCGGCGTTGACCACCACGTCGAAGTGGCCGGTGCCCAGGGCGGCCTCGACCGCGGCGAAGTCCGAGACGTCGACGACGGCGACGTCGAACGCGGTTCCGGACGTAGCTCCGGACGTGGTTTCGAGTGCGGTGTCCGACGCGGTGTCTGACGCGATGTCCGACGTCCGGGAAGCGAGCGCCTTCGTCTCGGCCAGGCCCGCGGCATCGATGTCGAGAGCCAGCACCGAAGCGCCGGCCCGGCCCAGGATGATCGCCGCCGCGCGTCCGATGCCGGACCCGGCCCCGGTCACCACGGCACGACGACCGCTGAGGTTGAACGCTGCTATGAGTGAGGCGTGGACCATGTAGCCAAGTTAGCACAACATCTTGTTAGAACAAGATATTGTGCTAAGGGGTGAAGCGTCTGACATAGCGCCGTTGCCAGGGCGTCTCGACAGCGTGGGCGTCGTAGTGCCGCCGCACGAATGCCGCCGCTTGATCAGACGGAACCCCGTCCAGGACGGACGGTAGACGAATGAGCCCTCAGCCCCCTTGCGCACTACCGCTTCCCTTGCAGCAGCAGCGCCCGGCTCTCCACCAGCACCTGGCGCAGCGCGTCATGGCGCTCCCGGCCGAGGATCGCGACCAGCTGCTCATCGGTCGCGCGCTCCCGGGTGAAGGCGGCTTCGGCCATCTTCCGGCCCTCGGCGGTCAGGTGGAGCGCGACTCCGCGCCCTTGCCGCACGCGGCGCTCGATCAGGCCCAGCTTCTCCAGGCGGGTGACGATCTGGCTGACGGCCTGCTGGGACTTGGGCATGCGGCGGGTGATGTCCGCGACGGTGATCCCGGGTTCGGCGTGGACGGTCATCAGCATCCCGCTGGAAGCCGTGGTGATCGGCAGATCGGCGAGGGCGGATTCGCCCAGGAGCTCGACGTGGGCCGAGACCTCCCACAACAGGTCGCTCAGCATCGCGGTGGGAGTGCCGGGCGTGGGCGGCGTCGCGGCGGGTGCCGTCGCAGCGGGTGCCGTCGTCTCATCCTTGCGGGTCATGCGGTAAACGGTAGCTGCGCGGGAGCCAGGACCATCCGCTCAGGCCGCGAACCGTGGCGCCGCCGCGGTCAGCACCGCCGATGTGGGGGTCGCCTGCCACACCGCCGAGAGCTCGGTGACGAGCGACTTCATCAGGGCGGTGACGTCTTCGGCGGCCGAGGGGTGCAGCGCTTCGGCGACGATCAGGACCCGGGAGGTGGCCGGGCGCACGGCCGAGCTGCCGCTCTGGCGGTTCGTCCAGCGGCGGGCGTGGGCGGCGCCGGCGGCGTCCGTGAAGATCACCTCGCCGGGCTCCGGGTGCTCGATCGTGTCGGAGAAGGTCACGTACTCCTCCTCGCCGGTGGCGTGCCGGACCTCGAGGTCGCCGTGGATGTGGTCGAGGTCCAGGGCCGCGACCGGGATCGCGAAGGCGACGGAGACCGCGTTGCACAGGTCGATCAGGGGGTGGATGCGGGGGAGCCCGCCTTCTTTGCGCAGCCGCCGCAGCAGGGCCTCGGAGGCGCAGCGGTACTGCGTGGGCCGGAGCCCCATCTTCGAGAACGCCTGGCGCCAGGCCTTGATCTCGGGCAGGTCGGACTCCGTGCCGTCGGCGAGCCGGCCGCTCGCGATCGCCGTGAAGCGCGCTACCTGCTCCTCGACGTCGGCCGTGGGAGTGATGCCGGTGACGGTGATCGTGGCGGCGACCAGGTCGGGGTGTTCGGAGCGGATGGCCGCGGCGTGCTGGAAGTACATGGGCACAGCTCTACCGGACCGGCGAGCGGGGCCGACAGGGCCAATCCGGGTTCGGAAGCGAGGACCAATACCCTGCTGTGCTTCGCCGCCGCTCCATCGAAATGACCACCTCGAAGGAATCGCCGGCCGACGAACGTGACACGCCCTACCGCCTCCTGCCGGCTACCGCCACCGCGGACTTCGACCACGACGGGTTCATGCGCCTGACCGGTGATTGCCTGAGCGCGCCTGGCTTTCAGTCGCTGTCCGGACCTACATACACGGCTCGCGGTCGTAGCGGGCTCTGGCGCTGGTACTCCTCAAGCGCGTGGGCCAGCCACCCGGCCGTTCGCGCGATCGCGAAGATGGCCTGTCCGGCTCCCGGGACCAGGCCGGCCGTGGCGCCGAACGCGGCCAGGGCGAAGTCGATGTTCAGCGTTGGGAGACGGCGTACGGAGCGTTCGCTCACCAGCGCCTCGGCGACGGCTAGGCGCGCGCTGTCCGGCCACGCGGTGCGGACCAGATTCATCAGGGTTATGCCACGCGCGTCGCCGGTCTTGTACACCATGTGGCCCAGGCCCGGGATGCGCTCGCCGCTGCGTAGCCGCTCGGCGATGACGCGTGCGGCGTCGGCGGGGTCGGCGGTGGCGGCGAGCATGCGTTCGGCGGCGAGTGCGGCGCCGCCGTGCTTCGGGCCGGTGAGGACGCCCAGGCCGGCCATCACGACGGCGTAGGGGTCGGCTTCGACGGAGGCCGCGACGCGTGCCGCGAGGGTCGAGGCGGCCAGTTCGTGGTCGGCCAGGAGGATGAGCGCGGCTTCGAGGGTGGCGGCTTGGGTGGGGGTCGGCGCGGTGGCGGACAGTTTGGGCCAGAGTGCGGCGGCGATGTGGCCGGGCGCCGATTGACCAAGCGCCGCATCGCGCGCCGAATGGTCAGGCGCCTCACTGTGCGCCGAATGGTTAGGCGCCTCACTGTGCGCCGAGCCGTCGGCGTTCGGCAGGGCCGCAACCATCCCGGCGATGAGCATGCGGCCGGTGGCGGTGACTGCTTCGGGATCCAGCTGGAAGCGCATCGGGTCCGACACGCCGTGCGCCGCGACGATCAGCGCGAGCCGGTCGATCGGCAGCGCATCCGGCCGGAGTCCGGACTGGGCCGCGATCGCGGTGCGCACGGCTTCGGCGCTGGGCTGCCAGGGCACGCTCGCCGAGCCCTGATCCGGCAGCGCGCCGGTCCACAGCAGCTCGGCGACGTCCTCGAAGCGCTCGGAGGTCGCCAGCTCGATCGCGTCGTGCCCCCGGTAATAGGGCCGGTCCGCCCCGATCCGCGTGACCGCCGACTCGATCGCCAGATCGGACGGCCCGGGCCGATGCCGTGGCCGCCCACGCCGGGCCAGCGCCTCGACCTCCGCCGCGTTGAACAAGCTCCGGTTGCCGTCCGGTGCGTGCCGCCGGGTCAGGACCCCTCGGCTCACGTAGGCATACAGTGTGGCGGTTTTCACACCCAGCCGTTCGGCGGCGGCCGCGGCGTCGATCCACCCGGTCTGGCCAGCTTCCATCTGAGGCTTCGCTCCCGACGCTGTCCTGCACATTGATTTTCGTCAATATTGATCCACATGGATCATCGGTGTCAAGCTGACCGCACGGCCACCACCGACCGAGCCACCCACCGACCCACCGACCGACCCAGGGAGCGACCCGTGCCCCGTATCCAC
Source organism: Catenulispora pinisilvae (assembly GCF_015356865.1). Taxonomy (GTDB): domain Bacteria; phylum Actinomycetota; class Actinomycetes; order Streptomycetales; family Catenulisporaceae; genus Catenulispora; species Catenulispora pinisilvae. The sequence goes on from NZ_JAAFZA010000172.1 coordinate 12,119, forward strand.
TTCCTCGACGTCACCAACCGTGACGGCGTCCAGACCGCCCGGACCGGGCTGTCCAAGTTCGGCAAGACGATGGTGAACTTCTACCTGGCGCGGATGGGCGTCGCGCAGTCCGAGATCGGCTTCCCGTTCCTGTTCCACGAGGTCCCCTACGTGCGCGCGCAGAAGGCCCTCGGGGACGCCGGCGCGTTCGGCGACCTGCGCCTGTCCGGCTGGTGCCGGGGCGTCGCAGAGGACGTGGAGAAATCCGCGCCGCTCGGGCTGGCGCACTACAACCTGTCGATCTCGACCTCCGACTACATGATCCAGAACAAGTTCCGGGGCCGACTGGACCGGGCGGCGATCATCAGGGAGATGACCGGGGCGGTCCGGGCCGCGAAGGCCGCCGGGGCCGAGACGATCGGAGTCAATGCCGAAGACGGTTCGCGTACGGACGACGTCTTCCTCGCCGAGTTCGCCGCCGCCGCGCGCGAAGCCGGGGCCGACCGGGTCCGGTACTGCGACACCATCGGCGGCGACACCCCGGACCGGATCCGCGACCGCTTCGCCGAGCTGGCCTCGGTCCTCGGCGCGCCGGTCGAGACGCACTGCCACAACGACCTCGGCCTGGCCGTGGCGAACTCGGTGGCCGGGGCGCTCGGCGACCTGGACGCCGGTCAGGACGCGTGGATCAACACCTGCGTCAACGGTGTCGGCGAGCGGTCCGGCAACGCCGACCTGCTGTCCGTGATCCTGGCCTTCCAGCACGGCTTCGGTCTGGCCGGCCGGACCGAGATCGGCGATCCGCTGGACCTGTCCTGGGCCCGCCGCTTCGGCCTGTGGGCCGCCTACGCGCTCGGCCAGCCGCTGCCGAACAACCAGGTCGGCGTGGGCCGCAACGCTTTCGCCCACGAATCCGGCATCCACGCCGACGGCGCCCTGAAGGACCACGGCAACTACGAGCTCTACGACGAGGCCGCGCTCGGCCCGTTCCCCGAGGACTGGCACGCGCGCACCGGCCGCGTGGTGCTGACCGGTGAGTACGGCGGCAAGGCCGGTTTCCGGCACGTGATGGACGGGCTCGGGATCGAGGTGCGGCCGGACGAGGAGGAGCTGGTGTTCCAGCTGGTCCAGCTCTGCAACGCCCAGACCGGCCGGCCGCTGACCGACGACGAGCTGCGGCTCATCGCCGGCTACCCGCGCCAGCTCGCGCTGATGTTCCCCGGGCAGCTGCCAGCGCTCTGATCTAGACTCGGCGGGTGGACGCTGATATCGCGACAAACCGGGCATCGGCCCGTTGCCCGGTCGAGGTCGCCCGGGCCATCGAGGCCATCGAGGTCGCCGGGGCCGTCGAGGTCGCCTTGGCCGCCGAGGTTCCTGCGGTCACTGAAGTCACCGAAGTCGCCAAGGCCGCCGGGGGTGCCGCGTGGACCCGGTGACCGCCTCCCTGGAAGCGGTGTTGCAGCGGCACGCCGCGGTCCCGCCGCAGGGCGTCGTCGCGGACTACATCCCCGAGCTGGCCTGCGCGGACCCGGACGACTTCGCCGTCGCCATGGCCAGCGTGCACGGCTCGGTGTACCGGGCCGGCGACCACGAGCGCGAATTCACGATCCAGTCCGTGTCCAAGCCCTTCGTCTACGCCCTGGCCCTGGCCGACCTCGGCCTGGACGAGGTGGCCAAGCACGTCGGGTTCGAGCCCAGCGGCGAGCCGTTCAACGCGATCAGCCTGGAGCCGGGCACCGGGCGCCCGGCCAACCCGCTGATCAACGCCGGGGCGATCGTCACCACCAGCCTGATCCCGGGCGACGCGGAGCAGAGCTTCGAGCGGATCCGGGCCGGGCTGTCCGCGTTCGCCGGGCGTGAGCTGGAGCTGGACGAGGCCGTGTACCGCTCCGAGGCGGCCACCGGCGACCGGAACCGGGCGCTGGGGTTCCTCACGCTGTCCCAGGGGGTGCTGGCCCGCCCGGCCGAAGAGGCCTGCGACATCTACTTCCGGCAGTGCTCGTTGCTGGTGACCGTCGCCGACCTCGCGGTCATGGCCGGCACGCTGGCCCGCGGCGGCGTCAACCCGCTGACGATGACGGCCGTCGTCGACCCCGAAGTCGCCAAGATCGCGCTGTCGGTGATGGCGACCTGCGGCATGTACGACCGCAGCGGTGAGTGGATGGTCCGGGTCGGGCTGCCGGCCAAGAGCGGGGTCGGCGGCGGCATCGCGGCGGTGCTGCCGGGGGAGTTCGGCCTCGGCGTCTACAGCCCGCCGCTGGACGCGCAGGGCAACAGCGTGCGCGCGATGGCGGTGCTCCAGGAGATGTCCAGCCGGCTCGGGCTGCACGTCTTCGCCCCGCCGGCCGGCAGCCGGTCGCCGATCGCCGCCTCCGAGGTCGTCGACGACACGCTCACCGTGCGGCTGCGCGGCGAGCTGGACTTCATCACCGCCGAACAGGTGTCCAACCATCTGCTTGAGCAGGTCCTCACCCGGGGGATCAAGCGGATCGACGTCGACATCACGCACGTGACGACCGTGCGCGCGGTGGCGGCCGAGCTGCTGCGGGCGGTCGGGATCGAGCTGCGGCGGCACGGGCTGGAGCTGATGATCGAACCGCCTGAACGGATCGCCGCGGCCGCGGCCCGCGTCCAGCAGGCGCCGTCGGTGCCGTTCATCGGGGGACCGTTCGCCACGGAGCCTGCTGCCGGGCGCCCTTCCGCTGCACAGCCTTCCGCCGCGCAGCCACCCGGCTGACCTCGTCGTGACGCAGACGGCTACCGCAGCCCGGCCCGCTCTTCGATCAGCTGCGTCGCAGCCTCGTCCAGCGCCATCCGCAGCAGCGCCGACATCGAGTCCAGGGCCAGCGGCCGCAGCCGGTCCAGCCCGCTGAGGATGTCCGGCCACTGATCGGCGGGGTAGCCGGCGGCCTCGAACGGGGCCCAGATCTGCTCCACATACAGCTGCACGAAGCTCTTCGCCACGGCCCGCACATGCGTCCGGGCCTCGGCCGCCGCCCTCAGCGCGCTCGCCGGCGGGATGCCCAGCGCCATCAGCTCGGCGCCGATCCGCGTCAGCTGCGGGGAGCGTTCCTCGTAGCGGCCGTTGCCCAGGGGGCGCAGCAGGCCGAGCTCGACCGCCGAGTCCAGCAGCGCGGTGCCCTCGGCGCCGTCGGCGTCCTGGTCCAGGCCGGGGAACAGGGTGTGGATGTCGTCCAGCCGCACCACGCGCTTGTCGCCGTCGTCGAACGCCTGGTGCACCGCGGCGGCGAAGGACGCGAACTCGGCACCGCCGCCGAGCATGCGCCGGATCGACTCCAGCGTGAAGCCCTCGGCCTGTAAGCGCTTGATCTGCTCCAGCCGGGCCAGGTGTTCGGGGCCGTAGAAGCCCACCCGGCCGCGGACGGTCGGGGCCGGCAGCAGACCGCGGGACTGGTGTTCGCGGATGTTGCGGACCGTCATCCCGGACAGGCGCGCGAGGTCGTCGACGCGGTATTCCTCGTCGCTCACCCCGTCTGCCTCCCGATGCTCTCCGAGCTCTCCGATGTCGACGACAATAACCGACTGGCCGGTCCCGGGCGGCGCCGTGCCGCGGCCGCGCTGATAGTGGAAGGACACGATCGGCCGTTGGAAGGAGCCCCGATGCCTGGCCGAGTACGTACTGACCTGGGCCTGCTGGCGTTGCGCGTGGGCACCGGCGGCGTCCTGATCGCCCACGGCACGCAGAAGCTGTTCGGCTGGTTCGGCGGCCGGGGCCTGACGGCCGCGGCGGGCGGAATGGACAAGATGGGCTTCCGCCCCGGATTGCCGAACGCGGTCGCCGCCGGGCTCGGCGAGGCCGGCGGCGGTCTGCTGCTGGCCCTCGGCGCGGCGACCCCGGCGGCCGGTGCCGCGGCGGTCGGGGCGATGTCCGCGGCGGTGGAGGTTCACCGCCCCGCCGGGTTCTTCAACAGCTCCGGCGGCTACGAATACCCGGCCTTCCTCGGGCTCGCCGCGGCCGGTTTGGGCCTGGCCGGGCCGGGGCGGTTCTCGGTCGACCACGCCACCGGCAATCGGCTGAACACGCCGGCGGTGCTCGCCGGGGCCTTCGCGGGCAGCGCGCTGGCCGCCTCGGTGGTGCTGCGCCGACGCGCGCGGGTGGTGGCCGAGCGGTCCGCGGCCGAGGCCAAGGAAGACGAGGCGGCCGAGGCCGAGGCGGTGGCTGAGCTGCCGTGACCCGGCGCTGAGCTGGTCGCGCCGCTAGACGATTGATTCCAAGGGGTGGTCGGTAGCAGGACCGGACCTGACAAGCGAACTCGCGAAACGGCTTAGGACAAGGCCCTCCTGGCCGCGGCAGCGAAACATTGCGCGACCCGGACGGCCGCCCTCAGCCTGGTTTGGCTGTGGGTGGTCGGCCGGGGCGGTCAGGCGCCGCTACTGTGCCCTTGGCAGCCAGAGGCTGCGTGCCGTTTCGCCCGGCCACCCCTTGGAATCAGTCGTCTAGTGCGCCAGCAGTCCGGCCATCAGCAGGTCGAACAGCCGCTCGACCTGATCGCGCTGCTCGGGCAGGGTGCAGACGGAGACGACACCGACCAGCGCCACGACCACGTCCTCAGCCCGCGCCTCGGCACGGATCGTCCCGGCGGCGGCGCCGGCGTCGAGGATGGCGCGCACCGCGTCGGACAGTTGCTCGCGGGCCTGCGATTTGGTGACGGTGCCGTCGGCGATCAGCACGCGCAGGGAGTTGGCCATCTCCTGCTTGGTGGCGATGTAGTCGGCGAAGCGGCCCATCCAGGTGCGTAGCGCACGCTCCGGCGGCTGCTCGGCGAGCAGCTCGGCGGCGGCGTCGCACAGCCGCCCGCGCTCGGCGAGATAGACGGCCTCGACCAGGGCTTCGCGGGTCGGGAAGTGCCGGTAGAGGGTGCCGATGCCGACGCCGGCCTGCTTGGCCACCGCTTCCAGCGAGACTTTGCCGTCGCCGGTGGTGAAGGCCTGGTGGGCGACCTCGATGAGGCGCTGGCGGTTGCGCTGTGCGTCCACGCGCCCCGGGGCTGCGGGGTGGGCTGGTCGGGCCATAAAGCGGAGGCTCCTCCGTTTCTGCTATCGTGGAGATTACCGGAGGGTCCTCCGGTTTCCCTTCCACTATGCCATCTCCCAGGCGCAATCTCCTAGGCGCCACCTCACCGGCGCTATCTCAAAGGCGCCACCTCACAGGCGGGATCCAGACATGAGCAGCAATGACGTGACCAAGACCGGCACGCCCGGCGGCGTCGGCACCCTGGCCGGCTACCGGGTCGCCCGCATCGGCTTCGGCGTGATGCAGCTGACCGAGCATCGGCCGGGACGCCCCGAAGTCACCCCGGAGGCGGCCGTGGCGATCCTGCGCACCGCCGTGGACAGCGGGATCAACCACTTCGACACCGCCGAGTTCTACGGAACCGATGCCGCCAACGCCAACGATCTGATCCGGGCCGCGCTGTATCCGTACTCTGCTGATCTGGTGCTGGCCACCAAGGTCGGCGCCGAGCGGAACGCCGAGGGCGGGCTGGACCCCGCGCAGCGGCCCGAGCAGCTGCGGGCCGCCGTCGAGGCGAACCTGGCGCGGCTGGGTGCCGAGCGGCTGGCCGTGGTCAACGTCCGCCGCGTCGACGCCCCGCCCGGGATCGTCGCCGAGGGCGAGCAGCGCGTGGATCTGGACAGCCAGCTGGCCGAACTCCTGGCCCTGCGCGACGAGGGCAAGATCGACGGCATCGGCCTGAGCAACGTCAGCGCCGACCAGCTCCGGCAGTCCCTGCCCGCGGGCATCGCCTGCGTCCAGAACTTCCACAGCCCGGTCGAGCGCACCAGCGACCCGGTCCTGGCCGTGTGCCGCGAGCACGACATCGCCTGGGTGCCGTTCTGCCCGCTCGGCTCGGCGTTCCCGCGCTGGCCCAAGGTCGCCGACCAGCCGGAGGTCCGCACCGCGGCCGCCGACCTGGGCGTCACCCCGGTCCAGATCGGCCTGGCCTGGCACCTGGCGCATTACCAGCACACGCTGTTGATCGCCGGCACCGCCGATCCCGCGCACCTGGCCGAGAACATCGCCGCCGGCGACGTGCGCCTGGGCGCCGCGACGATGGCCGCGCTCAACGCGATCACGGTGTCAGCAGTCGATGCGCCGCCCGCGGATCTCAGAGGCCGGACTTCCTGACCACCACAGAGGTCTGACATCCTGATGCCCGACGAAGACGGCGCGCAGCCGTCGGGCATTGGGGGGAGCGGCGGGTGGAGTGGCTGCTGGCCATGGGCTACGGGGCGATCGGCGGAGCGGTCGTCGAGGTGGTGGTGAGCTCCGACCGGGTCCTGGCCTGGAACGCGGCCCGCCACCAGGCGCGGACGCAGAACCAGTCGCAACCGGCCGGCCCCGGTCCCAAGCTGACGGCCTACATCGACCCCGTGTCCGACGTGGTGGCCGGCCTGACCCGGGTCCTCCTCGGCGCGGTGGCGGGGCTGCTGTTCCACTCGCAGGTGACCGGCGCCTACGCGGCCATAGTCGTCGGCTGCTCCGCGCCCACGGTGCTCCGCCAGCTCGGGACCGCACGCCTCAACTCGGCATTCGAGCTCCAGGCGGGCCCGCCACCGGAAACGGCCGCGGCGCCGCAGGAGGGGCAGGCGTGAGCCGCGAGCGCGGGTCGTTCGGCCGCCGCTATTGGTCCTCGCTCACCGACGTGCGCTACGGGGCGGGAGCGACCAGGGAGCGGAACTGGCGCGGGCAGCCGTTCTGGCGGCGGTACCTGGCGTCGTTCTTCGTGCTGCCGCAGCCGCCGCGGCCGAGGCAGAAGCGGGTTGCGATCGCTCGGATGGCGCAGACCCACGATGTGGCGCCGCCGCGACCGCAGCGCGTGCGCAGACCATGGCTTTTGCGGTACCAGTCTGCGGTGCTGGCCGGGGCGGCCGTGCTCGCGGGGGTCGTGGTCGTCACGATGCGGCACCAGAGCGGGCCGAACGAGGGGGCGGGGTCTGGCGGCGCCACAGGGCCTGGCACCAGCACCACCCCGAGCATCGGCAATCCCTCGTCGCCCTCGACCAGCGAAGCGGTGTGGCAGGGAGCCATGCGGGTCGACGCCGGCGGCGAAAAGGTCACTTCCGGCCCGCCGCCCAGCGCGACCACCGCCTTCGGCCTCAGCCTGAGCGGCACATCCACACTGATCGGGCCGGCTAACCTCGCCGCGTTGGGGCAGGACAACACTCTCGACGTGTTCGACTGCTCCAGCGTGCTCCAAGCCGGCGCCGTCTCGAAGCTGACAGTTCACCCCGGCGACGAGTTCTGCATGGCGGCCGACGATGGAAGTGTCGCCCTGGCCGAAGTGACAGCCGAGGCGACACAGTCGCCCGGCGGGCCCTACGTCGATCTCGCCGTCACGATCCGTCCCTGAAACCGAAGCTGCTGGCTCAGCTCCCGGCGCCCGACGCCAGACTGTGCGTGACCTTCGAGGTGTCGATGAACAGCGCGCCGAAGGCCGTCGCCAGCGCGGTCAGGGCGGCGGCGGCGTTCACGTGCTGCTGGCCGTTGATCGCCAGCGCCAGGGCGGCCGCCACGATCGCGGCGGCGCCGATCACCACGGCGATGTCCCACATCGCGTCGCTCTTCTGCCCGAGGGCTGAGGCCGCCTTGTTCTGCACGGTTTCGGCGGTCTGTGTCACCTGTGTCACCTGCGAGGCCTCGGCGGTCGGCGTCGTCTGCGCCGTTGCCGTTGTCGCCGCCGTCGTGGTGGTGATGCTGCTCGGTCCCGACAGCCGCTTCATCAGTGGATTGATGATGCCGCCCAGGAAGCCCGAGCCGATGACGCCGGCGAACTGCCCGACGTTCGGCAGGTTCAGGCTGGTGCCGCGCCAGGAGACCACGGCCAGGGCCCCGGCGACGACGGCGAATCCGACCAGCTGCGCGGCGCGTGCGATCGTGGTGGTCGGTATGGCGGCGGCGGGCATCGGCACCTTCTCGGGTCGTGGGGCGCGGGTGGGGACGGCATCGCCGCAATAGCATTGCCCTGCGATGCCCGCCACACAATAGGGGATCGGGCTCTGGACGCGGCAGAGGTCCGGGAAGCAACGAAGACCTCGCCGGGTTAGGTTGAGTGAGCTGATCACTTGAGCGCGGCAAGGCGCGGGCGAACATGGAGGACACTCATGGCGATGCGAGCCGTATGGAATGGCCAGGTCCTGGCCGAGAGCGACGACACCGTGGTAGTCGAGGGCAACCACTACTTCCCGGCGGAGTCGCTGAACAGCGAGTACTTCTCCACCAGCGACACCCACACGGTCTGCCCCTGGAAGGGCCTGGCCAGCTACTACACCGTCACCGTCGGCGGCGAGGCCAACTCGGACGCCGCGTGGTACTACCCGGAGCCCAAGACCGAGGCCGAGCACGTGCGCGACCGCGTGGCGTTCTGGCGCGGCGTCAAGGTCGAGGCCGTCTGATCGGGCCCCGCCCTCGGCGAGCTCGAACCGGTTGATGGCTGGTGCGGGCACCGCACCCACACCGCCCAGCCGGGCAGTGTGGGTGCAGCTGCTTTCAGGCGGTTCAGCTGGTTTCAGGCGGTTCAGCCGCGCGGCAGTACTTCCGACAGCACCGCGGGCAGCCCCGTCCAGTCGGTCGACACGACGCTCGCGTGTTTGCTCGCCAGCAACGCCACCCGCGCCTGCGCGTCGGCCTGGCTGGGAGCGGTGTCGCTGAGCGCCGGGGCGACGTTCTGCGCGTCGGTCATGATCAGGATGTAGTGGTTGGTGTCGTACCAGGAGGTGTCGACGCTGGTGACGTAGGTGTTGGCGTCACCGTCGAAGACCACGAACCAGGGCCGGATCGAGGTGTCGGAGTACTGGCTGCGCGGGTCGCCGGCCTGGGCGCCCAGGACGCTCGGGAAGACGGCGGCCTGCGCCACGTTGCCGGCCGCGGCCAGGTTCTTCAGGTATGTGGCGTACTCGACATCGGTGTGCAGGGTGTCGAAGGGGTTGGCCAGCTCCACGGTGCCCGGAATGGCGTAGAGGATGACCTTCCCGGCCAGTGCCGAGCGGGCCGGCCAGGCGTCGGCCTTCGCCGCCGCGTCCAGCGTCGGGTAGGTGCCGCCCAGCAGGTCGGCGGGGCGGTAGACCAGGTTGCCGAGGTGGCTGTTGATCAGCGCGTCCAGCTGCGCCGGGCCCATGCCCAGGTCGGCCTCGAAGCCCACCTTCATCTCGAGCTTGATGTAGAGCGGTCCGGAGGTCGGGTGCGAGGCCAGCCAGTACTTGACGTCGTCCAGGCAGGAGCCGAGGTCCTTGTTCGCCGAGCCGGTGTAGATGTCAGAGGCCTGTGAGGCGTCCACGCAGTTGTTCTGGTTGCCGGTCGGGTCGGAGTGGCTGACCTTCCACTCGTTGGTGAAGACGTCGGTCCAGGTGTCGAGCTCGATCATCCCGGTGCCGGCGTCCAGCGCGTTGGCCAGCCGCGGGAACTCGGCACCGTCGTCGTAGGTGTTGTGCAGGCCGACCACGCTGGTGTGGGACAGCGGGGCGGAGTTCACGTCGGCGGCGGCCGGCGCGACCGTGGCGGCCAGCGCCAGGACCGCGGCACCGAGCGTCGCGGCCCCGGACGTGAGCCGGCGGAGCCAGGCATTGGGCATGGGGGTTCCTCCTGGGGGCGGAGAGACTGCGGAGAGACTGGGACGGACAGAGATGAGGATTGCTCATCCGCCGTGGAGGCTAGCGGTGATGTCAGGAGGAAGACAGGGCCCGGAGATGAACCATTTGTGGCCGTCCGGCATAAGGGCGCTGACGCATACACGCGGGAAGACCGTTAGCATGCGACTCCTAGACCGCGATCACTGCGGCGGTGAGGAGAGGCGAGCGATGGCGAACGAGGTCGGGGACGCACAGCCGGCACGGGGCGAGTACCCGGCGGTGGACTTGCGGATGGACGTACCGCACGCGGCCCGCGTCTACGACTACCTCATCGGCGGCAAGACGAACTTCGAAGCCGACCGCGTCGCGGCCGAGGCCTCGGTGCAGGCCTGGCCCGCGCTCCCGATCTCGATGCGCACCACCCGCGACTTCATGGAGCGCATGGTCCGCCAACTCGCCGAGCAGTACGGCGTCCGCCAGTTCCTGGACATCGGCACCGGCATCCCCAAGTCGCCCAACGTCCACGAGATCGCGCAGGCCGTCGCCGCGCAGGCGCGGGTCGCCTACGTCGACAACGACCCGATCGTCCTGACCCATGCCAGGGCCCTGATGTCCAGCACGGCGCAGGGCGCCACCTGCTACATCGACGCCGACTTCCGCGACCCGAAGTCCATCATCGACAACCCCCGGCTGCGCGAGGTCCTCGACTTCACCCAGCCGGTGGCGCTGTCGCTGATCGCGATCGTCCACTTCGTGCTGGACGCCGACGACCCGCAGGGCATAGTGCGCGGCTTCATGGACGCGCTGGCCCCGGGCAGCTTCCTGGCCCTGACGGTGTTCACCGGCGACACCGACCCGGTCGGCGTCGGCGGGGTCAGCCGCGAGTACAACGCGCGCGGGATCCCGTTGCAGGTGCGGAACAAGAGCGAGACCGAGGCTTTCTTCGAGGGGCTTGAGCTTCTTGAGCCGGGCGTCACGCTGGTGCACCACTGGCGGCCGGACGCCGACGCCCCGCAGATCCGCGATCGGGACATCGCGATGTACGGGGGCGTGGCGATCAAGCGCTGACGCGCGGGCGGCCCGTCGTCGAAGCGGGAGCGGCCGATCGTTGAAGTGCGAGCGGCCGATCGTTGAAGTGCGAGCGGCCGACTGTCGTAGTGTGGGCGTCAGTGCCGGCGCCTATCGTCGGAGGCGTGATCACCACCCTCGCCGTCGAGAACTACCGCTCCCTGCGTGACCTGTGCCTGCCGATCGGGCCGCTGACCGTGGTCACCGGGGCCAACGGCAGCGGCAAGTCCAGCCTGTACCGGGCAGTGCGGCTGCTGGCCGACGTCTCGCGCAACGGAGCGGTGGCAGCGTTGGCCCGCGAGGGCGGACTGGGCTCGACGCTGTGGGCCGGGCCGGAGCGGGGGACGAA
>NZ_JAAFZA010000173.1 GCF_015356865.1 Catenulispora pinisilvae
GCCACTCCTCATCACCGGCAGCGGCCTTATAGTCGGCAGCGTAAGATGTGTATAAGAGGCAGGGATCAGGATCGGGATCAGGATCCTGCGATCGCCGGTCAGGTCACCCGGTGTGCCGTCCCGAGGATGTGCGTCTGGGTCGGCATCGGGATCCGGGTCTCAGGGAACTCGAAGCGGTCCAGTTCGGTGATGGTGAACCCGGCCGCGGTGATCGCCGCCGCGCTGTCCCGGGCGGTATGGCAGCCGCCGGCGAGCAGCGGCCAGACGGTCGCGTCCAGCGCGCGTTGAACACGACTCAGGGCGGCGGAGTCGGACCGGACGTGCTCGAAGAAGTGCAGGGTGCCGTCGGGTCGCAGGACCCTGCTGATCTCCTGGAGCGCGATGCCCTGGTCGGTCACCGAGCACAGCACCAGGCACACCACCGCGGCGTCGAATGATCCGTCGGGGAACGGCAGGGCCTCGGCGCGGCCCTCGACGACCTCGACCGGTACCGGCGCGGAGCGGGCGGCGTGCTCGGCCAGGGCACGCAGGTCCGGCTCCGGTTCGACCGCCGCCACGCGGGTCACCGGGGCGGGATAGTGCGGGAAGTTCAGGCCGTTGCCCGCGCCGATCTCGATCACCTCGCCGGTCAGGTCGGCCAGCAGGCGGTCGCGGTGCACGCCGATGCCGGCGCGTTCCAAGGAGGGTCCGGCGTACCCGGCATAGATCCGGGCGAAGACCGGGTGCTTGATCCTGCCGCTCATCGCCGCCTCCTGACACCGACCGCGCCGAATCCCTGTCACCTCCCATTCTGCGAGGTGACAGGGGTTCGGCGCACGTAGGCGGGCTCGCTATATCGAGAACCGCTCGCGGCTCAGGCGGTCGGCAGCGCGGCGACGATCTCCGCCGTGGTCCCGGTCTCGGCCAGGCGCGGGAAGATGCGCTCCACGCTGTTCTGGTGCGCCTCGGCGCTGGAGTCGGTGACCGCGTCGGTGGCGATCGTGACGTGGTAGCCGTGCTCGTGCGCGAAGCGGGCCGTGGACTCCACGCCGATGCTGGTCGCGATGCCGGTCAGGACGATCTGCGTGACGCCGCGGCGGCGCAGGTGCAGGTCCAGGTTGGTGCCGTAGAAGGCCGACCAGTTGCGCTTGGTGACCCGCACGTCGCCGTCGTGGCCGTCGAGGTCGGCGATGACCTGGTCCCAGCCCTCCGGGAAGGCGTGCCCGGACATGCTCTGGTCGGCGCGGCCCGGCATGACGTCCGAGCCGTCGGCGGCGAAGGTGACGTTGACCAGGACGACCGGCAGGTCGCGGGCGCGGAACTCCTCGGCCAGGCCGACCGAGTTCTTGATGACCTCGGCGGTCGGTACCGGGTCGCCCGGCATGGCGGTGATGCCGTTCTGCAGGTCGATGACGACCAGGGCGGTCTTGGGGTCGATGGTGGTGATGGCCACAGGGGTGCCTTTCCTTGGGGACTGCGGGGACTACAGGGAGAAGAAGTGGGATTTCGGGGACGTCCGTGCTTCAGGACGAGTCGGCGACCTTGCCGAGCAGTTCGGCCGCGACCAGCACCGCGCGGATCTCCTCCGGGGTGCCGTACTCGGCGAGTGCCCGGGCCAGCCACTCCTGCCGTGCGTGCCGCTCGCCCTGGGCCCGCGGCTGTCCGGCCTCGGTGAGGCTGATCAGCTGGCGGCGGCCGTCGGTGGGGTCGGGGTCCCGGCGGACCAGGCCGGCCTGCTCCAGCGCCGCGACGACCTTGACCATCGCCTGGTGGCTGACCTGCTCCGAGCCGGCCAGCTCGCCGACCGTCGCGGAGTCGACCTTGCCCAGCCGGACCAGCGCCGAGACCTGCGCGGAGGTCAGACCCGCCTCGCCGGGCAGGGCGCGCAGGCGCCGGCTCAAGCGGCGGAAGGCGACGAAGGTCGCCATGGCCGCGGCCGAGGCGTCCTCGGGGATGTCGTCGGCACCGGCGCTGGACTCGCTCACGTCCCCACCCTAGATAGGCAACCCAGATTGCGCAACCTCAGGTGCGCAGCTTTCCTGACAAACAAGCTCCACGTTCGGCGCAACGGATTGGCCGCCGCGCCGGGCCGCCCGGCCAAATGTGGACCGTGGCGGAAGCGGCGAAGAGCGAAGACAAGAGCGAAGACAAGCGGGGCGGGCCCGGACACAACGTGGTGCTCGCGGTGGTCCTGGTGTTCCCGATCCTGAAGGTGGCCTGGACCGTCGGCGGCGGCGACGCGGCCTGGGACGTGCTGGTCGCGCTGGAGCCCCGGAACTGGCTCGACGTGCTGATGGGCATGGTCCGCAACAGCGTGCTGCTGGCCTTCATCCTCGCGGTCGTGACCTCGCGCATGACGTTCCTGTTCATGGCGGCCCGCGGCGGCCTGCCGCGCGGCTCCGGCACCGGCACCCTGCTGGCCGCCACCGCGATGTCGCTGATCAGCCCGCTGGCCTTCGGGCTGCTGATGACCGTGTTCTTCGACTGGCGCTGGGGCGTGGCCACCGCGCTGGTCGCCTGGCTGCTGCGGCAGGGCGTGGTGATCGAGTACCGGACCGGGCACCGTGGCAGGCGGGAGCGTTCGGAGGCGCTGGCGCCGTGGCAGCACCGGCTCATCACGGCCGAGCGGACCGCCGCGACCCTGCTGGCCGTGGTCGCGCTGCCGGTCGCGGCCTTCGCGGTGGCCCTGGACGGCCGGTCCTGGACCTCGCTGGAGAAGTGCGAGGTGCAGGTCGGCACGGCCCAGGAGTCGAGCACACTGATCGAGCTGACCCGGATGGGCAACGGGATCGTCGGCTGGGACCTGGACCGGGACGAGGTCGCCAACGCTCAGGGGTGTGTGAAGGTTGACGACCTCGTGGTCCGCGAGCCGTGGTGGCGCTCGTAGCGCCGGCGCTGTGAGGCGGGGTCAGGAACCGGCGCGGTACGCCGGGAACCCGGGCGTGTCCGTCACCTGCTTCGGCGTCCCCGAACCGCTCGCCGCCACGGTCTGGATGCCGGAGGAAGTGGAGAACGCGACCGTGCTGCCGTCCGGCGACAGCGCCGGCTCGGTGCAGTCGGAGGTGGCCTTCGGCGTCAGGTCGATCGCCACCGCGTTCTGGCTGTCCTGCATGGACTCCATGAAGATGTGCTTGTGCCCGCCGGCCTTGCGCACGAACACGACCTCGGTCACCCACCCGGAGCCGGCGGAGGTCCCGGTCACGACGTAGTCCGGCTCGGAGCCGTTCGTGATCGCCAGGCTGGTCTGCTCCCGCAGGTTGTCGTCGCGGTAGTAGAGGTCTGAGGTCAGGCCGTGGTCGTACTCGTAGACGGACTCCCCCTGCTTGCCGCTCGCGCTCGGCCACACGTTCCCGCTCTGCGGGATGGGCTTCGCGTCCGGCCCCGGCAGGCTGCTCAGCGGCAGCTTCTGCGGCTGGCCGGTCGGCTGCCCGGTCTGCGGGTCGGCCGTGATCTCCCACAGCGTGGCGGTCCCGCCCTTCGTCGAGGCGAAGACGTAGGCGGCCCGGGCCGGGAGCTGGTCCGTGGCGTCCGACGCGACCACTTCCCACGTCGGGTGCGACCACTTCGCGCCGCCGCCGGGATTCTTGGCGATGACGGTCTTCCCGCTGCCGTCGGCGTCGGCGGCCGTCAGGTTCCCGTCGCCGTCGATGAACAGCACCCGCTTGCCGTCCGCGGACCAGGACGGGTCGTGGACCTCGGTGCCGAAGTCGACCGCCTGGCCGTTCATCAGGATCTTGCTACTCCCGTCGGAGACCGTCAGAGCGGTTCCGCCGGTGCCGTTCAGTGCGGTGGAGGTGGCGGACGTGGCCGAGGTGGACGCCGAAGCGGACGTGCTCGCCGAGGACGACCCGCCGCTCGCGGCACTCGTCGTCCCGGTCTGTCCGGCCGCCGAGACGGGCGTCCCCGACGCGCTCGTCGAGCTCTGGCAGCCGCTCACGGCCAGCGGCGTCACCAGTGCCGCCGCGCACACCGCGACCCGGGCCCACTTCTTGCCCCCGATGGTGTTCATTTCCCCGTTCCCTTCCCCGTTGTCGGCTACCACCACAGTGCCGCCTGGGAAGGGCTCGGTATCCCTGCTTCATCGATCCGTTATTCGCCCGTCGGCTACGGCCCCGTCCCCGAGTTCCACAAGCTCTTCATCGGCGGGCTGAGCAAACTGCTGAAGTCCCTCGACGCCGGCCGCGATCAGCCCCGAACCGATCATGTCCAGCAGCGTCACGGCGTCGTGGTCGGCGGTGCCGGGGACCGTGTAGTAGGCGATCATGCGCTGGCCGCCGGTGTTGGCCAGCTCCATGGCCTCGTAGTCCAGAGTCATCGGGCCGACCTCAGGGTGCTGGAAGTCCTTCGTGCCCTGACCGATGTTCTGGACCTCGTAGCGCTCCCAGAGCCGGGCGAACTCCTTGCTCTTCACCACGAGCTCGCCGATGAGGCGCACCAGGTCCGGGTCGTCGGGGTCGCTCCCGGCGCGCGCCCGCAGATACGCCACCGAGCGCGGGACCAGCTTGTCCCACTCCGGGTAGAGCTGCTTGGCCGCCGGGTCCAGGAACAGGTAGCGGGTGATGTTGCGCTGCTTGGGCGAATAATCCGCAAGGCCCGGAAACAGCGCCAGGCCGGCCGGGTTGGCGGCCAGCACGTCGTTGGTGAGGCTGACGATGTAGGCCGGGTTCGGGCGCAGGTTCTCCATCAGGATCAACGGGCCCTGACGCACCGCGCGGATGCGGGCCTGGCGCTGTTCCACCTGGCGGGTCGGCCGCGCGGCGTTCTCGGTCAGGTCGCGCAGGTGCTGGTGTTCGTCCGGGTTCAGGCGCAGGATGCGGGCCAGCGCGTCCACGACGGCCGGGCTCGGGTTGGTCTCCTTGCCGCGCTCCAGGCGGGTGTAGTAGTCGACGCTGACGCCGGCGAGGATCGCGACCTCCTCGCGGCGCAGGCCGGGGGTACGGCGGACGCTGGTCCCGGTGGGCAGGCCCACGTCCTCGGGCTGGATCGCCGCACGCCGCGCTTTCAGGAAGATCCCCAACTCGCTGCCGTTCGTCATACCGCCAGCGTAAAGCCCCCGCGCCGACAGTGAGGGGGTGTATCGCACCCCGGCACCGCGCTCCCCGGTTTGGCGCGGTCTGTATAGCGGCGCCGCCAGCCACGATCGTTACTGGCATGACAGCTCTCACCACCACCCGGCAGCAGGCCACCGGCACCGCCGCCCCGGCGTCCGCCGCCACCGCATCGGTCACCACCGCCCCGGTCGCCGCCACACCCGGCGCCGCAGGGCCGGCCACAGCGCCGACCACAACGCCGGCCGCCGCGCCCTCGGCCGCCGCCGCCCGGCGCATCCTGGCCGCCTCGGTCTTCGGCTTCTTCCTCGTCGGCCTGGACGCCATGGTCGTGAACGTGGCGCTGCCGGCGATCAACCGCAGCCTGGCCGGCGGGCTGGCCGGCGCGCAGTGGGTGATAGACGGCTACACCCTGGCCTTCGCCGCGCTGATGCTCTCGGCCGGCGCGCTGAGCGACCGGATCGGCGCCAAGGCCACCTACGGCCTGGGCCTGATCGGGTTCACGCTCTCCTCCGCCGCCTGCGGCGTGGCCCCCTCGCTGGCGCTGCTCATCACCGCGCGCCTGGTGCAGGGCGCCGCCGCCTCGCTGATGCTGCCGGCCTCGCTGGCGCTGATCCGCCAGGCGTTCCCGGACCCGGCGAAGCGCAACCGCGCGATAGCGCTGTGGACGGCGGCGGGCTCGGCGGCCGCGGCCGCCGGACCGGTGGCCGGCGGGCTGATCACCGCCGCGGTGGACTGGCGCTGGATCTTCTTCCTGAACCTGCCGGCCGGGGCCGCGGCACTGGCCCTGCTGGCCGGGACGCCGAAGCTGGCGCAGGCCGGCAGCGCGGTGCGGGCCCGCTTCGACGTCCTCGGGCTGCTCTCCTCGGTGGTGGCGCTGGCCGGACTGACCTACGGCTTCATCGAGGGCGGGGCGAAGGGCTTCGGCACCGCGCCGGTGCTGTCCTCGTTCGCCGCGGCGGTGCTCGCCGCGGTGGTCTTCGCGGTCGCCGAGTCCCGCCAGGCGCAGCCGATGGTCCCGCTGGCGATCTTCAAGTCCCGGGCGATGTCGCTGACCGCGTTCGCCGGGTTCACCGTCAACGCCGCCTTCTACGGCGTGATCTTCCTGCTCAGCCTGTACTTCCAGCAGGTGGCGCACAAGTCCCCGACCGTCACCGGCCTGCTGTTCGCCCCGATCACCGCGGTGGTCTCGGTGGTGAACGTGACGGTCGCGGCCCGCATGGTGGCCCGGATCGGCGCCCGGCTGTCGATGACCATCGGCCTGACCGGCACCGCCGGCGCGATGCTCCTGCTGCTGGCGGTCCGCCCGGACCAGCCGGCCTGGGCCCTGGTGCTGCTGCTGGTCCCGGTCTCCTTCGCCGGCGCCTTCGTGGTCCCGGCCCTGACCATCATGGTGATGGGCAGCGTCCCGGCCGAGCGGGCGGGCACCGCGGCGGGCATCGTGAACACCTCCCGGCAGGTCGGCGGCGCGCTGTCGGTGGCCGTGGCCGGCGCCCTGGTGGCCGGCGGCGACTTCGCCCACGGGATGCACGTCACGCTGATCGGCATCGCGGTGGTGCTGGCGGTCGCCGCGGTCGCGGTGCAACTGCTGGCCCCGGGACGGGAGCGGTAGCCGGCCCGGCCGTTACCAATCCGTGGTGGGAGCGGCGGAACCCGTCTCCCGGCGAGAGCGTCAAAACTCGCCGGGAGACGGGTTCTTTTTCGGGAGGGGAAGCAGAATGCGCGGGTGGGTGGCCAGAACTCTGACACTGGCGCTGGTGGCGGGCGGACTACAGGCGGTCTGGGTGGCCGATCCGGCGTGGGCCTGCGGATGCGGGGCGATGATCCCGGGCCCCGGCGGCACGATGAGCGTCGCGCGGGAGCAGGCCGTGGTGCGGTTCGACGGGACGACTGAGGACGTCGTCATGCGGTTCTCCATGCAGAGCAATGTGACCGAC
Source organism: Catenulispora pinisilvae (assembly GCF_015356865.1). GTDB lineage: Bacteria > Actinomycetota > Actinomycetes > Streptomycetales > Catenulisporaceae > Catenulispora > Catenulispora pinisilvae. Next base: position 6,965 of record NZ_JAAFZA010000173.1, read on the forward strand.
GCCGCCTGGGTGATGCCGGTACCGGCGCCGGCCACGGTGAAGCTGGCGGACCAGGCCCTGTTCAGCGATCTGTCGGCCGCCGAGGCACCGGTCGCGGACGTGCACCACTACTTCTGGCCGCATCTCGGGGGATCATCCGGCAATGGCGCGGCAGCCGGGGGCGCGATGGCCGCGCCGCCGCGGTCGGCGGTGCAGGTGCTCAGCGACCAGCGGACCGGCGAGTTCGAGGTCGCGAGCCTGGCCTCGGCCGATCCGAAGGCGCTCGGCGACTGGCTGAACCAGCACGGCTTCACGCTGAAGGCCAGCACCGCGACCCGGCTGGCGGCGTATACGAGTCAGGGCTGGAAGTTCGTGGCCGTCCGGCTGGCCTCCGGCAGCACGGCGGACCTGGACGGCGCGCTGGACCCGATCAGCCTGTCGTTCCCGGCCAAGACCGCCGTCTACCCGATGCGGCTGTCGGCCGGGGCGACGACGCCGCAGAACGTCGAGGTCTCGGTGCTGGCCCCGCACCGGATGGACGCCACGAGCTCGCCGATCACCGACGAGCCGGCCGTGTCGGAGTTCGGGGACTGGATCGAGGCGTCGAAGGTCGGACCGGCGCTGGCGAACCTGGCCGCCGGGCGGATGTTCCTGACCGTGTTCGACGGGGACTACTCGGAACCCTCGCAGATCACGCGGGACTACGCGTTCGCGCCGGCGACCTCCGACTGGGTTCAGCACGCCACCTATGAGAAGGACGAACTGCTGACCTTCCTCGGGATCCCGGTGTACCTGATCGTCTTCGTCGTCCTGCCGCTGCTGGCCGCGATCGGGTTCTGGATGCGTCAGGGATGGAAGCGGGCCGCGGCTGCTCAGGCGGGCGCCGCTGCCGCTGCGGCGCCGCCGGCCTAGCGCGCGTACTCGGTCGCCCGCGACTCCCGCACCACGGTGATCCGGATCTGCCCGGGATAGGTCAGCTCCTCCTCGATCTGCTTGGCGATGTCCCGGGCGATGACCTGCGCCTGGATGTCGTCCACCGCGTCGGGCACGACCATCACCCGGATCTCGCGGCCGGCCTGCATCGCGAAGACCTTCTCCACGCCCTCCTGCTCGGCGGCGATCTGCTCCAGCCGCTCCAGGCGCTTGACGTAGGCCTCCAGCGACTCCCGGCGCGCGCCGGGGCGGCCGCCGCTGATGGCGTCCGCGGCCTGGGTCAGGACCGCCTCGACGGTGCGGACCTCGACCTCGTTGTGGTGCGCCTCGATGGCGTGGACCACGTCGTCGTGCTCGCCGTACTTGCGGGCGATCTCGGCGCCGATCAGCGCGTGGCTGCCCTCGACCTCGTGGGTCAGGGCCTTGCCGATGTCGTGCAGGACCGTGCAGCGCTTGAGCAGCACCGGGTCCAGCCGCAGCTCGGAGGCCATGATCGAGGCCAGGTGCGCGGACTCCACGAGGTGCTTGAGCACGTTCTGGCCGTAGGAGGTGCGGTAGCGGAGCTTGCCGAGCAGGGCGATGAGCTCGGGGTGCATGTCGGTGATGCCGAGCTCCATCAGCGCGTCCTCGCCGGCCCGCACGCACAGCGTCTCGACCTTGGCCTTGGACCGCTCGTAGATCTCCTCGATGCGGTGCGGGTGGATCCGGCCGTCCAGGACCAGCTCCTCCAGCGTCAGCCGGCCGACCTCCCGGCGCACCGGGTCGAAACAGGACAGCAGGACCGCCTCGGGCGAGTCGTCGATGATCAGGTTGACCCCGGTGATCGACTCGTAGGCCCGGATGTTGCGGCCCTCGCGGCCGATGATCCGGCCCTTCATGTCATCGCTGGGCAGGTGCAGCACGCTGACCACGGACTCGGCGGTCTGCTCGCTGGCCACCCGCTGGATGGCCAGGGCCACGGTCTTGCGGGCCCGCTTGTCGCCCTCGTCGCGGGCCTCCTGCTCGATCTGCCGGATCAGCACCGCGGCCTCGCGCTTGGCCTGGTTCTCGATCGACTTCACCAGCTCGGTCTTGGCCTCGGCGGCGGACAGCGCGGCGGCCCGCTCCAAGATGGCCCGGCGCTCGTCCTCCAGCGCGGCCAGGTCCACCTTCCTGCGCTCCAACTCGGCGCCGGCGGCGGCCAGTTCCCGTTCCTTGTCGGCGGTCCGCCGCAGATCGGCGTCCAGCCGCTCCTCGCGCTCGGCCTGCCGGGCCTCCCGCCGCTCCAGGTCCAGCCGCAGCTCGCGGACGTCGTCCTTGAGCACCCGGGTCTCGGCCTCGGCCTCGTCCCGGATCCGGCGGGCCCGGTCCATCTCCACGGTCGCGGCCGAGGCGGCCTGCTCCCGGATCTGCACGGCCTGAACATCGGCCTGCTTACGCGCCTCGGCGGCCTCCCGGTGCACGGCGGCCAGGTCACGCTGGGCGGCCACCACCGCGGAGGCGTGCTCGCCCTCCCGTGCCTGGGCCCGCTGCGCCAGCTCGGCGACCTGCTTGTCGAAGTCCTCGTACGCGCTCTTCTTGAGATTGTTGATCCGGCGTCCGGCACCGATATTCAGACCCGAGAACAGGCCGGCGCACGCCGCGACCACCGCTGCGATCGCGATCAACATGCCGACCATTAAGTTCGCTCCCAGCGCGCTTGAGTGATCCTTCGATGATCCCTCACTGAGTGCGAGGTTAGGGCGAGGTAACAATACGGTCAAGGAGGAGTGTGGTCGACAACCGTTGGTGTCGTCGGGAAAAGCCGATGAAAACACCGGAAGGAGTGGAAGCGGGGCCGGTTCACGAGTATGCGCCGCACGCTCGGCGGATCTCAGTGGGCCTCAGCCGATCTCACCGGATCTCACCGGATCTCAGTCGAAACCGGGGTCGTCGAGCTCGATCTCCTGGCCCTCGTCGGCCAACGCCTCCTTGACCGCCCGGAACGCCACCGACGAGGAGTACCCCTTGCGCGCGAGCATCCCCACCAACCGCCGGGTCCGCACCTGCGGCTCCAGCCCGCGCGTGGCCCGCAGCCGCGAGTCGACAAGTCGGCGCGCGGTCACCGCCTCCTGGTCCTCGTCGAGCGTGGACAGCGCTTCGGCGGCGGTCTCGTCGTCGATGCCCCGCTTGCGCAGCTCGTAGCCGAGGGCGCGCTTGGCCAGCCCGCGCTCGTTGTGGCGGGAGCGGACGAAGGTCTCGGCGTAGTCGGTGTCGTTGAGCAGGTGCAGCTCCTCGAACCGGTCGAGCGCCGCCTCGGCGATATCGTCCGGGATCTCCTTCTTCCGCAGCCGATCGGCCAGCTGCGAGCGGGTCTGCATCTGCCGGCCGAGGTGGTACGTCAGGATGTTCTTCGCCCGCTGCTCCAGCGTCTCGCGCGAAGGCGGCGGCTTGGGCTTGTCGGCGTCGGCGGGATCGCGGTCCTTGCGACGCGAGGACCAGCCGGAGTTCTTGTTCGACGCGGGCTTTTTGGACGCCGCGGCCTTCTTGGCGGGTGCGAACCCGCCGCGCCGCGACTCGCCGAAGCCGGAAGAGCGCTGCTTGCGCTCAGCACCGGCGGATCCGCCGCGCTCCGACGGTTTCGGCACGGAGCCGTCCCGCCGGCCCTCGGCAGGCTCCGTCAAGGAGGCCCAGCCGCTCGGCCCGGCATCCGCGCCGGGCTCGGCAGCGGCAGCCCAGCCCGGAGCGCCATCGTCGGACCCGCTCGCCCCGGCTCCCGCCGAGCCGCCACCGGCCGCGCTCTGCCTTGCCTCGGCACCGCCCTGCGGCGCGGGCTCCTCCGCGGCCAACCAGTCGGGGCCGGCTCCCTCCTCCTGGAACCGGCCCCAACCGGCGCTCACCTACTACTCCTCCGCACCGGCCGCGACCGCGGCGGTCTTGCGCGCCCGCGTGGTCTTCGCCGGCTTGGCGGCGGCCTCCTCCGCGGCGGGCGCCGCACCGGCGGCATCGGCGACCGGCGCGATCGGCGCGACCGCGGCCGTGCCGTCGGCCGGCTCGTCGAGCTTCGGCCCGATGCCCAGCTTCTCCTTGATCAGCTTCTCCAGGCCGTCGGCGACGTCCGGGTTCTCCTTCAGGAACCGGCGGGCGTTCTCGCGGCCCTGGCCGAGCTGGCCCTCGGAGTAGGTGAACCAGGCCCCCGCCTTCTTCACGTAGCCGTGCTCGACGCCCATGTCGATCAGCGAGCCCTCGCGGGAGATGCCGACGCCGAAGACCACGTCGAACTCGGCCTGCTTGAAGGGCGGGGCGACCTTGTTCTTCACGACCTTGACCCGGGTGCGGTTCGCGACCGCCTCCGTGCCGTCCTTCAGCGTCTCGATGCGGCGGATGTCCAGACGGACCGAGGCGTAGAACTTCAGCGCCCGGCCGCCGGTGGTGGTCTCCGGCGAGCCGAACATCACGCCGACCTTCTCGCGCAGCTGGTTGATGAAGATCACGGTGGTGTTGGTCTGGTGGATCACACCGGTCAGCTTGCGCAGCGCCTGGCTCATCAGGCGGGCCTGCAGGCCGACGTGCGAGTCGCCCATCTCGCCCTCGATCTCGGCCTTGGGCACCAGGGCCGCGACCGAGTCGATGACGATGATGTCCAGCGCGCCGGAGCGGATCAGGGTGTCGGCGATCTCCAGCGCCTGCTCGCCGGTGTCCGGCTGGGAGATCAGCAGCGCGTCGGTGTCCACGCCGATGTTCTTGGCGTACTCCGGGTCCAGCGCGTGCTCGGCGTCGATGAACGCGGCCTGCCCGCCGCCCTTCTGCGCGTTGGCGACCGCGTGCAGCGCGACCGTCGTCTTGCCGGAGGACTCCGGGCCGTAGATCTCCACGACGCGGCCGCGCGGCAGCCCGCCGATGCCCAGGGCCACGTCCAGGGCGATCGAGCCGGTGGGGATGATGTCGATCGGCTGCACGGAGCGCGCGCCGAGCCGCATCACCGAGCCCTTGCCGAAGTTGCGCTCGATCTGGGCGAGGGCGGCGTCGAGCGCCTTCTCGCGGTCGGTGGTCGTTGCCGCCATGGGTGCCTGCCTTAGATTTCGGTACTTCACGTCTGACGGTCTTGAACGTAGAGGACGCCACTGACAAAAACTGACTCCGGCCGCGTCCGTCCACTCCGACCGCCTCTCACGGTACCTGGGGTGCGGCGTCTTCTTGTACGGAACGCCCCGGAATGTTGTCGGCGGCAGCGGGCCGCCGCACCGACGTCACGGCCACGAGCACTGCGACCGGCGCCAGCAGCGCGACCCCCAGCCCGGCCAGCCACGAGTACCCGAGGGTCCCCACCACCAGCCCGGCCAGCGCCGCGCCCCCGGCCGAAGAGCCCTGCATCACGAAGTCGCTCGCCCCCTGCACCGACGGCCGCACCCGGTCCGGCGTGGACTCGGTGAGCAGCGTCGATCCGGCCACCACCCCGCAGGACCAGCCGATCCCCAACAGCAGCAGCCCGGCGGCCATGTACGCCCGCGACCCCATCGGCGCGGACCCGAGCACCAGGCAGGCGGCGGCCAGGATCGCCATCCCCGAGGACAGCACCGGGATCCGGCCGACCCGGTCCACCGCGAAGCCGACCAGCGGGGAGAACGCGTACATCCCGGTGATGTGCACCGACAGCACGAGCCCGATCACCGTCACCGACATGCCGTCGGAGTTCATGTGCACCGGGGTCATCGACATCACCGAGACCATGACGGTGTGCGAGACGGCCACCACCGCGATCGCCAGCACCGCGCGCGGGGACTCCCCGATCACCGCGAAGGACTGCTTCAACGAGAGCCGCTTCGGCGCCGCGGCGTCCTCGCCCCGCAGCTCCCGCGCCACCAGCAGCGGATCAGGACGCAGAAACAGCCCGAGCACCAGCGCCGCCCCGCAGAGCGCAAACCCGGACCACAGGAACGCCCCGGCCAGCGGCGGCAGACCGAGCACCCGGGCCGTCCCCTCCGCCGGGTGCCCGAGGTTGGGGCCGAAGATGGAACCGATGGTCACCGCCCAGATCACCATCGACAGCGCCCGGCCGCGCCGCTCGGCCGGGGCCAGATCGGTGCCGGCGTAGCGGGCCTGCAGGTTCATCGCCGACGCCGACCCGAACAGCGCCATCCCGACGAGCAGCAGCGGGTAGAGGTGCAGCCGGGCGGCCAGCACGACGACCACGGTGCCGACCACCGCCGCGCCGTAGCCGAGGACGAGTCCGGGCCGGCGGCCGCGCGCCGCCATGACCCGGGACAGCGGGATGGTCGCGAAGGCCGCGCCGAGCGAGGAGAAGGTGCCGGTCAGCCCGGACAGCGCGGCGTTCCCGGTGATCTCCTTGGCCAGCAGCGTGGACAGCGAGAACCCGGTCGAGGAGCCGACGCCGCCGAGGATCTGGCTGCCGATGAGGACCCGGACGGTACGCCGCTGGACGGCCGCCGCGCGTCCGGCGAGGTCGGGCGATATTCGGGGATCGGCAGCGGTCACGCCTGGAACGTAGCGGGGATCCTTACCCGGCCGGAAGTGGCGATCGGGCTGGAGGATCTGACGATTCCGACTGGAGGACCTGACGATTCCGGCCGAGGGGACGATTCCGGCCGAGGGCTGGCCGGATCGCGAGCGCCGGTTAGCGCCGGTGCTCGACCTGCGCCCGGATGTCACGCATGATCGGGCCCAGCGTCTCGGGGCCGGTGCCGAACACCATCTGCTGCAGGTCGGGCTTCGGCAGGTAGGTGATGCCGCCGAAGGTGGTCGTGGTCATCCACATGCACGCGGTCGACTCGGCCGCCATGGCCCCGGACTGCCCCAGCGTGGAGGTGCAGCCCGCGGTTCCGCCGTGGTCGCCGGGGTCGATCGTCACGTGGTTGTTCGTGAACCGGGTGCCGTTGATGTCCTGGAAGCTCGGCGGAGCGGTCTGCGCGGCGGTCAGCTTGGCGGGGTCGAAACCGTTGCCGTTGTGGCCGGCCACAACTTGAGGCCCATGACGGAGGCCGGGATGGACAGGACCCAGCTTCCGTTCGCCGCACCTGACGCGGATGCGGGAGCGGACAGGGACTCAGAGCCGCTCGCCGAACCCGGTGTCGAGACCGTCCCGTGTCCCGAGCCGGACCCCGCCGTCGACGGCGGTCGCGCGGCCCCCGAATTCGACGCCGAGCTGCTGCCGGCGCTCGTGCCGAACACGGAACCCGGGCCCGAACCTGTTTGTCCCGTCGACTCGCACCCGGCCATGGCCAGCACCACTGCCGTCCCCACTGTGGAAATCGCCCATCGGCGTACCGTTGGATACATGGCGCCCACAATGCCGCCGTCGCAGGATTCTTAATACGAAGCCTTGCTCACCGGTATGTGAAGCCCCGCTAATTGAGTCTGTGGACATATACCCCCGCCGCCTATTGGTCCTGCAGGCCATCGCCGAAAGCGGCATCTGGCCGGTGCCGCCCGGCTCCTCGGTCACACCCCGTCCGCCGTCTCGCAACAGCTGACCCGGCTGGAGCGGGAGACCGGCACCGAACTCGCCGCGCGCGGCACGGGCCGCCGCGGACAGGCGATCCTGATCGCCGCCGGCCTGGTGCTGGCCCGCGCCGGGAACGCGCTGGACGAGACGCTGGCCGAGGCCGAGCGGCAGCTGGCCGCGGTGACCGGCCGGGTCCAGGGCCCGGTGGCGATCGGCGCGGGCCCGGGGAAGATGCTGCAACTGGCCGCTGAGACCGTCGGCGAACTCGCCCGCCTCCGGCCGGAGCTGGAATCGCGTGTGATCGAGACCGAAGCCGGGCCCGGCCTGGTCGTCCGAACCGGGTGGCCTAGAAATACGGGAGATCCCGATCCCGGGCAACCGCGGCCCAGATGTCCTTGACGTCCACCCCGTCGCGTAGCGCCTCCATCACGGTCCGGCCGCCCAGGTCGCTCATCACATGGTCCCGCGAGAACGAGTCGGCCAGCGGTCCGAACTCGCCCCGCATCCGCTCCCAGAAGTCCTGAAGCCGCATCGTCCCTGACCGCATGGATCTCAGTCTGTCAGACCGGCAAGGCAGTATGGATCGTATGGCAGTGTCTAACCGGAAGGCAGAGTCCGCAGCCCTGGACCACTTCCATCCAGCCACCAGGGCGTGGTTCACGGCTGCCTTCGCCGAGCCCACGACCGCCCAGGCCGGTGCCTGGAACGCGGTCGCCGCGGAGAAGAACGCCCTGGTCGTGGCACCGACCGGGTCCGGCAAGACACTCGCGGCGTTCCTGGCCGCGCTGGACCGGCTGGCCTTCGGCCCGCCGCCGACCGAGGCCAAGCGCCGCTGCCGCGTCGTCTACGTCTCGCCGCTGAAAGCGCTGGCCGTGGACGTGGAGCGCAACCTGCGCGCGCCGCTGGCCGGTCTGAAGCAGGCCGCCGCCCGCCTGGGCCTGCCCGAGCCCGACGTCCAGATCGCGGTCCGCTCCGGCGACACCCCGGCCGACCAGCGGCGCAAGTTCATGACCAGGCCCTCGGACATCCTGATCACCACCCCCGAGTCGCTGTTCCTGATCCTCACCTCGGCCGCCCGCGAGTCGCTGCGCGGCGTCGAGACGGTGATCATCGACGAGGTGCACGCGGTGGCCGGGACCAAGCGCGGCTCGCACCTGGCCGTCTCCCTGGAGCGGCTGGACGAGCTGCTGGAGCGGCCCGCGCGGCGGATCGGCCTGTCGGCGACCGTGCGCCCGGCCGAGACCGTCGCGCAGTTCCTCGGCGGCCCGCATCCGGTGCAGGTGGTGGCACCGAAGATCGTGAAGCGGTTCGACATCCGGGTGTCGGTGCCGGTGCAGGACATGGGGGCGCTGGACTCCGACGACGGCGAGCTGGTCGCGGCCGACCAGACCGGGCGGCGGCAGGTGTCGGTGTGGCCGCATGTCGAGGCGGCGGTGGCCGACCTGATCGAGCGGCACCGCTCGACCATCGTCTTCACCAACTCCCGGCGGCTGGCCGAGCGGCTGACCGGCAAGCTGAACGAGGCGCACTGGGAACGGGTCACCGGCGACGTGGGCGGCACCGACCCCGATCGCGACCCGCTCGACGAACCACTGAGCGTGGGGCAGGTGCTGGCCGCCGCCCCGACCGCCGCGCCCCCGACCTCCGCACCACGGACCTCTGCGCCTGCCGAAATGATGGCGCAGGCCGGACAGGTCTCCGGCGCCCCGCCGGTCCTGGCCCGCGCGCACCACGGCTCGGTCTCCAAGGAGCAGCGCGCCGACATCGAGGAGGCGCTGAAGGCCGGGAACCTGCCGGCCGTGGTCGCCACCTCCAGCCTGGAGCTGGGCATCGACATGGGCGCGGTGGACCTGGTGGTCCAGGTGGAGTCCCCGCCCTCGGTGGCCGCCGGGCTCCAGCGCGTCGGGCGGGCCGGCCACCAGGTCGGGGCGGTCTCACGCGGCGTGATCTTCCCCAAGTACCGGGGCGACCTGGTGCAGTCCGCGGTGGTGGCCGAGCGGATGGCCTCGGGGTCCATCGAGGCGCTGAAGGTGGTCCGCAACCCGCTGGACGTACTGGCCCAGCAGATCATCGCGATGGTCGCGGTCGAGGACTGGCGGACGGACGATCTCATCGCCCTGGTCCGGCGCGCGATGCCGTTCGCCGCGCTGCCGGACTCGGCCTACGAATCAGTGCTCGACCTGCTGTCCGGCCGCTATCCCTCGGACGAGTTCGCCGAGCTGAAACCGCGCATCGTCTGGGACCGCGTCGAGGGCAGGTTGTCGGCGCGTCCGGGCGCGCAGCGGCTGGCCGTCACCTCCGGCGGCACCATCCCGGACCGCGGCTACTTCGGGGTCTTCCTGGCCGGGGCGAAGGAGGGCGCCAAGCGGGTCGGCGAGCTGGACGAGGAGATGGTCTACGAGTCGCGGGTCGGCGACGTGTTCACGCTGGGCTCGTCGTCCTGGCGGATCGAGGACATCACGCACGACCGCGTCCTGGTCTCCCCGGCCCCCGGCATGCCGGGCAAGCTGCCGTTCTGGCACGGCGACGCGCTCGGCCGGCCGCTGGAGCTGGGCCGGGCGCTCGGCGGCTTCCTGCGCGAGCTGGGCAAGTCCGACGAGGCGGTGGCCAAGGCCCGGCTGAAGGAGTCCGGCCTGGACGAGTGGGCCGCCGACAACCTGCTGTCCTACCTGCGCGAGCAGAAGCAGGCCACCGGCCGGGTGCCCGACGACCGCACCATCCTGGTCGAGCGCACCCGGGACGAGCTCGGCGACTGGAAGATACTGATCCACTCGCCGTTCGGCGCGCAGGTGCACGCCCCCTGGGCCCTTGCCATCGGCACCCGGCTGCGCGAGCGTTACGGGTTGGACGCGCAGGTGATGCACGCCGACGACGGCATCGTGCTGCGCCTGCCGGACACCGACGCCGCCGACCCCGACACCGAGTCCCTGGGCCTGCTGTTCGCCTCGGACGAGATCGAGGAGATCGTCACCGGCGAGATCGGCGGCTCGGCCCTGTTCGCCTCCCGGTTCCGGGAGTGCGCCGGGCGCGCGCTCCTTCTGCCGCGCACGCGCCCGGGCAAGCGCACGCCCCTGTGGCAGCAGCGGCAGCGCTCGGCGCAGCTGCTCTCGGTGGCGGCCAAGCACGCGAGCTTCCCGATCGTGCTGGAGGCCGTGCGCGAGGTGCTGCAGGACGTCTACGACGTGCCGGGGCTGATCGAGCTGTGCCGGGACATCGAGGCCCGCAAGGTGCGGATCGTCGAGGTGGAGACCGCGCAGCCCTCGCCTTTTGCCCGCTCGCTGCTGTTCGGCTACATCGCGCAGTTCATGTACGAGGGCGACTCGCCGCTGGCCGAGCGCCGCGCCGCCGCGCTGTCGCTGGACCCGGCGCTGCTGGCCGAGTTGCTGGGCCAGACCGGACTGCGGGACCTGCTGGACCCGGAGATCCTCGTGGCGCTGGAAGAGGAGTTGCAGTACCTGACACCGTCGCGGCATGCCCGGGACGGTGAGGACGCCGCCGATCTGTTGCGGCTACTCGGTCCTCTCTCCACCCCCGAAGCCGCCGCGCGCGGCATCGAGGCGTCGTGGCTGGTCGACTTGGAAGGCGCGCGCCGAGTCATCAGGGTCCGGATCGCCGGCGAGGAACGCTGGGCCGCCATCGAAGATGCCGGGCGGCTACAGGACGCTCTGGGTGTCCCTCTCCCCGTGGGTATCCCAGAAGCCTTCACCGCCGTGGTCGCCGATCCGCTCGGCGACTTGGTCGCCCGCTACGCCCGCACCCACGGCCCCTTCAACGCCATCGAGCCGGCCAGCCGCTTCGGCATCCCGGCATCCTCGGTGATCGCCGCCCTGGAACGTCTCGCAGCCACCGGCCGCGCCCTGTCCGGCGAGTTCCGCCCGGGCGGCAGCGGCACCGAATGGTGCGACGCCGAGGTCCTGCGCCGCGTCCGCCGCCGGACGATGGCCGCCTTGCGCAAGGAAGCCGAACCAGTCCCGCCACGAACTCTGGCCATGCTGCTGCCGGCCTGGCAGTCGGTCGGCCGCGCCGCGTCCACACCCCTGCGCGGCGTGGACGGCGTCCTGCGCGTGGTGGAACAACTAGCCGGCGCTGTGGTTCCCGCCTCCGCCCTGGAGCGCCTGATCCTGCCCTCGCGGGTCGCGGACTACTCGCCGACCATGCTCGACGAGCTGACCTCCTCCGGCGAGGTGGTGTGGGCCGGGGCCGGGTCGCTGGCCGGGGACGACGGCTGGGTGACACTGTGCCCCGCGGAGCTGGCGCCACTCCTGCTGCCCGAACCATCCGACACCCTGGACCCGGGCCCGGTGCACGAAGCGATCCTCGACGCACTCGGCGAGGACGCGGCGCTGTTCCTACGCGGAATCGTGGCCCGCGTCAGCGACGACTTCAGCTCCGCCGAAGTACTGTCAGGCCTCTGGGACCTGCTGTGGGCCGGCTACGTCACCAACGACACCCTCGCACCCCTGCGCGGCCTGCTGAACTCCGGCAAGAGCGCGCACAAGACCCGGCGCCCCACCCCCCGCGGCCGCTACGCACGCTTCGGCGTCTCAGCCGCCGCCGCGAAGACCGCGGACCAGAACGCCGCAGCCGCGGTCAGCCCCTCCGCCGCCGGCCGGTGGTCACGTCTGGCCCCCCGCCTCACCGATCCGACCCGCCGCGCCCACCTGCTCGGCGAAGTACTGATGGACCGCTACGGCGTGGTGACACGCGGCTCGGTGATGGCCGAACGCATCCCGGGCGGCTACGCGGGCGTCTACTCAGTGCTGTCAGCCTACGAAGAAGCCGGCCGCTCCCGCCGCGGCTACTTCGTCGAAGGCCTCGGCGCCGCCCAGTTCGCCGCCGAAGGCGCGGTCGACCGCCTCCGCTCCCTGGCGGCCACCCTCGAAACCCTAGAGAACCGCGAGCACGAGAGCATCGGCGCCGTCATCGACGACAGCGTCCACAAACTGATGGGCACCCCGCACGAATACAAGCCCCGCCGCCCAAAGAAGGACACCGAGCACGTCGGCGCCCTCGTCCTAGCCGCCACAGACCCGGCCAACGCCTACGGCGCCGCCCTACCCTGGCCCGCACGCCCGGTAGGCGAAGACGGCACCCCCGCAACCGGCCACAAACCCGGCCGCAAGGCAGGCGCACTGGTGGTGCTGGTCGACGGCGACCTGGTGCTCTACGTCGAGCGCGGCGGCCGCACACTGCTGTCCTGGACCGAGGACCTGGCAAACCTCCAACCGGCCGTCGACGCCCTGGCCCTGACCGTCCGCGACGGCTGGCTGGGCAAACTGACGGTGTCGAAGACCGACGGCGAGGACGTCCTCTACGCCGGCCGCGACTCGGCACTGGCCCAGGCACTGGCGGCAGCCGGATTCCGCTCGACGCCCTCAGGCTTGCGGCTGCGGGGATAAGGAACGCCGGGCGCAAGGAACGCGAGGCGCGAGGCACATTGAGCCGATCGAGTGACCCACGGGAACGACACGCCCACACTTTTTCGTAGCTCTTAAAGGAGTCGTCGGGGAGCGCGAAGCTAGGCAAACGAGCTGACAGCCCCCTGCCATCGACGGTAAGATCGTGACCGCACCCGGTGCGCAGGAAGCGGATACTTCTTCCTTGAACGCCCGAAGGCAGGGGCCAACTCTGCCTCCCCGGTCCACAAGATACGGGGTATTGCTGGACCAGACGTCGAGCGCTGGGCTGGTCTCCGCAGCCTAACTCTTGATCTCGGGTGCTCTCCAACCAGCCACACACGCACGACACGCGGCCACCACCGAGTCGCCCTCGCGCGCGAGCACGTGACGCCGGGGCGGTCCGGACCCGGCCTCTGCCAGCGGCCACGCTGACCGGCGCGCGTCCCGCAGCGGCCACGCTGACCGGCGCGCGTCCCGCAGCAGCCTTGCTGACCAGCGCGCGTCCCGCAGCAGCCTTGCTGATCCGCGCATGTCTGGCCACGACCACGCCGATCAGCAAATGTCTGGCGGCCACGGACACGCTGATCGGCGCGTACCCTGCGGCAGCATGCTGATTCCGCGCGTGCCCGGCGGCAGCCACGCCGATCGGCGTGTTAGGGCTCGTTTCGATGAGCGCCATCAAGTCCGGAGAACCCCCGAAGCCGCAACGTCCCGCGTGATGTGGCGGCGGTGTCGCGGTGTGGCCGTGTCGTGATGTCGTGATGTGGCGGTGCGCCACCGCCTCCCGGCCGTCGATGCGCCGGGCGATCCGGATCTCCCCCGCGTCAGCTCGCTGCCGGCTGCTCCCCCGAGCCCAGCGGCAGGCCGTCCTGGAACGGAAGCCCCAGTAGCTGTGCGACGACGCCGAGGTAGACCTCGGCTTCCCGGGCCAGTTCGGCGGCCTCGGCGTCGCTGACGGCGTTCGGCAGTCCGGCCTGGGCGGCGGCGCGGCGGGTGGCGCCGGAGGCGAAGTAGGCGGCCCAGTCCGCCAGTTCCGGGGCCTCGCGGTAGAGCAGGTCCCAGACGCTGCGGGGGCGGCGGCGGGTCGGCGCGGCCGGGACCGCGCGTGCCGTCACCACGGCGGCCGAGGCGTGCAGCGCTGCCATGTGCGCGCCGCAGTAGCGGTCGTAGGGGTGGGCGGATGTGACGGCCTCGGCCAGCTCGTGCACGGCCTGCTCGAACAGGTCGCGTGCGGAGCGGGAGGCGGGTCCGCGCCGGTGTCCGCCGGAGCCCATCGGGGGCAGCGGCGGCGGATGGACTCGGGAGCTTGCTATCGGTCCGGTGTCCGGGCTGGTGAGAGCGGCGGGCATAGTTCCCTCCCTGTACTAGTCAGGGTCCACTGATGACATGTCGGACACTCGCCGCATGTCTCTTCCACAGTGACAGGCCCCACTGACAAAAACAGGTGTTCAAGCCGGGAAATCCCCGTGAACGGCGGTCGCGGTCAGTTCTCCGGGAATTTCAGCATCCGACCCATGTGCTCCGGCAGGCTGCTCAGCGACTCGGCGACCAGCAGCCAACCGCCGGAGGGGACGTCGTGGCAGAGCTGGAACACCTCCACGTCGCCGTCGCGGCCCACGCTGGCCCGCACGCTCCACAGTTCCCGCTCGACCTCCCGGTCCCGGCCGAAGACCAGGGTCTCGACCGTGCCCAGGTGCCGGTCGGTGCGCAGCAGGACCGAGGGAATCTCGCCGGAGTCGGCACCGACCTGGATCCAGCGCGACAGGACCTGGCGCACGCGGTACAGCTTGCCGCGCCAGATGAAGTGCGCCGGCTCACCGTGGCGGCGCAGTACGTCGATCAGTTCGTCGTCATCGGTGCTCACTGCGGCACCCGTCCCATTCGCACTCATCGCAGCCTCCCAAAGCCGCCACCTCATTCGTCCGAGCGCCCGGAGCGGCCACGGCCGGCCACGGGCTTCCCCTCCCGCGACCGCCCGGCGGGGCGGCCGATCCGAGCGTCGGACCATCATCGAAACTTTGTTCGACTCGAACCAGACTACCCCCGCGGGCCACCCGGCCTCAACGAAATCAGGTCAAGACTCGCTCAAATGAGTGAATCGGTGTTCGAACGGTGACCCGCGCCAAGGCGCCGACCTGCGCGATGTCCCAGAAGAGCGGATAACGGCGGCGGAGGGTGTCCCCTCAACGCCGCCGCGACTGGAAATGGCCGTCGGCCATCAGGTGCCCGATCTGGCGCCCGATCCGGGGCTAGATCCAGTGCCCGATCCGGTCCCGTTTCACGAAGCTCTGCCGCCCCGTGCCGGCAGTGCCTCATCAAACGGGACCGGGTCTTCCCCCCATCAGCGACGCGCGGCCGGCCCGCGCCTCCCCGACACACCCTCCGTGGCGCGGCCATCGTGTGCCGTCGACAAGTGTGGCGCATGGCACCGACATCCTCATGGGTATTACTACTCAGGTCCGGCCTGAGTACCTGCGAAGACGTCCGACGACGGCCCGGACGGACACTGTTACTAAATCGCAACACACAGAACACTGCGTCCCTGCAACTAAACCCACCCCCTCGAACGTCTATATGGATGATCGGATGTGCCGCCTCGTGCGGCCGCCGAAGCACCCGGTGGGGGTGCCAGTGGGGGTAGGGAAGGCCACTTGGCCTTGGCGGGATCCGCGTCTGTGGGGGCGCGGGTCCCGCCCATTTTTTCCGGCAGGCTTTCCGACAGGCTTCAGACAGGCTTCCGGCAGCCTTGCGACAAGGCTCCGCACCGAGCCCGATTCCCCCGCAGGCTCCACGCATCTGGCTCGTTTAGTTCCCGCGCGGTCACCCTCACGGCCCACCCCGCTTTCCGTCACACTGCGATCACGGCCCGCGATGGGGATGCTTTAGCCCGTGGGACGAAATCGACACCCGGCAGCCGCCTCGCGCGCCCTGCCCGCGCCTTCCGCGCCGTCTGTGCCGTCCACGCTGTCCGCCGACCCGCCGCCGGCCACCGAGACCGTCTCCGTCCTGGTCCCGCTCCTGAACGACGAACGCCGCGTGCTGCGGTGTGTGCGAGCGCTGCTGAGCCAGACCCGGGTCCCGAAGCTGGACGTGGTCTTCCTGGACGCGGGCTCCACGGACCTCACCCGCCGCCTGGTCCTCCAGGCCGCGATGGACGACCCGCGCCTGCGCCTGCTGATGGGAGCGCCGACCCCCCAGGGCTGGTGCGCCCACGCGCACGCCTGCGAACAACTGGCGGTCGCCGCACGCGGCAAGGCGATGGTCTTCGCGGACCCCGGCCTCGCCCTGGCGCCGGGCGCGATCGCCGCGGCCGTGGCCGCCCTGCGCGGCCCCCGCCGCATGGACCTGGTGGTCGCCGAGGCACGCCGCCGCACCCCCGCCGACCGC
>NZ_JAAFZA010000174.1 GCF_015356865.1 Catenulispora pinisilvae
GGCGGTTTGGAACCACCCCGGCAAGGACGGTCCCGAAGGGCCACAAAACCTTCATCTCCCGTGGAACACCACATCACGAAGCAACTACCTACACATCAGCTCCGATCCATGTTCGTGACACACTTGATCTGGCTCTTGTTCTGGCTCTTGTTCCAACTTGCCGGAGTTGAAGAGGCCTGAGGTGCGGCGGGGTCTTGAACGCGCAAACCGGCAGCCGACAAACACACCCACCGCCCCGAACCCCGAACCGGCACAACCATAACCGAAGGCCGTAAAAAGCATTTAAAGCCCATACGCCAACCGCAGCCCGGCCCGCGAGCCCCAGCCCCAGCCCCAAAAACCCGCACCCAAACAGCCCGCAGCCGAACAAGGGCGCCTGCAACAGCAGGCGCCCCTCACACCCTCAACCTCACACCCTCAACCTCACACCCTCAACCTCACACCCACCCAGGCATCGGATACTGCGCCATCAACTCCCGCACCTGCCCAGCAACCCGCGCGTAAGCATCCGTATCACCCTTGGCAGCAGCCTCCACCGTCTCGTCCATCCACTGCGCCACCTGCCCCATCTGCTCCGGCACCAGCCCGCGCGTGGTGATCGCGGCAGCGCCGAGGCGGATGCCGGAGGGGTCGAAGGGCTTGCGGGGGTCGAAGGGCACCGAGTTGTAGTTCAGTTCGATGCCGGCCGCGTCCAGTGCCTTGGCGGCCACCTTGCCGGTGACGCCCTTCGGCGTCAGGTCGGCCAGGATCAGGTGGTTGTCCGTGCCGCCGGACACCAGGTCCCAGCCGCGCTCGGTGAGGGCGGCGGCCAGGGCCTTGGCGTTGGCCACGATGGTTGCCGCGTAGGTGCGGAAGTCCGGCTGCGCGGCTTCCTTCAGTGCCACCGCGATGCCGGCGGTGGTGTGGTTGTGCGGGCCGCCCTGCAGGCCCGGGAACACGGCCTTGTCGATCGGGGTGGCGTACTGCTCGGTGGTCATGATCATCGCGCCGCGGGGGCCGCGCAGGGTCTTGTGGGTGGTGGTGGTGATGACGTCCGCGTAGCCGACCGGGGAGGGGTGTGCGCCGCCGGCTACCAGGCCCGCGATGTGCGCGATGTCGGACACCAGGATGGCGCCGACCTCCTTGGCGATCTCGGCGAAGGCCGGGAAGTCGATGGTGCGGGGGATCGCGGTGCCGCCGCAGAAGATGACCTTCGGGCGCTCCTTCTGGGCCAGGTCGCGGACCTCGTTCATGTCCACGATGCCGGTCTCGCGGGAGACGCCGTAGGCGACCGGGTTGAACCACTTGCCGGTGACCGACACCGGCGAGCCGTGGGTGAGGTGGCCGCCGGCTGCGAGCCCGGCGCCCATGAAGACGTCGCCGGGCTTCAGGAACGCCAGGTAGACCGCGAGGTTCGCCGGCGAGCCGGAGTACGGCTGCACGTTGGCGTGCTCCACGCCGAACAGCGCCTTGGCCCGGTCGATCGCGATCGTCTCGATCGGGTCGATGAACTGCTGGCCCTCGTAGTAGCGGCGGCCGGCGTAGCCCTCGGAGTACTTGTTGGTCAGGACCGTGCCGGAGGCCTCCAGGACCGCGGTGGAGACGTAGTTCTCCGAGGCGATCATGCGGATCTTCTCGTACTGGCGGCGGGCTTCGTCCTCGATCAGACCCGCGATCTGCGGATCTTCCTTGGCGAGTTCGGGAATGGCGGGCGAGTGCATGTGATGCCTCCTCGGGCGTCATCGTCCGGAAGGACACCCAGGCGCACGGTGCCCGCTATTTCGATCGCTTCCCGGTGGTTGTTTCCACCTAACTGCGCCAGTCGCGATGGGTAGATGCTATCGCTGCGCGGGTTCCAACAACGCCACGCATTCCACATGCCGAGTCATCGGGAACAGGTCGAAGGCCCGCAGCTCGGTGAGCTCGTAGCCGGCCTCGGCGAAGTACGCCACGTCGCGCGCCAGCGAAGCCGGATCGCACGCCACATACACCACGCCCCGCGGAGTCAGCCCGGCGATCCGCACGCACACGTCCCGCCCGGCCCCGGCCCGCGGCGGGTCCAGCACGACGACGTCCGCGTGGTCCGGGAGGTAGTCCGCGTCGGCGATGACGTCTTCTACAGAGCCCTCCACGAGGTCCACCCACGGGAACTCGGTGCTCTCCTCAGCATCGTCCGCGAACCCGAGATTGTGCGCGGCGTCCCGCACGGCCTGCCGGTCCAGCTCCACGGCCATCACCGCGCCGTTCTCGCCAACGGCTTCGGCCAACGGAGCGGCGAACAGGCCGACCCCGCTATAGAGGTCGAGCGCCACGTCCCCGTCCTTCGGTTCCAGGAAGTCCAGGACCGCCTCGGTCAGGACGTCCGGAGCCGCCGGGTGCACCTGCCAGAAGCCGCTTCCGCTGACCCGCCAGGTGCGGCCCTCGGCGACCTCACGTACGTAAGGACGCCCATGAATACGCTGCACACCGGAGATATGGGTGTGCCTGGAGACCCCGCGCAATACGGACACCTTCACATCGGCGCCCACATAAGGCATCTGCTCCCCGTGCTTCGGCGTGACCACCAGAGCCCGGTCCGCGGAGCCGGTCGCGGCGATCACCTCGACCGTCTCCATCCCCGGCCAGTGCCGCTCCAGGGCCCCGACCTCGTCCACTCCAGAGGACGCAATAGCGCACTCCTCTACAGGGACCACTTCATGGGAACGGTGCTTACGGAACCCAAGGCTCCCGTCGGGATCCACCGCGAACTGCACGCGGGTCCGCCAGCCGAAGGGCGAGCCGACCTCCTCGACCACCACCTCGCGCTCCAGCTTCGCCAGCCGCCGCAGCTGATCGGCGACCACCTCGCCCTTGAGCCGCAGCTGCGCCTCATAGCTCGCGTGCTGCCAGTCGCAGCCGCCGCACAGCCCGGGCCCTGCGTATTCGCACGGCGCCGGGACGCGGTCCTCGGAGGCCTCCAGGATCTCCACCGCGTCGGCCCGCCAGAACGAGTCCTTGGAGTCGCCCTCCGTCACTTCCGCGACCACCCGCTCCCCGGGCAACGCGTGCCGCACGAACACCGCGCGCCCCTCGTGCCGCGCCACGCAGAATCCACCGTGTCCGGGTGGGCCGACCTCGACCTCGATCCGGAGCCCGACGGCGTCGCCGGGGCTGCGGTCGGGGGCGGTCGGAGCGGCGGATCGGCGGCGGTCTGCGGGTCGTTTCACATCGCCAGCCTAGGGGTAGTCGTCATGGCCCACCGCCGGGCACGCCTCAGGCGCGGAAACCGGGGTTCACGCCCCGTAGTACCGTCGAGATACGAACATCCTTTGTCCGTCGTCCGAAGTCTCCCGAGAGGGCCGAAAGTGCACGTCGTCATCATGGGGTGCGGCAGAGTGGGCTCCACCCTGGCGCACAGCCTGGAAGATCTCGGCCACACGGTCGCGATCATCGATCAGGACCCCGGGGCCTTCCGCAGGCTCAGCCCGCACTTCGCCGGCCGCCGCGTCACCGGCGCCGGATTCGACCGCGACACGCTCGCCGAGGCGGGGATAGGAGACGCCGGCGCGTTCGCCGCGGTGTCCAGCGGCGACAACTCGAACATCATCGCCGCGCGGGTGGCGCGGGAGAACTTCGGCGTGGAGAACGTCTGCGCGCGCATCTACGACCCGCGCCGCGCGGAGATATACCAGCGCCTCGGCATCCCCACCGTGGCGACCGTGCGCTGGACCGCGGACCAGATGCTGCGCCGGCTGCTGCCGGCCGGCTCCACCGAGCTGTGGCGCGACCCCAGCGGTCAGGTGGCCCTGGTCGAGGTGCACACCGCCCCGGGCTGGATGGGGCACCGGGTGCACAAGCTGGAGGAGAGCACCGGCGTGCGGGTGGCCTACGTGACCCGGCTCGGCGAGGGCGTGCTGCCCGCCTCCGACACCGTGCTACAGGACGGCGACCTGGTGCAGGTCATGGTGAACCCGGCGGACGTCGCACGGGTCGAGGAAGCTTTCGCGAAGGGACCGGGCGCCTGATGCGTGTCGCAATCGCCGGGGCGGGCAACGTCGGCATCTCCATCGCCAAGGAGCTGCTGGAGAACGGCCACGAGGTCCTGCTGATCGACCGCGACCCGTCGCGGATCGCGGTGGAGGGGCTGCCGACCGCCGAGTGGCTGCTGGCCGACGCCTGCGAGATCTCCTCGCTGGACGAGGCCGCGCTTCAGCGCTGCAACGTGGCGGTGGCGGCCACCGGCGACGACAAGGCCAACCTGGTCGTGTCGCTGCTGGCCAAGACCGAGTACGGGGTCCCGCGCGTGGTGGCCCGCATCAACCACCCCAAGAACGAGTGGATGTTCGACGAGAAGTGGGGCGTGGACGTCGCGGTCTCCACCCCGCGCCTGCTCTCGGCACTGGTCGAGGAGGCCGTCTCGGTCGGCGACCTGGTGCGCCTGCTGCGCTTCAGCCAGGGCGACGCCAACCTGGTCGAGCTGACCCTGCCCAAGGACACCGCGCTGGTCGGCACCACGGTCGGCGAGGTCGACTGGCCGGAGGACACCGCGCTGGTGACCATCATCCGCGGCGGCCGGGTGCTGATCCCGAGCCCGGAGGAGCCGCTGGCGGCGCTGGACGAGCTGCTGTTCGTGGCACACGTGGACCGCGAGGAAGAGCTCGAGGAACTGCTGTCGCCGGCCGTAGAGGGCTGATTCGGAAGCGCATAGGCCGCATGGGCCGAGGGCCGGGGCCCGCGGGGACGAACCCCTGCGGGCCCCGGCCCTTTCGCGTTCCCCGGGCTATTACTCGGCCGGGGTCATCTCCGCCGCTTCGGCCTTGTCCGCTTCGTCGTCCCCCGCCTCGTCGTCCTCCGTCACCGGCATCACCGGCGGCGGCGCGTTCTTGATCCACTGCCACGCGACGTACAGGCACGCCAGGTAGGGCGGGTAGCCCAGAGCCAGCCGGGCCACGCCGAGGGCCGTGGTGTGGTGCGTGAGGTAGAGCGGGACCTGCACGGCCAGCTTCACCGCGAACAGGGCGGCCAGCAGCCAGGTGGCCTTTGTGAACGCCCGCAGCCGGCCGGGGACCCGGCGCCAGGTGGTCATCTCGCCGGTGATCGGGCCGATCATCAGGCCGGCGATCGGCCAGCGGATCAGCGCGGTGCCGGCGAAGAGCAGGAACGAGCCGAGGTTGATCAGGATGCCCGGCAGGTAGTAGTTCTGCGCGTGGCCGGAGAACTTCGCGAAGCCGGCGCAGACCAGGACGCCGAACAGGCCGGACAGCGCGTGCTGGAGCGTCTCGCGGCGCAGCAGCCGGATGAGGAACATCACGACGCCGACCGCCACCGAGCCGATGACGGCCGGGTTCAGCGAGTTGGTCGCGGTGTAGACGATCAGGAAGCAGATCGCCGGCAGTCCGGCGTCGGCCATCCCCATCTTGCCGCCGAAGGCCTTCTTGACGGCGTCCTCGTAGGCCTTGGTCTCGGCCGCCTTGGCCGCGGCCAGCCGGGCCTGCTCCTCAGGCGGCACGCCGCCGAGCAGGTCCTGTGCGGCGTCGTCCAGCGCCGGGCCGGTGACCGTCTCGAAGTCGGACCGGTCGCCGCCGGCGTCGGCGACCGGCGCCGCGTGCCGGGCCCGGCTCATCGGTTCGGCGCGCTGGCCGCTCTCCAAGGACATACAGCGAACTGTAGCGGGCCGAGCTGTCCTGAAAAGGACTACTCGGCCCCCACGTCATCCTCAGCGGGGATTCCCCCCCGGCTCGCCACCGGCACGCGATGGCTCCAGCGCCGCCGCCCGGTGGCCTCGTACCGCTCAGCGGCCTCAGCGCCGCCCGCCGAGCTCGGCGCCACTCCGGCGGCCGCGACACCGCCCGGGCGCGGCCTCAGCGCCACGCACCACCGCCTGACGCAGCCTCAGTCCCACACGCACCTCCACGCACCACCGCCTGGCGCAGCCTCACCGCCAGCGCGGCCTCACCGCCACGCACCACCGCCAGTGCGGCTCAGCGCCGCTCACCGACGCCCGGCGCGACCTCAGCGCCGCTCGGTAATCTCCGGCCCGCGCTCAAACGGGTTCAGGTCGTGCGCGTACTGGCTGCCCGGCTCCTGCTCCTCGCCCTCGCCCTCGCCCGGCTGCGCCATCGCCTGCTGCGCCTCGGCCGGCATCCGCAGCGGGATCGGGTCGCGCGGGGCCATCGGGGAGTTGCCGCGGCTCACCACGGTGTCCCGGAAGACGTGTTCTATGTCCAGCGCCTCCTTGGGCTGCACCGCGCCCTGTCCGGACACCACGCCGCGCAGGAACCAGCGCGGGCCGTCGACGCCGATGAACCGGACCAGCTGGATGCCGCGGCTGCCGTCGGGGGCCTGCACCGGCACCTGGGCGCGCAGCTCGATGCCGAACGGCCCCTCGCGCTCGTCCACGGTGCCGCCCTGCTTGGAGATCTCCAGGGAGATCTCGGCCCGGACCTCGGCCCAGATGCCCTCGCTGCGCGGTGCGGCGAAGGCCTGCAACTGCACCGCGGACTGGCGGGCCACCACCGTGGCGGCGATCACCTGCTCGGCGTCGGCCATCTCCAGCCGCAGCTCCATCCCCTCCACGGCCGGCACCAGCAGCGCGCCGAGGTCGACACGGCCGTTCTTGGGGTCCTCGAGCTCGTTGAAGTCCCAGGGACCGGCGGCGCGCGAGACATCGGCGAGGCTGATCTTGCGCTCCTCTTCCTTGGCCTCGCTCAGGTCACCGTAGGCATCCGCCTCGCTGACCCGGTCGCGCCGGTCCGAGTCGCCTTTCTGTCCGCGTCGGAAAACCACGGCGTCCCACTCTCTCTATCTCTGCGTCCTGGTGACGCAGCGCTCTGCTCCACGGGGCGCAAACCGCCCCGGCCGCCAGGGCCGGCAAGGCCACGCCGACGGACACGGTTCTAGCCCGGCCCACCCGGGGCCGGTTGGTGCACGGTCGTCACGCGGGACCCCGGTGAGAGTACCGTCACTGGGCCTGTCTCCGGGTAACGCGCGGGGTCTGTATCCAACGACAGAACCTAGGCAGGTGTTCCCGCAGCCGTCCCCGTCGAACCGAAACCGCCGTCCCCGCGGTGCGAGCCCGGGAGCTCGGCGACCTCGTGGAAGACCGCCCTCTCGACTCTTTGTACTACAAGCTGCGCCACCCGGTCGCCCCGCTTGAGGGTCACCGGGTGCACCGGGTCGAGATTCACCAGGATGATCTTGATCTCGCCGCGGTACCCGGCGTCGACCGTGCCGGGCGCGTTCACCAGCGCGACCCCGCAGCGAGCCGCCAATCCCGAGCGTGGGTGCACGAAAGCGGCGTAGCCGTCGGGCAGCGCGATGGCCAGGCCGGTGGGCAGCACGGCCCGCTCGCCCGGAGCCAAGGTGGCGTCCACGGTGGTGAGCAGATCGGCCCCGGCATCCCCCGGATGGGCGTACGCGGGCAGCGGCAGGGTGGGATCGAGCCGCCGGACGAGGACGTCGACCCCGGGCACTACGGGTTGACCTCGAACGCGCGCGCGGCCCGGATCTGCTCCGGGTCGTGCATGGCTTCCTGCACGTCCTCCAGCCGGCCGTTCTCCAGGAAGTGGTCCACCCCGACCTGGATGAAGATCGCCGTGGCCCGCACCGCGACCGGGCCCTCGGGCCCGTTCAGCCGGCCGACCGCGGAGGTGAAGATCTTGCGGCCGGAGATGCCGTCGCACTGGGCGGTGATGTGCAAGATGGTGCCGACCGGGACCGGCATCAGATAGTCGGTCTCCAGCCGGCCGGTCACGGCGATCGCGCCGATCAGCCAGTTCACATTGCCCAGGGCCTCGTCGAAGGCCAGGGCGAGCAGGCCGCCGTGGGCCAGGCCGGGGGCGCCCTGGTGGTTGTCGGTGACGGTGAACTCGGTCGTGACGCTGAGTCCCTCGCCGACCGTCGAGGACACCCGCAGGCCGCCCAGCGCGTCGTCACCGCAGCCGAAGCAGCGCGAGTAGTGCGAGCCGAGCTTCGTGCCCGGTTTGGGGGCGTTCGGATGCTTTTCCGGCATGACCGCGTCAGCCGGCGGAGTCGTGGAGGCAGGTCTCACGAGGAGGAATCTACCGGCAACCCCCTGCCCGGTCGGATCGGGCGTGGCCCCTCTCACACCCGATCGGGGAGAATTAGCCACTCTCCGTATCCGTCCCGTATCACTGTGACTGATATCCCCGACCGGACCGCGTCCTACCGTCCTCGGTATGAAGTCCATGGAGAGCCCTGAGACACACGGCCTTCCCGAAGTCGGCGCCCTCGTCCGCGACGCCACCGGCCGGATCGGCCGGCTTATGGCCTACACCCGGGCCCGGGCCTGGCTCCGGCCGCCCACCGGCGGGCGCGAGTGGGACGTGGAGCCGGAGACCATCACCGAGGTCCCTGGATGGGATGGCGCAGCCACCGGAAAGGAGGCCGCCACCAAGAACCGCTAGCGGTCCGGACAGGGGACCCTGCGGGCCTCCTAGGACCATGTGGGAGATTGTCGGCATGGCAGCAGGCAAGGACAGCACCTACGACGAACGCCTCACCGCACCGGCCGGCTGGTGGGCCGTCACCGCGATGGCCGGCATCATGGGGGGCCTGGTGTTCCTGCGGATGAGTCCGACCGCGGCGCTGATAGCGCTGATCGTCACAGCGGCCCTGTGCGGGGCCCTGGTGGTCGCCTACGGACGCATCGGAGTCCGCGTCCAGGACGGCTACCTGGAAGCCGGCCAGGCCCGTCTCCCCCTCACGGCGCTCGGGGCAGCCACCGCCCTGGACGCCGAGGAAGCGCGCCTGCTGCGGACCACGGAGGCCGACGCACGCGCGTTCATGCTGTTGCGCGGGTACGTGCGCACCGCGGTGCGGGTGGAGGTCTGCGATCCGGAGGACCCGACGCCGTACCTGTATCTGTCGACGCGGCGGCCCGAGAAGCTGGTGAAGGTGCTCTCAGCACGCTGAGGCCACCGGCGCGCCCGGCGTCGCCGGCCCGGCGTTACTCGCCCGTTCGCAGCAACTTCCGCCGGCATTCCTTGACCCCCGCCGGGTCCGGCGCGGATTCTTGACAGTGCCCGGAAAGGTATAAAGGCCCCGCGAACGCGGGGCCCAAGGGGCGCGGAGACTACCTGGCGACGACGCGGTCAGGCGCAGTCCTTGCAGGTCATCTCGTTGCCCTTTTCCCGCGCCAGCTGACTGCGGTGGTGCACCAGGAAACAACTGGTGCACGTGAACTCGTCCGCCTGGCGTGGCAGCACACGCACCGACAGTTCCTCGTTGGACAGGTCGGCGCCGGGGAGTTCGAGCGACTCGTTGTCGCCCTCGTCCAGGTCCGCCAGGCCCGCGGCCTTGTCTGTCCGGCGGGCCTTCAGCTCCTCCAGGCTGTCCTCGTTGAGGTCGTCGTCGGTCTTGCGCGGTGTGTCGTAGTCGGTAGCCATTCTTGATCCCTCTCCCCTGACGGCTGTTTTCGTCGTCGTGTTGGTGCTGTTCAGTGCGGCGACGGCGGTGGCGCCCCGACGCGGCCGGCACAAGCGGTGCGCTACCGTCTGCGCGCGGGCGCCGTCGGCGTTTCGCCGTCAGCGCAGTAACGCGGAAAGGAGCGCGATTGTGCCCGCTGAAGCGCAGATTGTGCCGTACTTCAAGACCCGTTACGCAATCGACACCCCGGAACAGACCCGAACAGGTGATCCGAGCACCTGATCCGCCGTCCCATGAGTCCCATCTCGCCCCGTTTCGTTCCGGACAACACAGCAGCCACACCCAGGAAGGATGACCAACCATGGCCGTCTACGCAATCGGCGACGCAGTGCCGGAAATCCACCCCGACGCCTACATCCATCCGGACGCGACCGTGATCGGCCAGGTCAGCGTGGGTGCCGGCAGCACGGTGTGGCCCGGGGCGGTCCTGCGCGGCGATTACGGCCGGATCACGGTAGGCGACCGAACGTCGATTCAGGACGGCACTGTGGTGCACGCCACTGAGACCTTGCCCACAGTGATCGGATCAGACTGTGTCGTTGGTCACATCGCGCATCTGGAGGGGTGTGTGGTGGAGGACGGGTGCCTGATCGGCTCGGGCTCGGTGGTGCTGCACCGCGCCGTGGTGCGCACGGGGGCACTGGTGGGCGCGAACGCGGTCGTGAGCAACGGCGTGGAGGTGCCCTCCCGCGCGATGGCCCTCGGCGTCCCGGCGAAGATCCGCGAGGACGCGGTCGCCGAGGGCAGCTTCGACGACGCGGTGGCGCGGTACGTCGCCAACGGCAAGCGGTACCGCCAGGAATTGCGGCGCGTGGACTGAGCACCCGGTCACCCTCTCGACACACGCCACGAAGGTCGGGACGCCTTGGGGCCGCGTCCCGACCTGAACCTGAACCTGACCCCAGACCCGGGCCCGGCATCTGCGGATGGCCATCCCGCGCTCTTAAGCCGTATCCCTTTGCGCACCCTCTCCCTAGGCGCGCCCGAGAGACCGCCTCAGGAGATGTGCATCCGCCCCGCCATACGCCGCAGGCGCTCCCGCTGGCTCCGCCGCTCGTGGCTCAGCAGGGCCCGCACGGCGGCCTTGGCGACCGGGTTGTTGCGCACCAGGAGCGGCGCGATGCGTTCGGCCCGCTCTATCTCGTTCAGCGCTTGGTCGTACCCGCCGTGGTAGATCCAGCCGCGTGCCGAGTCCAGGTGGAACCGGCCGCGCCGGGAGGCCGGGAAGTTCGGCGGGATGCGGGTCTGCGAGGCCAGCGCCACGGCCCGGGCCCCGTCGCGGATCTCGACGGCCACGGCGAGCTTGTGCAGCTCCACGTTGGTCGGGCTGAAGGCGAGCTTGTACGGGTCGTAGCCGTCGCCCAGGCGGCGCGCGGTCTCGTCGGCCAGCCCGATCCGGTGCCATGCCTCGTCCTCCCTGGAAGACAGCGCCGCGGTGATGGCCGCGCGCAGTTGCAGCGACCCCCACACCGACGCCTGCGGCTTCTGGCGCGGTTCGCCGACGAAGCCGATCGCGCCGTCGATCACCTCCAGCGCGTCCGGCCACAAGTCCGCGGCCCACAAGTCGCGGACGCGGAGGTAGTCGAAGACCGCCGAGAGGTTCGGGTCGCCGGAGCGGTCGGCGGCGGCGCGGAAGCGTTCGGTGGTGAGGGTCGACAGGTCGTCGTAGCCGAGTTCGTGGGCGACCGTGTCGGCTTCCTTATACGCGCGCGCGAGCAGGCCGTGTAATCGCTCCGCTTCCTCTCCCGCGCGCGCCAGGTACGCCGCCGCGTGGATCTCCCGGATGAGGTTCGGCGCGGCTTCCCCGAGATCCGCGTAGCGCGCGGCCATCCGCAGGACCGCCAGCTGCTCCACAGCCGCTTCCAACTCCTGGCGCGACCGCGGTTCCACCGGCCAGTCCGGCGGGAGGTCGTGCCGGGACACCACGCGCCGCAGGGCCGGGATCGCGCGGTGGCCCCGGTCCTCGGCGGGGGTGCCGGGGTCGTAGGGGCGTCCGGTGATTTCGTTGGGATAGACCTTCAGGACGCTCGCGGCGCGTACGATCAGGGTCACTGAATCGAGCTCCAGGTCGCCGTTCTCGATGCCCGACACCCACCCCTGGGAGCGGCCCATGAGTTGGCCGAACTCGGCCTGCGTGAACCCGGCGCGCTTGCGGAGACGGCGGATGCGCCCGCCGTCCGGCTCCGGCTCGTAGGTCGTGTGGATCGCCATACTGGGCCTCACAATTGCGATCAATGAGGAACATCCCGATTGCGATTCCATGGTCCGCCCGGGCGCGGTCGCGTACCGGCCAGGACGACATAAAGTCCCCGACCAGCCGGGAGGTTCCCTGTGCCAGTGCTCTACCTCATCGCCTGCGGCGCCCCGCCCGCGGCCGAACTGCTGTCCCACCCGGAGGCGGTGCCCGGACTCCAGGCCGACGGCTGGACCGTGTGCGTCTTGTGCTCGCCCAACGGGGAGCGCTTCCTGGACGCCGCGGCCGTGTCCATCGCGACCGGCTACCCGGTCCGGGTCGAGCAGCGCCACCCCGGCGAGCCGGACGTGCTGCCGTCCCCGGACGCCGTCCTGGTCGCGCCGGCGACGTTCAACACTGTGAACAAGTGGGCGCTGGGGATCTCCGACACGCTGGTCCTCGGGATCCTCAACGAGAGCCTGGGCGCGGGCCTGCCGATCGCGGCGACCGTGTGGGCCAAGGACGAACTCCAGAAGCACCCGGCGTTCGACCGGAACGCGCAGCTGCTCTTCGAGAACGGCGTGCGCTTCATCCAGCCGGAGGACGGGGTTCAGCAGTTCCCGTGGGGACAACTGCGATCGGCGATGGCCGAACTCCTCACAGAGTGAGCGGCTCTACGAAGGGCGCAGCTTGCTTTGGGGAGTGCACGGCTTTACGGAGTGCACAGCTTTACAGAGTGCACAACCTTCGGGACTACTCCCCGGCGAGCTTCGCCTCGACCGCGGCCACCTTCGCCGTCAGCCCGTCGGTGACGCCGGCCCGGATGTCCGCCTTCAGCGTCACACTCACCCGCGGCGCCTTGGCCGCCACCGCGTCCACAGCGGCCTTCACGACCGCCATCACCTCGTCCCACTCCCCCTCGATGCTCGTGAACATCGCGTCGGTGGAGTTGGGCAGGCCGCTCTCGCGCACCACGCGCACCGCGTCGGCGACATACTCGCTGACACCTTCACCGACACCGAGCGGGGTCACAGAGAACGCAACAATCATGGCTCGATCTTAGGCCGTGCCTCACACCCGCACCGGCAGCCACACCCGCACGATCAACCCGCCGCCCGGCCGCGGTTCGGCGGCGACCCGCCCGCCGTGCGCCCGCACCACGGAGCGCACTATCGACAGGCCCAGCCCGACGCCCTTGTCCTTCGGGTCGCGCGCGGCCGACGCCCCGGAGGGCTGGGTACCGCGCTTGAACGGCTCGAACAGCGTCTCCACCGCGTACGGCGGGACCTCCGGGCCGGTGTTGGCGACCACCAGCAGACCGTGGCCGGGCAGGTCGTGCGAGCGGTCGTAGCTGAGCACGTCGACCCAGCCGCCGGCGCCGATGTTGTGCCGCAGCGCGTTCTGGATCAGGTTCATCGCGATGCGCTCGATGAGGATGCCGTCGCCGGAGACGTCCACGGACTGTAGCGAGGTGCGGATCGCGACGTGCCGTTCGGCCGCCTCCATCTCGCACTGCGTCACCGAGCGGTACGCCACCTCCGCCAGGTCGATGTCCTCCCGGTTGGTCGGCTCGTTGTCCGCCTTCGCCAGCAGCAGCAGGCCCTCGATCATGCGCTCGCTGCGCTCGTTGGTGGACAGCAGCGTCCGGCACAGCTGCCGGGTCTGCTCGGAGGCCTCGGGGTCCATCAGCGTCACTTCGAGCAGCGTCCGGTTGATCGCCAGCGGGGTGCGCAGCTCGTGCGAGGCGTTGCCGACGAACCGGCGCTGCCCCTCGAAGGCGAGGTCCAGCCGGTCCAGCATGCCGTCGAAGGTCTGCGCCAGGTGAACCAGCTCGTCGTCCTGCGGGCCCTCCATGTCGATGCGGGCGTGCAGGGCGCGGTCCGGACGGCTGGCGACCCGGCGGGCGGTGCGGGTGATCTGGTTGATCGGGCGCAGGAACCGGCCGGCCAGGAAGTAGCCGATCAGCACCGCCACCACCGCGGAGATCAGCAGCACGATGATCAACGGCTTGTCGATCTGGCTCAGGATCTCTTTGTTCTTCACGGAATTGCAGTACGCCGCCTGGACCGGGAACTTCTTGGGGTTCGGCTCGGGACAGCCCGGCGGGTCGG
This sequence comes from Catenulispora pinisilvae, assembly GCF_015356865.1. Lineage (GTDB taxonomy): Bacteria > Actinomycetota > Actinomycetes > Streptomycetales > Catenulisporaceae > Catenulispora > Catenulispora pinisilvae. The sequence goes on from NZ_JAAFZA010000174.1 coordinate 13,690, forward strand.
CCAGGTCCTGGTTCATATGCGCCAGGCGCCAGCGGAACAGCGAGTACGCGGTGTAGATCAGCACCGCACCGGTGACGAAGGCCGCGGCGCCATAGGCGATGGTCATGCGCAGCCGTATGGTCAGCCCGCGGCGCGCGCCGCTCACGGGCACCGGCGCCGGCCCCACCTCGCCGCCGTAGGTGCTGTCGACTGCTCCCGAATCGCCCGCCATCAGGCCCTGTATACCTTGAACGTCCTGCATCAGGGAATCCGGTAGCCGGCGCCTGGCACAGTCAGCACGACCGGCGGCTCACCGAGCTTGCGCCGCAGCGTCATCACTGTGACGCGGACCACGTTCGTGAACGGATCGGCGTTCTCGTCCCACGCCTTCTCCAGCAACTGCTCAGAACTCACAGCCGCACCATCGGCGCGCATGAGCACTTCCAGTACCGCGAACTCCTTGGGCGACAACGGCACCTGCCGTCCGTCGCGCAGCACCTCGCGCCGGCTGGGGTCCACGCGGATCCCGGCCCGCTCCAACACCGGCGGCAGCGCCGGGACGGCACGGCGCCCGAGCGCACGGATCCGCGCTATCAGCTCCGGGAACGCGAAGGGCTTGGCCAGATAGTCGTCGGCGCCGATGGTCAGGCCCTCGACCCGGTCCGCGACGTCGCCGGCCGCCGTCAGCATCAGGACCCGGGTCGCCAGGCCGCTGTGCACTATGTGCCGGCACACGTCGTCGCCGTGCACCAGCGGCAGATCGCGGTCCAGGACCACGACGTCATAGTCGTTGACGGCTATGCGTTCCAGCGCGGCGTCGCCGTCGTAGACGACGTCCACGGCCATGGAATCCCGGCGCAGCCCGGTGGCCACGGCGTCGGCCAGAACTTGCTCGTCCTCAACGACCAGCACCCGCACAGTGCGTTCTCCCTAGAAACGGCCCGGCTACTACCCGCTATCGGGACTCCGCCCCATCATGCCTGGTCATCACGTAAACCCGGGGTAAGTGACCCACATCTCACGATCACAGGGTTTTCTCAGGTGATCCAAAGTTTCCCCGGCGAGAATGCCGGGCAGGAGGCGAAAAAGCCCCCTAGCGTCACCCCCGCAGGAGAGACACCATGCACGAATTCGTCACCGGCCTGACCCAGCGTATCCGCGAGACGAAGGCCCGCATGCAAAGTTCGATGATCGCCGAGGACGCCTACGCGGTGCAGGTCGAACAGGCCGAGTTGGACAACCTGCTCCGGATCGCCGCGAACCACCACGTGGAGGTCCGCGACGACCTCCCCCGCGCCGCCTGACCGAACCCGGCAGGTAGGCGAGGGACTCACCTCGTACCCTCAACCCTCAGGAGTCCCGCGCCGCGTCGTGCCCCTCGAGAAACCCGCACAGGGCCTCAAACAACCCCTCAGCGGCCGCCACCGTCATCTCGTCGGAGGCGGCCGCTCCGTGTAGTCCCCCGACCTTCGCACCGGCCTCCTGCGCGATCAGCGCGCCGGCCGACAGGTCCCACGGCTTCGCGCCGCGCTCGAAGTAGCCGTCCACCCGCCCGCACGCCACCGAGCACAGGTCCAGCGCGGCCGAGCCGCCGCGCCGGATGTCCCGCACCCGCGGCAGCAGATCCGCGACGATCTCGCCCTGCACCGCGCGCCGCTGCGCAGCGTACCCGAAGCCGGTCGCGATCAGCGCGCGCTCCAGCGGAACCGGCTTGCCCTCGGACTGCGCGCTGTAGGCCCGGATCGCTTCCCCGTTGCGGTAAGCGCCATCCCCGCGCAAGGCGGTGAAGGTCTCGCGCAACATCGGGATCTCGACCACGCCGGCCACGGTCACGCCGTCGACCTCCACGCCGATCGAGACGCCCCACAGCGGGATCTCGTACAGGTAGTTGACCGTTCCGTCGATCGGATCGATCACCCAGCGCACCCCGGAGGTGCCCTGGCGGTCCGAGCCCTCCTCGCCGAGGATGGCGTCGTCCGGCCGTTCGGCGAGGATGCCCTCGACGATCAGCTTCTCCGAACGCTGATCCATCACCGTCACGATGTCGGTGGGGCTGGACTTGGTGTCGGCGATACCGAGATCGCGCGGACGCTCCTGGACCAGGAGGCGTCCCGCTTCGTCGGCGAGGCGCACCGCGAGTTCCAGTAGGTCCTTGGGATTGACGTTCTCAGGCATGGGGGCGGGGCCTTCCTGGGTTTGGTGCGTACTAACTGCTGCTACGCCGCGAGGGAGCGCTCAGTCCTCCCCCGCCACCGCCGGGAGCGGCGCGCGCGGATTCGGGCAGCAGTTCAGGGGACACACGTCCGGGAAAGCCCGCAGCCGGCCGACGACGTTCGACAGCGACTCGCCCTCGCTGTCCCCGCGCGCCACCGCCGAGCGCTCCAGCACCAGACGCCGCAGGGCGGCCACGAACCGCGGATCGGTGCCGACCGTGGCGGCGCGCGCCGTCGGCAGGTCGATCTCCAGCGCGGTCTCGGCGGCCTGGGTGTCGAGGTCGTAGATGACCTCCATGTGGTCGGAGACGAAGCCGATCGGGGCGAGCACCGCGCCGGTCGCGTCCTGCGCCTTGATGGCCCGCAGGTGGTCGTTGATGTCCGGCTCCAGCCACGGCATCTGCGGCGGGCCGCTGCGCGAGCAGAAGACGAGTTCGTGCGGGAGCACCAGGCCGGTGCGGCGGCTGACGCCCTCGGCCACCAGCCGCGCCACTTCCAGGTGTTGGGCGACGTACGCGCCGCCCGCCGGACCGGCGGTCTCGGCGTAGGTACGCGGCAGCGAGTGCGTGACGAACACCAGGCGCGGTGCGATGCGCGCGGCCTCGGGCAGTCCGGCGACCGCCGCCGAGACCGCGTCCGCCATCGGTTCGACGAACCCGGGGTCGTTGAAGTAGGGCCGGACCTTGTCGAACTGGATCGAGGTGCCGGACTCCGCCAGAGCGCGCGCCAGGTCCTCCCGGTACTGACGGCAGCCGGAGTAGGAGGAGTACGCGCTAGTGAAGACCACGAGCGCGCGCCGCACTCCGTCGGCCTCCATCTCGGCCAGCGTGTCGGCGAGGAACGGGTTCCAGTTCCGGTTGCCCCAGTAGATCGGCAGCTTCAGTCCGGTGTCGGCGAAGTCCTGGCGCAGCGCGGCGATCAGGTCGCGGCACTGCTGGTTGATCGGACTGACGCCGCCGAACTCGAAGTAGTGGGCGCCGACCTCCTTCAGCCGCTCCGGCGGGATGCCGCGGCCGTGGGTCACGTTCTCCAGGAAGGGCACCACGTCGTCGGGGCCTTCCGGGCCGCCGAAGGACACGAGGAGCAGAGCGTCGTACGGAGCGGTGTTCGACATGTCAGCGGGACTCCGTCACCGGTTCTGTGGGGTTGCCGAGGGGATGACGTCGAAGACGAGCGCGGCCGGGCCGGTCATCTCCAGGTGGCCGTCGGCGCGCTCGACGAAGCGCAGCCGGCCGCCGGGGACGTCCACTGTGTACTCGGTGCCGGTCGCGGCCGCGTCGCGGCGCGCGGCGGCGATCATCACCGCGCAGGCTCCGGTTCCGCAGGAGCGGGTCTCGCCGACGCCGCGTTCGTAGACGCGCATGGCGAGGTGCCGCGGAGCGAGGTCGGCGGCGAACTCGACGTTGACGCCTTCCGCGTAGACGCCGGCCGGCAGCACCGTCGGCAGGTCATAGAGCGTCCCGGCGTCGGCGGTGGAGTCCACGAAGACCACTGCGTGCGGGTTGCCCATGTCCACGTCCACGGCGGGCTTGGGGGTTCCCTTCACGTCGACGGTGACGGCGCCCCGTTCGGTCGGGAAGACCGGGACACCCATATCGACGGTCACGTCCGCGGTGTGCTCGCCGGTGGCCTTCAGCGTCACGCGCTTGATCCCGCCGCGCGTCCCTACAGAGAACTGCACGGGTTCGCCTATAGCGCCGCCCTTAACGAAACCCCGCGCAGTAAGGAACAGCGCGAAGACCCGGACTCCGTTCCCGCACATCTCGGCCACGCTGCCGTCGGCGTTGCGGTAGTCCATGAAGAACTCCGCCTCCGTGGCCTGTTCCTCGTACCCGGACATCCTGGCGGTGCGCACTACGTGCAGCACTCCGTCGGCGCCGATCCCGGCCCGCCGGTCGCACAGCTCCGCGACCCGCGCCGGGGTGAGCTGCGCCGACAGGGCGCCGTCCGGATCCGGGACGATGACGAAGTCGTTCTCGGTGCCGTGCCCCTTGGTCAGCGTGGTGCGGGCCGGCAGGCCGTCGAGGATCATGCCCCGATCCTATCGAGCGCGGCCTCCACCAGGTCGGAACGGTCGTATCGCAACCAGTGCACGCGCGGGTCCCGGCGGAACCAGGAGTCCTGCCGGCGCGCGAACCGCTTGGTGGCGCGCACCGTCTCCTCCTTCGCCTGTTCCTCAGTGCACTCCCCGGACAGGAACCGCAGGACTTGTGCGTAGCCGAGCGCGCGGCTGGCGGTGAGGCCGTCGCGCAGCCCTCGCGGCTCCAGGTCCCGCACCTCCTGCACGAACCCGGCCTCCCACATGCGGTCCACGCGCAGCGCGATGCGCTCGTCCAGCGCCGGGCGGTCGACGTCCAGTCCGAGGTGCACGGTGCCCGGGTAGTGGTCGGTGTGCTCGGGCAGGGTCGCGGTGAACCGGCCGCCGGTGAGCTCGATCACCTCCAGCGCGCGCACGATGCGCCGGCCGTTCGACGGCAGGATGGTCTCGGCGGCCCGCGGGTCGTGCCCGGCCAACCGCTGGTGCAGCGCCTGCGGGCCGACCTCGGCGAGTTCGGCCGCCAGGCGCTCGCGGATCAGGCCGTCGGTGCCGGGGAACTCGAACTCGTCCAGGACACCGCGCAGGTACAGCCCGGACCCGCCGACGAAGATCGGCGGCGCGTCCCGCGCGATCAGCCGGTCCGCCTCGGCCCGGGCCAGGCTCTGGTACTCGGCGACGTTCGCGGCCCGGGTCACCGGCCAGACGTCGAGCAGGTGGTGCGGCACGCCGTGCCGCTCGGCGACGGTCAGCTTCGCGGTGCCGACGTCCATGCCCTGGTACAGCTGCATCGAGTCGGCGTTGACCACCTCGCCGTGCAGCGCCTCGGCCAGCGCGACCCCGAGGTCGGACTTGCCGGAGGCGGTCGGGCCGACGACGGCGATCACCGGGACGGTAGCTGTGCTCATGCGGCGCTCACGATCACGATTCTCCCATCCCGGCACCGTCACAATCCGTGATCGCCTCGGCTCGACAGGTGACCGATGCCGTGATCCACTTGGGGGAAGGTCCCCCTTCACGGAAGGAAACGCACGCGACATGGGCATCTTCGATGTTTTCAAGACCAAGGTGAGCGAGGCCGCTGACAAGGCGGGCGACGTGGCGGGGCAGGCCGCGAAGAAGGCCAGCGACCTTGCGGGCGAGGCCAAGGACAAGGTCTCGGACATGGTGGACAAGAAGAAGGGCGGCGGCCCGGCGGACGATCCCTCCGCCCAGACTCCCTCGGCCCCGGCCGGCGCCGAGTCCGAGGCGTCCGCCATGGTCTCCGAGGGCGGACCGGTGGCCCAGACCGGCGAGGCGGCGCCCGGCGTCGGCGACGACGGATCCCCGGCCGCGGATTCGATGGGCGCGGATTCGATGGGCGCGGATTCGATGGGCGCAGACTCGGCGGGCGGCGGGATGACGCAAAGCATCAAGGACAACGTCGCCAGTGGTGCCGAGAAAGCCGGGGACAAGCTCGACTCCGGCGTCCAGCAGGCCAAGGACCGGCTGGGCTGACCCGTCTGCGGCGCTGTTCAGCGGCGGCGCCGTCAGGAGGGGGATGGAATACGGCCGCGGCCACCAGAGATGGTGGCCGCGGCCGTTGGTGTTCTCTATATAGGAGAGCGGTCCTGGCTCTTCTTCAGCGCGCGAGCCAGGTAGCGACGAAGTAGCCGACGCCGTAGGGGGCTTCGTCGTAGAGCAGTTCCGCGTCGTATTCGACTCCTGATGCCGCCGCCGCGTCGGCGAGGACGTTCCACGCCGGGACACCGGCGACGTGGAGTCCGCGCGACAGTTCGGGGTCGAGGTTGGTGAGCGTCGCGGTATCGGCGATGGCGAGGGCCCGCGCGACGGCGGCGTCATAGGGTTCGGCGCGTTCGTCGAAGTGGCCGGGGGCCTGCGAAGTGCGAGAGGCGGTGCCGTCGCCGAGGACCAGCATTGCTTGGCGGGCTTCGGCTTTGCCTTCGGGGACGACTGCACCTTCGGGTACGACTACGCCTTCGCCTCCGCTGATCGCCGGCGCCGCGCCGATCCGCTCGTCCACCATCAGCGCCCGCCGCACCGGCTCGGCCGGCCGGTCGCGCAACAGCCAGGCGGCGATCAGGAACGGCAGCGTCATCGGGACGGCGCGCTCCGTGACCGGACCCCACCGGCCGTCCACGTCCAGGTCGACCCCATACCCGTGGAAACCCCCTTGTATGGCGACCAGGCTGCTTCGTTCCGGCCCGGCCCCTACAATCAGCAGTTCATCGGCTCCGACCGCGAAAAGGCGGTCGACGGCGATATCGCAGGCGGCACGAAGCGTGTCGAGATCCGGGGACAAACCCTGCGCGACCTCGGGCACGAGGACCGGAGGATGCGGCACGACGGCGGCGGCGATCAACACCCGTCCAGGGTAGGGCACATGGTCGCGGCCATCGGCCGGTGCTGCCACACTGGTCTGCGTAAAGTCGGAATCTGGAGGGGCCAGCGGTGGCTGGGGAACAAGACAACGGCAAAGACAGCCACGGCGCGGAGGGCATCCTGGTCGCCGGGCGGTACCGGCTTCTGGAACGGCTCGGGGCCGGCGGCATGGGCCGGGTCTGGAAGGCCTACGACGAGTCGCTGGACTGCGAGGTGGCGGTCAAGGAGGTCTGGCTGCCGCCGATGCTGTCGGACACCGAGCGCACCGAGCGGCTGGCCCGGGCCCAGCGCGAGGCCCGCAACGCGGCCCGGATGCGCAACCACCCGCACATCGTCTCGGTCCACGACATGGTGTCCGACCAGGGCATGCCGTGGATCGTCATGGACCTGATCCCGTCCCACGACCTGCTTCAGACCGTCGAACGCCACGGCCCGCTGCCGCAGGAGCAGGTCGCGAAGATCGGCCTGGGCGTACTGGACGCGCTCACCGCCAGCCACGCGGCCGGGATCCTGCACCGCGACGTGAAGCCGGCGAACGTCCTGCTCACCACGGACGGCCGGGTGCTGCTGACCGACTTCGGCATCGCGGTCCAGGAATCCGACCTGAACATGACGGCCTCCGGCGTCCTGGTCGGCTCGCCGGAGTTCGTGGCACCGGAGCGCGCCCGGGGCGAGGCCACCGACGGCGCCTCCGACCTGTTCTCCCTCGGCGCCACGCTGTACTTCGCCGCCGAGGGCCGCTCGCCCTTCTCGCGCGAAACCGCGGTCGGGGTGCTGACCGCGATCCTGTTCGAGGAGACGGCGCCGGTGGCGCGGGTCCCGGCGCTGGCCCCGCTGATCAGCGGGCTGCTGACGAAGTACCCGGCGGCCCGGTGGAACGCGGCGCGGGCCCGGGCGGAGTTGGAGCGGCTGAGCGGGGCGACGCCGTCGGCGGGGACGCCGAATCCTTTCGTGCCCCCGACGATGGTGGCGGGGACGAACGGCGGTAGCAGTACTCCGGGGGCCGGCACTCCCGGCGCGGGAACGCCTTATCCGGGCCCGGTTTCCACCGCGCCGCCGACGATGGCCGCGAACGCGGTCGGTCCGGGCGGTTACGGCCCGGGCGGTCCCATGGGCCCCGGCCCCGGTCCCGGCCCCGGGTTCCACACCACCCCGATGCCCGCGCCGAAGAACAACACCGGCCGGAACGTCGGCCTCGGAATCGGTGCGCTGCTGGTGGTCGGTGGCGCGGTCGCGGCCATCGCGCTGTCGGGCGGAGGCGGCAGCAAGAACCAGAACGCGAACACGCCGGTGGGCAACACCTCTTCGGTCTCCACGTCGGGCTCCGGCGCGCCGTCGGCACCGAAGTCGTCGGCACCCGCCTCGGGTTCGCCCATCGTCACCGGGCCGACCACGTCGCCGTCCACGAGCGCCCCGTCCAGCCCGGACACGTCCAGCGCGGGCAACTCCACGGACCCGACGACGTGGGACCTGTCCACGACGGACCAGACGCCGTTCACCCCGGACGCGCTGCTGCCGGTGACGTTCACGGACTCCAAGGGCGTGGTGTACAACGCGACGAACCGCTGGACCGACACCTGCCTGAACAAGAACGAGAGTTCCTACTTGCAGGGCGTGCTCACCAAGTACAAGTGCACCAACCAGGCGATCGGCACGTACACCGACAGCGCGGGCCGGGTCCTGGTGGACATCGCGGTGCTGCCGCTACCGGACACGCCGACGGCGAAGAACGCCTTCACGGACATCGACACCAAGCAGGCGTACACACTCGACGACTGGGGCATCTGGTGCCCCTCCACCGGACCGGGCGCGGACATCTGCACCCAGCACAAAAGCACCACCAACGCCCAGGAGTACGGGTACGTCCAGCCCGACCACCGGTACCTGGTCCACGCCGTGGCGTTCTACGCGAACCTGACAAGCGACCAGTCCGCGCGGGCCTGGCTCGACGCGGCGGCCACCAGCGCGGCGAAGCTGGGCGGCCCCCAAGTCGCCAACCAATGACGAGATAGCAGGGACCTGATGACGAGGGAGGGCGGGGCCTTGTCCGTACAGCGTGGGGATCTGGTCGCCGGAAGGTATCGCGCCGAGGAGCCGCTAGGCCCGGCATGGCGCGCACGGGACGAGTCCGGCGGCGCCGAGGTGGTGCTGGTCCCGGTCGCGATCCCGGAAGACGACGAGCCGGGGACAGATGCGGGGCCGGGGGCTGCTACGGAGCCGGGCGCTGTTGCAGGGCCGGGGGCTGTTACGGGGGCGGCGACCCTAGCCGGCTCCGGCGCCCTCGACCCGGCACGCTGGCAGGACCGCCGAGGCGTCCTCCCCGTCATCGGCACCGCGACCGGCGACGCGGGCGCCTGGCTGGTGACCGAACCGATCGCGGCCCGCACCCTGGCCGACGCCGTCGACGAATGGGGCGCCCTACCCAACGAACAGGTCCTCCTGATAGCGGCGGAAGCCCTCACAGCCCTGTCCGCCACCGGCCCCCGCCTCTCAGCGTCCCCCGAGAACATCCTCCTCACCGACGACGGCCACGTGGTCCTCCTCCCCGTCGAGACCACCGCCGACGACCTCACCACCCTCGGCACCGCCCTCCACCTGGCCGCCGAGGGCCACTCCCCAGCAC
>NZ_JAAFZA010000175.1 GCF_015356865.1 Catenulispora pinisilvae
ACGAAAACAGGCGGTTTTTTCACAACGCCCTTAACCCCGTACGTGACCGGCGGCCTCCGTGCCCGACTCTCGCCCAACCCGCAACCACACCACCAACACGGCAAACCAATCCAGCCACCGCACTAGCGGCCGCCCGGCCGCCGGGTCATGCCGTCTTCGGCGTCACGATTTCCACGACTTCCAGGATGTCCAGGATGTCCTGGATTCCCAGGAGGTCCGCCGGTGCGGGACACCGAATGGCGGTCGCGCTCGGACAACACCGCCCCGCGGCCCCGTTCCAGCGCCTTGATCTGCTGGGGCAGCGCCGGCCCGGCGCTCAGCCGATCGCGCTACGTGCCGTAGGAGGCTGTGCCTATCAGCGAGGAGAAAGCCGGTCGTGGCGGCGCCGGAGGACCGGGGTGACGATGAGGTTACCGAGGACCTGCTGAAGAGCGGAGCACGACGATGCGTGAGTTCCTGGTCGAGATCACGACCGCCATCCCCGAGGGCACCAGCCAGGACGAGGTCGACAGGCGGCGCGCGGCCGAGGCCGTTCGGTCGCGGGAGCTGGCCGCGAGCGGCCATCTGTACCGGCTGTGGCGGCCGGTCGGCGAGCGGCGCAGCGTCGGCATCTGGTGCGCCGACGATGAGGCTGAGCTGAGGGAGAAGGTGCTCGGCACGCTGCCGCTGCATGAATGGATGACTGCTGTGGTCACGCCGTTGGAGCCGCATCCCAACGATCCGGGGCGGGGTGGTGCGGGTAGCGACCAGGCGAGCAGCGGGCCGTAGTGCGGACCCCCGGCCGTCACCATCACATGGTTGATCGGTCCCGGCAGGTCCTGGAAGAACTGTTTCAGGGCCGCGGCGTCGGTGGCGTCGAAGGCCGCGGTCTGTCGCGCGCCGACTACATCGGCCGCCTGCTTGAGCCGGTCTGGGTCGCGGCCGGTGAGGATGACTTCGGCGCCGTCGGCTCGGGCGCGCCGAGCGGTCTGGAAGCCGATGCCCGAGCTGCCGCCGATCAGGACGACGGTCTGGCCGAGCAGGTCCGGCTCGCGCCGGGTCGAAGCGGTGTCGGTCGTGCCGGTCATGCGCGCTCCTGGTGGATCGTCGCGGTTCGTGTTCGGCTCTGGTTCGGGTGCAGGGCGGTTTTGAGTGCGTCGACGGCCAGGTGGCGGGCGAGGTTGGTGGCGTTGGTGTCTCGAAGGCTGTCGAGCATCAGGAAGTCGTGCACCATCCCGAGGACGCGCACCGCGGTGACGTCCACTGCCGCCTCCCGCAGTTTGGCCGCGTAGGCTTCGCCCCCGTCGCGCAGCGGGTCGGCCTCGTCGGTGATCACCAGGGTCGTCGGCAGGCCGCGCATCTGGTCAAGGCCGGCGTGCAGCGGGGAGGCGTACGGCTCGGTGCGCCGCGCGGGATCATTCGTGTACTGATCCCAGAACCACATCATCGCCGCCCGGGTGTTGTAGTAGTGGTCGGCGAACTGCCGGTACGAGGCGGTCTCGAAATTCGCGTCCACGGTCGGGTAGAGCAGGACCTGGGCGGTGAGGTGCACGTCACCGCGCTCCTTGGCCATCAGCGCGAGCACCGCGGCCATACCGCCGCCGGAGGAGTCCCCGCACACCGCGAACCGGGAGGCGTCCAGCGCGTGCCCGCCGCCCTCGCGCATGATCCATCGGGCGACTGCGTAGTTCTGCTCAACCTGGGTCGGGTACTTCGCCTCGGGCGCCAGATCGTAGACGGGGAACACCGCGGCCGCGCCGGAGCCGACCGCCAGCTCGCGCACCAGCCGGTCGTGGGTGGCGCTGCCGCCGAGCACCCAGCCGCCCCCGTGGATGTACATGAACACCGGCAGCGTCCCGGTCGCGTTCTTCGGCCGCACAATGCGTGCGCGGACGGTCCCCCACTCGCCGGCGTCGACCTTCACCCATTCCTCGTCGATCTCGGGCTTGGCCACGCCGGCGCCCGACTGGAGCTGATCGAGGAGAGCCCTGGCCTGGTCCAAGGGCATCTCGTAGATCCGCGGATGCGGGTCGGTCTCCTCGGCCAACCGCTTCGCGGCCGGCTCCAGAACCGGGGCGGGCGGGGCGAGTGTGGCTGCGGCCATCATTGAGTCTCCTGACGTGTGATGGTCCTGCCGGGCATAGGCTCCGCGAGCTCGGTTCGCCATTCGGGAGCCCCGAAGGGGTCGGCGAAGTACTGCGTCTCGTGCATCACCTGCTCGTGGTCGAATTCCATGACGCTTACCGAGTAGCTGGGAGCACCGTCATACGTGATGACGCACTCGCTCACCCACAGATTCCCGCCGCCCGTGATTCGCAGGACCCTGAAGTGGCGGTTCGCGGGGTGTCCGCCGCGTTGCGCCGAAATCGCTGCACGGCCACGGAATCGCTCGCCCGACTGCGGGTAGTCGAGGATCGCGTCCGAGGCGTAGACGGCGTGTTCGGCTTCGGTATCGCCGAGTTCTGATGCTCGCCAGTGTTCCTCGATGGCGGCCCTGGTGCGGGCATCGGGATCCATTGAGCCACCCTTTCTTCGCCACTTTCGTAGGCTTCAGATCATTCGCCCGAATCCCACCGTAGGCGCACGTGCGACGATGCGCATCGGGACATATGGTGGGTCGGGAGCGGTTGGTTGGGAGACAGACAATGGCGGACCCTTCGTACGACGTCATCGCATGGCCACGCTGACCTCGGTGAACGTCGGCCTGCCCAAGGACGTGGCGTGGCGGGGCGCGACCGTTCGCACGGGTATCTGGAAGCGGCCCGTCACCGGGCCGGTGACGGCGCGGCGGCTCAATCTGGACGGCGACGGACAGGGCGACCTCGCCGGACACGGGGGCGAGCAGCGTGCCGTCCTGGTCTATCAGCTGGACTCCTACCGCCACTGGCAGCAGTACATGAAGCGGGACGACTTCGTCCCCGGGCAGTTCGGCGAGAACTTCACCGTGGACGGACTGGCAGACGATGAGGTCTGCATCGGCGACCGTTACCGGATCGGGGACGCGGTGTTCGAGGTCACCCAGCCCCGGGTGACGTGCTACCGCGTGGGCCTGCGGCTCGGGGAGCCGCAGATGGCCGCGTTGCTCGTATCGCACCACCGCCCGGGCTTCTATATGCGGGTGCTGACGGAGGGACGAGTGCGGGCCGGGGACGAGATCGCGAAGATCGCCTCAGGTCCGGAAGCGATGACCGTCGCGCAGACCGACGCCCTGCTCTACCTGCCGGGCCACCCGAGGCCGGAGCTGGAACGGGCCCTGCGCGTGCCCGCGTTGAGTCCGGGATGGCAGACCTCGTTCCGGGCTCTGCTCGCCGACGCGGACGGCGGTTCGCAGGCCGGCGGTTCGCAGGCCCGCAGCGGTAACAGTGGTCTGACGAACACCGCGCCGCCTCCGGCCTGGCCCGGGTTCCGTCCGCAGGAGATCGTCGGCATCGAACCGGAGAGCGCGAGCATCTTCTCGCTCACCCTGGCCTCGGCCGACCGCGAGCCGCTCCCGGCCGCGCTGCCGGGGCAGTACCTCGGGATCCGCATGCGGCCGGACCCGCAGGGACCGCCGGTCATCCGCAACTACTCGCTCTCCGGTCGGCCGGGCGCCCAGACGTACCGCATCAGCGTCAAGCAGGAGCCGCACGGCGTCGCCAGCACCTATCTGCATCAGCACATGAAGGTCGGCGACATTATCGATGTGGCCGCTCCGCGCGGCACGTTCCTGCTGAAGAACGCTGATACCCCGGTGCTGCTACTGTCCGCCGGCATCGGCGCCACCCCGGTCCTGGCGATGCTCCAAGCCCTGGCCGCGCAGCCTTCGCCGCGCCCGATCTGGTGGCTGCACGCGGCCCGAGACGGCGAGAACCATCCGTTCGCCGAGGAGGTGCGCACGCTGCTCGCCCGGCTGCCCGCGGGCCGGTCGTTCGTCTCCTACAGCACTCCGCGCGACACCGATCGCCCAGGCGTCGACTACACCTTCGCCGGACGGTTCGATCTCGGGCGGATCAGCGGCCTGAAGCCACCGCAGGACGCTGATGCCTACATCTGCGGTCCGGACGCCTTCATGACGGACATGACCGAAGCGCTGAAGGCCTGCGGCCTGTCGGCCTCGCGGATCCACACCGAGATCTTCGGCGCCGTCTCCGCTGTCAACCCGGGCGTGGTGACCGGACCCGCCCCGGCACCGCACCAGCCGGCCCGTGTCCCCGGCGGACGACCGGGGCCGTCGGTGTCCTTCGCCCGCACCGGTCTGACAACACCCTGGCACCCCGAGTACGGGACTCTGCTCGAACTGGCAGAGGCCTGCGACGTCCCGGTGCGCTGGTCCTGCCGTACCGGCGTATGCCACACCTGCGAGACCGCGCTCGTCACCGGCGGCGTCGACTACTCACCCGATCCCGTGGAGCCCCCGGCTCAGGGAAGCGCCCTCATCTGCTGCTCGACGCCCACTGCCGACGTCGTGTTGGACCTGTGAGCCGCTGGGCTCTCCAGGTGCGAGCGCGGATGCTTGAGATTCTCAAGTGATCCCGGCCTAGGCGATACGGTCTGGCAGGCCGGACGGGCTGGCCGAGCCAGCCCGCCAGGCGCGGTACGCGGTGAGAGCAGCGACCCGGATCCAGATGAGCACGAGCGCGATGTAGAGCGCCGCCGCGTACACCCGGAACGGGTCCGAACCGGTGCGCAGGGCCAGGGCCGATGTCGCGGTGACGTAGGTGCCGAGGGGGAAGGTGAATGACCACCAGGCGAGCGAGAACGGCAGGCCGGACCGCTTGGTGCGCACCGTGATCGCGAGCGCCAGGCCCGCCCACAGGGTGGCGAACCCCCAGGTAGGCGCGCCGAATACGATGCCGAAGGCCCGCAGCGCGGTGGAGTCCGGGGCGCGGATGGCCGTCCCCGCGACGTTGCCGAGCGCGTTGGCCGCGGTGATGGACTGGCCCAGCGGGCCCAGCACGATCCACAACGTGGGTTCGGTGACAGCCGGGCCCACCTTGTGCTGGGACATCCGGTAGCAGATCAACACCGTGGCGATCGCGGAGACCGACAGGCTCAGGCCGAACAGGGCGTAGCAGCACAGCAGGAGGGCGAGCCGGACCTGACCGGCTGCGGCGTGCGGGACGAGCAGCGCGCCGGTGGCAGCCGAGACCATCGGCGGGACCATGCACATCAGCCAGCCGATGGTCACCCGGTCCAGCGGCACCGGCAGGCCGGTGAACAGCAGGTACAGCACGCCCGCGGCACACACCAAGCCTGCGAGCGTGCCGGCGAACCACAGGACCCAGGCGATGTCCAGCGCGGCTCGTCCCCCGAACACCGCCTCGCCGTAGAGCAGGGTGCCGGCGCCGACCACGAGGACAGCGACCGGCGGCGCGCCGTTGAAATACCCCTTGGTGAGGTCGGCTACCTGGCCGCGGGCGGCGGCGGGGTCGCGCCGCCACTGGGCCGCGGTGAACCCCACCAGCACGACCAGCAGGAAGGCCGAGAGCGCCCACATCGCGGTGGCGGCAGTGTGCAACCCCGAGAAGCGCTGGGGCAGGGTCGCGGCGGCGATCGCGACGATGCCCGTGCCCATGACCGAGGCGTACCAGTTCGCCGCGACGTTGGAGACCATCTGCCCGAGACGGCCACGGCTGCCCCCGTCCGGAGCGGGGTCCGGCCTCGCGGCGCTGGACCCCGAACCATCCAGTGGTGGATACGTCGCCATGGACGAGACGGTAACCGAGTCTGTTCGCACTCTGTCCCGATCGGCAGCCTTTTGAGCTATTAGTACGGCCGGTCGGCGGTGGGAAGCAGGACCTGCTTGATCCCGGCCGCCCCGTCCAGCACCGCCTGGTAGGCCTGGACGGCGTCGTCCAGCGGCCACGTCTTCACCGCCGGAGGGACGAGGAAGCCGCGCTCGAACAGCGGACGCAGCTGGTCGAAGATGTGCGCGACGTCGGCGCCGTCCAGGAACACGGTGGCCAGCCCCGTGAGGTGTAGCTGACGGCTGATGATCTCACTGACGGGGACGCTCGCCTGTCGGTCCGGGGCACCGGCGGCGATCACGACCATCCGGCCTTCGGGCCTGAGGCTGCGAACAGTGGGTTCGGACAACGCGCCGCCGACCGTGTCCAGGGCAGTGTCGGCGCCGCGCCCGTCGGTGAGATCGAGCACCGCCGCCCGGATGTCGGTCGAGCTGGAGTCGGTCGAGTTGATGTCGTTCGAGCTGATGTCGATGAAGTGCTCGACACCGGCTGGCCGGCGCCGGCCGACCACGATCGGCTTCGCGCCGCGCCAGCGGGCGATCGCGGTGGCGGCCTGGCCGACCAGTCCGGAGCCGCCGGTGATCAGGACCGTCTCGCCGGGCTGGAGGTCCAGGCTGTTGATCAGCGCCTGCCAGGCCGTGAAATGCGATCGGCCGACGGCCGCGGCCTCGGTCATCGTCAGGCGCTCGGGCTTGCGGGAGAGCCACGTCTCGGGAAGGACGACGAAGCGCGCGTGCGTGCCCGGCCGCTTCTCCCCCAGCGCCATTCCCAGCGCCGGCCCGCAGCCCCACACTTCCTCGCCCTGGTGGGCGCCGTCGGAGACGACGACCCCGGCGAAGTCACCGCCCGGGATCATCGGCAGCGGACTGCCCAGCAGGCCTGCGGCGTTGGCGATGTCGAGCGGGTTCACCGCGGCGGCGTGCACCTCGACCAGCACCTCCCCGAGGCCTGGTTCCGGCACCGATACCGAACGATGGGCCAGCGACTGCGCCGGCGGCCCGCCGGCTTCCATCACGACGGCGTTCATGCGCGGCAGCGCTCGGTCCTCGGGGGATGTCAGGGTATTCATGTCAGATCCTTACGTTGCTGTTCCGGTGGTGGGGGTTGCTTGAGGCTTCCAGGCTGCTCAGGACAGCGGGGCCTCCGCGGCGAGCCCGACCAGAGACTGGTACGCCGGGTAGCTCAGCTGGTTGGCGTCATAGATGACGGTCAGCCGACTGACCCTGCCGGCGTCGTCGAGCTCGATGCAGGTGTGCCCACGGCGCAGCGGGGCGGCGCCGGGGGCGGCCGACCACTCGTAGCCGCCGCCACGACGGCCGCCCTCGGCGTGCAGCACCGCGGCGCCGGTGCCATACGGGAGCCGGCCGAGTGCCCGGGCGTAGTAGCGCTGGGCCTGGAGGCGACCGCAGACCCGGGTGTGCGCGGACAGGTCCTCGACGACGACGTCGGCGGACATCAGTCCGACGGCCGCTGCCGCGTCCCCCGCCGCGAACGCGGCCTGCAACGCCCTGGCGGCCTCGACGACGGCCGGATGGGCGTTCTGCTCGGAATCCTTGAAATCAGTGGGGTAGGCGCTGCCGATGACGGTGGCAGGAGTCAGGGCACTGCGGCCGTCCCAGTAGTCCACCCAGCGGGTGATCTTGCCCTGGCCGTCGAAGACGATCGGGGAAAGGGCACGCAGTTCCGCACCGAAGAACGGCGGGGTGTCCACGAACTCGACGGCGGCGCTTCGCATGTCGCCGACGATCCGCACCGGATACGACAGCGCGGTGGCCGGCACCTTCGGAAAGTACGCCGTGAACAGGTCGTTCACCTGTTGCCAGCTCATCAAGGCGGTGCCGAGGTTGGCGTCGATGTAGATGGTGTTCGCCCGGGAGAAGTAGGACATGACCCGGGGGACGTCGTGCCGGCTCTTCGCGGCGAAGAAGCCACGCAGGAGTTCGGCGACCTCGGGAGTGCAGTGCGAGGTGTCCACGACGGCGGGTGGGTAGGGCAGCCCGGTCTTGCCGCCTGCTGTACCGGCGGGGCTGCTCGTTCCGGCCGCGAACGTGGTGTCGGCCGCGAATGAGGTGTCGGCCGTGAACACGCCGGCAGCGCCGAGCGCCGCGGCCGCTCCGGCCGCCGCCCCGGTGCGGAGCAGCATCCGTCTGGTCGTCGCGTGCTGGGTCACGTGCTGGGTCACGTCCGTCATGGGTGGGTTCCTTCGGATCGGGCGGCCCTGGCGGCCGACTGCCTCCACACTCGGCGGTGCCACAAAGGGAGGGTCAACAGGACCTACCGGCTTGGACCCTCCCCTTAGGGGAGCGTCCATAATGGGCGAATGCCAGCCGCGCTCTCCATCGGTGACCTCTCCCGCGCCACGCACCTGAGCATTAAGACGTTGCGCCACTACCACCGCGTCGGGCTCCTGGTGCCGGCCGACATCGACGCGGGCAACGGGTACCGGCGCTACACCACCGACCAGATCCCGACGGCCCAGGTCATCCGCCGCTTCCGGGACCTGGACATGCCGCTGGAGCGGATCCACGCCGTCCTGGAGGCCTCCGACCTGGCCGCGCGCAACGAGCTCATCGCCGCCCACCTGGCGAGCCTGGAGCAGGACCTGGCCCGCACCCAGTCCGCGGTCGCGTCACTGCGCGACCTGCTCGCCCACCCGTCGGCCGCCGCCCCGGTCACCCACCGCCGGGTCCCCGCGACGACGGCGGCGGCCATCACCGCCACCATCACCATGGACGAACTGGTGCCCTGGTACCTGGGTGCGTTCAGCGAACTACACGCCACCCTCGAGGCGCGCGGCATCCGCCCGGCCGGCCCGGCGGGCGGGACCTACGCCGGGGAACTGTGGGCGGACGAGCGCGGTCAGGCCACGCTCTTCATCCCGACGGCAGCCGAGATCCGGCCACTGGGCCGGGTCGAGCCCGCGATCGTGCCCGCCGCCGAACTCGCGGTCATCATGCACCCCGGCTCACCCGCCGACCTCGACCGGGCCTACGGGGCGCTGGCCGCCTACGTCGCGGACCACGCGCTCCAGGTGGACGGCCCGATCCGGGAGTACTACCTGGTCGGCCGAAACGACACCGCCGAGGAGAACGCGTGGCGGACCGAGATCTGCTGGCCCATCTTCAGCACCGGGGCGGCCGCCTGAACACGTCTCGGGCCTGCAACCCAGGTCGGGAAGCGGCGTCGTCGCGGACAACGAACCAGAGTCGGCAGCTGATAGCAGCTGACCAATTTGCTCCCACGCGGACCACGCTGATGGCCGGGGTTCCCACAGGGTGACCAGCATCGCCTGCGCCGCCGGGCCTGGTCCAGCAAGCCTGGCAGGGCGATCACAGGACGAGGATGAGCTTGCCGCCGCCGCGGCGGGACTGGCTGAGCTTGGCCGCTTCCCGCCGCCTGCACCGCGGTGTCACCCCTGGGGCCCGGGCCTGCACGATCGCTGAGAACTGATGGAAGGCGGATGGCGGATGGTGGGCGCCTGGTCAGGGGCAGGGCCGGGCGTAGGCGACCGTCGGGAGGTATCGAGCCCACGCCGCCGGGGTGAGCGCGTCTCCCGTGGTGGCGCACACGCGGTCGATCGCGTAAGTGACGTCCAGGTCGGTCAGATTGACGGTCCGGTCGTCGCTGGCGGTGGCGAGTGTCCGGCCGTCGGGGCTGAGTGCCGCGTTGTCGATGGGACCGGTGTGGTCGGTCACCGCGCCGCCTATCGCGGTGGGGTGTGCCAGATCGGTCACGTTCCACAGGCGGATCGTGCCGTCGCCGCTCGTGCTGATCAGGGTCCTGCCGTCGGGCCTGAGGCCGACCCAGTAGACGTAGCTGGTGTGTCCGGTCAGCACCTGGCCGAACATGGTGGGATGCTGCGGGTCCGCCACGTGCCAGAACCGGATCGAGTGGTCCACCTCGCCGGTGATCAGGACGCTCCCGTCATGCGTGAAGACACCGGCCAGGATGCCGTCGGTACCGGCGACCGCCCCGTTTCCCCACGCGGCCGGGTGCGCCGGGGCGGCGAGGTTCCACAGCCGCAGCGTGTCGTCTGCTCCCCCGCTGGCCAGCACCGTCCCGCGCGGGTTGAACGTCAGCCAGAACACGTAGTTGTGGTGGCCTGTCAGTGGTGGTGCGAGCGCGCGCGGGTGCGCGGGGTCGGTGGCGTCCCACAGCCGTATCGAGTAGTCCGCGCCCGAGCCGGCGAGCGTCCGGCCGTCCGGGCTGAACGCGACCGTGAGCATGTAACCGGTGGGGCCGGTCAGCGGCGGGTTCAGCGCGGTCGCCCGCGCGGGGTCGGTCACATTCCACAGGCGCACGGTGTCGTCGCGGGCCGCGGTGGCCAGCGTACGGCCGTCCGGGCTGAACGCCACGCGCACGATCGAGCTGGTGTGGCCGGTCAGCGGGGGTCCCCAGGGAACCGGGCGTGCGGGGTCGGCGAGGTTCCACAGCCGCACCGTGCCATCGCTGCTGACGCTGGCGAGGGTCCGCCCATCGGGGCTGAAGGCCACACCGTTGACGTCACTGCTGTGGGCCACCAGGCGCGTTTTCGGCAGGCTCCACAGCCGTGTCGTGCCGTCATCGGCGGCAGTGGCGAGCAGATGACCGTCGGGGCTGAACGCCACCTGGTTCACAATGCTGCTGTGGCCGAGGAGCGGCTGCCCCAGGGCGACGGGATGCGCGAGGTCGGTGACGTTCCACAGCAACACCGTGTGGTCGTAGCCACCGCTGGCGAGTACGCGGCCGTCAGGGCTGAAGGCCACCGACTGGACGATGTTGGTTTGGCCGACCAGCGGCGGGCCCCGTGGCGCCGGCCGTGCGGGATCGGTGACGTCCCACAGCCGCACCGTGGAATCGTAGTACCCGGTGGCGAGCGTCCCGCCGTCTGGACTGAACGCGACAGCGTAGGCCGTGTTGACCTGGCCCGCGATCGAGTGTGTGGCCGGGCCGGGTATCGGTGCGGCCCACAGGACCGGGCGTGCGGGGTCGGTGATGTTCCACAGCCGCACTGTGCTGTCGGCATCGGCGACGGCGAGCGTCCGGCCGTCGGGGCTGAGCGTGGCCGACGACACGGCTGCGCCGTTAACGAACGGCTGCCCCAGGGGCGTGGGCCTGGCCGGATCGGTGACGTTCCACAACTGCAGGGTGCCGTCCTGGCTCGCGCCGGCGAGCGTGCCGCCGTCCGTGCTGAACGCGACTGAGACTGAGGTCGCGTGGCTTGACAGTCCGTGCAACGCAGCGCCCCATGGTCTGGGTGTGGCGGGGTCAGTGACGTTCCACAGCTGCATGGCGCCGTCGCCGTCCGCCGTGGCCAGGGTACGACCGCCCGGGCTGAACGCTACCGCGTGGACACCGCCGTCACGGATGTCGACCGGTGGCCCCCACGGGCGCGGATGCGCGGAATCAGTCACGTTCCACAACCGCACCGTGCCGTCCTCGCCGCACGTAGCCAGCGTGCGCCCGTCTGAAGCGAACGCGGCGCCGTACACAGGGCCCGTGTGGTCCGTGAGCGTACGGGAGAGCGGGATGTTCTCGGTGCCGAGTAGGTCGGTGTACGCGTTCGAAGTCGGCTTCACGCGGTAGGACGCGAGCATCATCTGCGCGGCGAGCGAGGGATCGGTGCCCCGCAGCTGCTCGGCCTCGTTCAACAGTTGGCTGGCGATCGCCTGATCGCGCTCGCGCTGGGCGGTGGCGCGCTGTTGGAAGGCGGCGACGGCGAGGAGCGACGCGGCGAGCGCGAGCGCGCCCAGGGCCGCGAGTGCCGTCCGCCGGACACGGGCTCCGCGGCGGGCGTGCCGCAGCGACGCCGCGAGAAACTGTCGGACTCGCTCGCTGGGCGGCACGGCGTGGTGGCGCGCCGCCCATTCCGTCGCGGTGGCCAGCCGACTACCGCGATACAGATGGGCCGCGTCCTGGGCCTCGCGCTCCCACGCGATGGCGGCGTCGGTGAGCTGCTGGTGGATCAGCAGCCCGGCGCGGTCCTCGTCGATCCAGCGGCGCAGCCTCGGCCAGGCGCTGAGCAGCGCCTCGTGGGTCAGCTCCACCGTGTCCGCGTCCAAGGCGATCAGCCGGGCGCGGGCCAGAGCGTCGAGTACCCCGCCGGTTTCGCCGGCATCGAACTCGCCGCGCATGGCCGGGCGTTTGGTGTCCTCGGTGCCCTCGCCCAGGGCGACCAGGCGCAGCAGGATCCCACGCGCCACGCGCTGCTGGTCTTCGGCCAGCGCCTGGTAGGTCGCCTCGGCGGTACGCGAGAGCGCGTAGTGGATCGCCCCGGCCGCCTCGTACCCGGCCACGGTCAGGGTGTTGCCGCGCCGACGGCGCCAGGTCTCCCGCAGCGCGTGCGAGATCAGCGGCAGCGCGCTGGGCTGCCCGGCGGCGTCCGCGACGATCCGCGCCAGCAGCGCGCCCTCCACCACGCAGTCCACCGCCGCCGCCGGACCGCTGATCGCCCGGCGCAACTCCTCGGTACTCATCGGCCCGACCAACACCTGCGCGTCGCGCAACGCCTCGACCAGATCTGGATACTGCACGCAACGTTGGTAGAAATCCGCACGCACCCCGACCACCACACGCGTGCGGCTGTTCGGCTCCACCGCAGCGGTCAGCAGCAGTCTCAGGAACTGCTCGCGCTCGTCCTCGGCGCACAGCGTGAAGACCTCCTCGAACTGGTCCACCACCACTAGCAGATCCACGTCCGCCGGCGCGTCGAGCAGCGCTTGCAGCGCGGCCAGGTGCAGCGCGCGCGAGTCCTCGCGCAACTGCCGGTGCAGCCCCGAGGCCAAGCTGCCGGCCAGCACCGCCAGCCGCGCGGCGCACTCATCCAGCGGATGCGGGCCGGGGGTGAACAAAAGCACCGGCCAACCCTGCCCGCCCGCGCTGTCGGTCCCACCATCGGCGTCGGCATTCACCCCAGGCAGCAGCCCGGCGCGCAGCAGCGAGGACTTGCCCGACCCCGACGCCCCGAACAACGCGGTGAACCTGCGGGAACGCACGCGCGCGACCAACTCCTCGGTCAACCGCTCCCGGCCGAAGAACCACCGCGCATCCCGTGCTTCGAACACTGACAGGCCCGCATAGGGGCACTGGTCATCCTCCTGCGACCCGGGCTCGGGGTCGGCGCCGCGCCGCTCGCCGGCCAGTTCCGCGGCAAGCTCATGCCAGCGCGCCTCCCACTGCTCTGCTTGCGCGCCGCAGGCTCGCACATACGCCAACGTCACCGCCAGGCTCGGCAGCCGCTTGCCTGCCGCCGCGTCCGCCAGGGTGGTCGAGGAGTAGTGCGCCAGCCGCGCCAGCCGCCGGTACGGCGGCGAGCCCGCCTTCGCCCGCAGGGTACGCAGATCCGCCGCGAACGCGGTCAGCGAGTCGTCCCCCACCAGGGGCTGCTCCGATCTGGACACCGATCCGCCCCTCTCCGCGTCTGATCGACCACCCTAAGCAATCAGCCGAAGGCGTGGCAACCATGCCAGAGCACTGATTCTCGGCGGCGCGAGACCGGCGGTCCGCCACGACGCGGCCGCGCCCGCCGACCGGGCCAGGCACTGCCGAAGCTCTTCGACGCTCATCGGGCGGACCGGCAACTGTCAGCGAAGCGGAGGGAACAGCATCTCAAGGTCCTGTGATCAGAACTCCTGTTACAAGGGCTCGACCCTACCTACCGGATTCCGTTTCCCTTGCCCGAACCGATCGACCTGGCGCTCGACACCTGCGCGGTGGTAGTCAGCGCGCCGACGACGCTGACGGCCCACGCTGCCAGGTCGACGTAGTTCCGTTGCCCCTGGCCCACGCGCCAACGCTACGTCGCACTGTCTTGCCGGGGTCGGCAGCGCACACCGTCACCCGGGCGGGGGACGGCGCCGGGCCATTGTCCGGATGTTGTTGTCAGGTGACCGGCCGCCGACACCTGACAAACCCCGTCACGCTAGGACTGGCTGTGGAAGCGGCACCGTCCGTTGGACACGAGGGCTGGCGACCGTGCTGGGAATGGGAACACGAAAGGAAATAGAGCTCATGTCGATCAAACACATCCGCAGCTGTACGGCGATCCTCGCGGTCTTCGCCGGTCTCCTCTCGGGGCTCGGAGCCGTCTCACCGGCGAGCGCGGCCGCCAGGCCCGCGATCTCGGCGCCCGCCGCGGAGGCGCCAGCCTTCACTTCCGAGACGGCCATCCCGCTCGCCGTCGCCAACTTGGGCTTGAATACCGCTCAGGCCCAGAGTGTGCAGCGCTGGCTCCACACCTACTGGGGCTACAACGGCGCGATCGATGGGCAGCTGGGAACCAACAGCTGGGAGGCTTTCCAACGCTGCCTGAAGAAGTACTGGGGCTACACCGGCGCGATCGACGGCATCGTAGGCGGCGGCACGGTCTCGGCCCTGCAGCGCCTTCTAGCCGCCGGCTGGGGCTACAGAGGGGCGATCGACGGCATCGTCGGTCCGGGAACCGAGGCCGCGTTCAAGAACTTCGCCAACGGCATTTAGCCTCCACCATCCGGACAGACAGGTCCGCCAGCGGCCCGGACAACTCGGTATTCTGCGGTATCGCGAGCCGCCCACCGGCTCCGCAACGGCCGACACCTGGCAGTGTCGGCCGTCTGCGCCTGCCATGACCACCTGCGAACACTGACAGGCAAGGAATCAACGTCGTCTCCACGATGGAGATAGCCGACAGTGGCCACGCGGCAGCGCCAGGCTCCACGCCTCCGGTACAGAGGGCTGAGGGCACAGGGACGATGATCTATTCGCAACCGCACGCGCCTGCTGATCACATCAGCAACCGAGCTGGTACGGTCCACTGATATCAGCACCCGCCTAACGAACCTGGACCTCCGATGACGAATCTGGGCTCCGACGTCCACGAGATCGACACCCTGATGTCCGGGCACGCCGGCATCACGGCCGGCTACGCGATCCTCGGCGACCATCCGGCGCTGGTCGAGACCGGGACTGCGAAGTCGGCGCCGGTGGTGCGCGATGCGCTCGCGGCGCTGGGGGTCGGGGCTGGGGATCTGCGCACCATTGTGGTGACGCACATCCACCTGGACCATGCTGGTGGGGTCGGGGACCTGGCGGCGATGTTTCCCAATGCGGAGATCGTGGTGCACGCCTCCGGGGCTCGGCATCTGGTGGATCCCGAGCGTCTGATGACCAGTGCGCGGCGGGTGTTCGGGTCGCTGATGGATGACGTGTTCGGGCCGTTGTTGCCGACTGAGGCGCGCCGGGTGCGGGCTGTGGAGGACATCGGTTACATCGACCTCGGTGGTGGCCGGCGGCTGGAGACGCACCACACCCCCGGGCACGCGCGGCATCACGTCGGCCTGATCGACAACGTCACCGGGGACCTGTATGTCGGCGACGCCGCTGGCCTGTACATCCCCTCCGATGACCCCGACCAGCCCGGGGACGTCCGGCCCGGCACGCCGCCGCCGGACTTCGACCTGCCGCTGGCGCTGAACTCGCTGGAGAAGTTCCGCACGCTGCGGCCCACGCGCCTGCTGTTCAGCCACTACGGCCCGGTGCGCGATGTCACCGACACCCTGGCCCGGGCCGAGGAGGAGGTGCGGCTGTGGGTGGAGTTGGTGCGCGACGCCCGGACCAGCCGGCTGGATCTGGACCACGCGATCGAGATGGTGCGGGAGAAGACCGCGGCGCGGTATCCGGTGGAGCACGCCGATGAGGAGACGCAGACGAAGTTCGAGGAGCTGTCGTCGTACGCGTCGAACATCGTCGGGATCAACATGTACCTGAACAAGGTGGATGGCTGGGAGCACCCGATGGCGGACGCGTCCAGCGCCGGGTGACTGGAGTCGGGTGACTAGGGCCGGGTGACTGGCGCCGGGGTGACTGGAACTGTCACCAGATCCACCAATCGGTTTATCGATAAGTCAGCAGGATCGGGAACGCCTCCACGACGTCCCCGACCACCGAGGTGGCCGCCGTCGGCGCGGACTCCCCCTTGCCGCTGTCGATCCACACGGTCCGCAGTCCCACCGCCGCGCCGCCCCCGATGTCGGCCTGCGCGTTGTCGCCGACCATCCAGCCGCCGGCGGACAGCTCGCAGTCGGCGGCCTCGGCCGCGATCCGGAAGATCTCCGCGTCCGGCTTGCGCACGCCCAGCGCCCCGGACACCGCGATCGAGTCCACCAGCCGGTCCAGGCCGGTGCGCTTGATCTTCCCGAGCTGGTTGTCCGCCTCGCCGTTGGAGACGATCCCGAGCCGCCATCCGGCGCGCCGCAGCGCCACCAGCCCGTCGCGCACTTCGTCCCGCAGCTCCACCAACTCCGGCATGCGCCGCCGATAGAGCCGCCACAAATCCTCGACAGGCTCGGTGAGCCCGTAGCGCTCCCGCACGAGGGCGAAGTACTCGTCCCGCTTCTGGTAGGGGTCCCAGGCCGCGAACAGCCATTCCTGTTCCGTCTCCGGCAGTCCGTGCTCCCGCGCGAACTGTGCCGCGAAGCGCCGGAAGGCCGGAGGCAACGCGATGAGTGTGTCGTCCAGATCGAACAACGCCAGCTGCCCCATGACGATGATCGTACCGACCGCTACGCTTGGCTCAAGGCCCACCACACCAGTGGGCCGTAAGGACTCCGGGAGGGCCGCCGCTGTGACCGAAGCAGTCGTCGAGAGCGCCGAGAGCACCGAATCCGCCGAGACCGAGATCAGGACTGTCGAGCAGCTCCGCGAACTGCTCGGTGAGCCGATGGAGCGGGCGATCAACAAGGAGCGGACGCGGCTGCTGCCGATCGACCGCCAGTGGCTGGCCGCCTCCCCGCTGTGCCTCATCGCCACCTGCGACGACCAGGGCAACTGCGACGTCTCCCCCAAGGGCGACCCGCCCGGCTTCGCGAAGGTGCTGGACGAGACCCGGCTGGCCATCCCCGAGCGGCCCGGCAACCGGCGCGCCGACGGCTATCTCAACATGCTGCGCAACCCGCACGTCGGGCTGATCTTCCTCATCCCCGGCCGGAACGAGACGCTGCGGGTCAACGGCCGGGTGCGGCTGGTCCGCGACGCCCCGTACTTCGACGAGATGGTCGTCAAGAACCACCGGCCGATCCTGGCGCTCGAGGTCGAGATCGAGCAGGTCTTCTTCCACTGCGCCAAGGCCTTCATGCGCTCCTCGCTGTGGAAGCCGCAGACGTGGGACCCCGACCAGCTGCCGCAGCACGCCGCCATCGTGAAGTCGGTGCAGTGGACACGGGAGTCGTTGGAGGAGCTGACCGAGTACTACGGCGAGAGCTACGAGAAGTCGATGTACATCACCAAGAAGTAGCCGGACAAAGCAGCTGGACAAAGCAGCTAGCAGCGGTCGCGGGAGCGGTTGTCGGCGGCGGCCGGTAACGTCGGATCATGGCTTTCACCTACCAAGTCGTCATCGACTCCGCCGACCCGCACGCCCTGGCCGACTGGTGGGCCGAGGCCGTCGGCTGGGATCTGGAGCCCTCGAACGAGGCGTTCATCCGCCAGATGGTCGCCGCCGGCCACGCCGCCGAGGCCGACACCAAGACCCACAACGGCGTCCTGGTCTGGGCCGTCGGGCAGGCGATCGTGCACCCCGGCGGCAAGGACGCCGGGCCCGGGTCGCGGATCCTGTTCCAGGCCGTGCCGGAGCCGAAGACCGTCAAGAACCGCGTGCACCTGGACATCAAGGTCGGCGAGGGAAACCTGGAGAGCGAGCTCGCACGGCTGACCGCGGCCGGCGCCACCGAGCTGCACCGCGGCCAGCAGGGGCCCTCGCACTGGGTGACGATCGCCGATCCCGAGGGCAACGAATTGTGTCTGCACTCGTGAACACCACCGGTTAAAGTCACGTCCATGACGTCCGAAGCGACCGCTGTCCGGGTCGACAGCTGGATCTGGTCGGTGCGGCTGACCAAGTCCCGCTCGATGGCCGCCGACGCCTGCAAGGGCGGGCATGTGAAGGTCAACAACGAGAGCGTGAAGCCCTCGCACCTGCTGCGGGTCGGCGACGAGGTACGGGTGCGGCAGGACCAGCGCGAACGGGTCGTGGTGGTCAGCAAGCTGGTCAGCAAGCGGGTCGGGGCGCCGGCCGCCGCCGAGTGCTACGTCGACAACAGCCCGCCGCCTCCGCCGCGCGAGCTGTTCGTCTCGGTCGCCGTGCGGGACCGGGGCGCCGGGCGGCCGACGAAGCGGGACCGGCGGGACATGGACCGGCTGCGCGGGCGGCCGTTCTGAAGCCGTGGCAATAAGAAACCGCGGCAATGCGAAACCGCGGCGCCGGACTCAGGGTATCCGGCACCGCGGCGTGGGCTTGCCTGGTGTGACGCTTGCCTGGTGTGACGCTTGCTCAGTGTGACGCAGGCCGGTCCGGCCTACTTCTCAGTCCGGCCTACTTCTTGCGGCCGTACCGGGTCTCCGCGTACTTCTTCATGATCGCGAAGGTCTTCGGGTTGCGGGCGAACGTCGCCGGCTCGAACGGCGTGGAGTACCGGCGGCGGGTGATCGCCTTGGGCCGGGTGAACTCGCGCAGCCCGTCGGCGCCGTGGATGCGGCCGAAGCCGGACTCGCCGACCCCGCCGAACGGCAGGCCCGGGATGCCGGCGAAGGCGATGACGGCGTTGACCGAGGTCATGCCGCTGCGCAGGCGGCGCGCGATGGCCGTGCCGCCGCGCCGGGCGAAGACCGAGGCGCCCAGGCCGTAGTCGGTGGCGTTGGCCAGCTCGATCGCCTCCTCGACGTCCCGCACGCCCTTGACCGTGATCGTCGGCCCGAAGGTCTCCTCGCGCACCGCGCTGGAGTCCTCCGGCGTGTCCAGGAGCACGGTCGGCTCGACGTAGGGGGCGCGCACCGAGCCGCTGCCGCCGACCACCACCGTGGCGCCCTTGGCCAGGGCGTCGTCGATGTGCTTGCGGACCACGTCGAGCTGCCCGGGCATGGTCATCGGACCGTAGGCGGCGTCCGGACCCTGGCCGGGGGCCAGCGCCAGCTTCTGGATCTGCGAGGTCAGCTCGGTGACGAACTCGTCCTTCACCGAGTCCACGACGTAGACCCGCTCGATGCCCACACAGGTCTGCCCGGCGTTCGACATCGCGCCCCACAGCGCGGCGTCGGCGGCCTTGGCCAGGTTGGCGTCGCCGGCCACGATCATCGCGTCCTTGCCGCCGCATTCCATCAGCACCGGGGTCAGCGACGGCGCACACGCGGCCATCACCTTGCGCCCGGTCCGCGCGCTGCCGGTGAACGCGATCTTGTCCACCCCGGACTCACACAGCGCGGCCCCGGTCGCCCCGGTCCCGGTGACCAGCCGCAGGACCTGCTGCGGGGCGTCCGGATTGGCCCGGTCGAAGGCGTCGACGATCCACTTGCCGATCGCGGTGGTGTACTCCGAGGGCTTGAACACCACGGCGTTGCCGGCCGCCAGCGCGTAGGCGATCGACCCCATCGGGGTGAACACGGGGTAGTTCCACGGCCCGATGACGCCGACCACGCCCAGCGGCTGGTACTCCAGGCTGGCCGCGTGGTTGGACATCAGCAGGCCGGAGCCGACCCGGCGCGGGTGCAGCACCTTGCGGGCGTGGCCGGCGGCCCAGCCGATGTGCTCGATGGCGAGGAAGACCTCCAGGAAGGCGTCCCCGCGGGGCTTGCCGTTCTCCTGGTGCATCAGCTCGCACAGGTCGTCGAGCCCGCGGGTGATGACGCCGGCCCACCGGCGCAGCCGGCGCTCGCGCTCGGCCCAGGTCAGCGCCGACCACCAGGCGGCGGCCGGGCGGGCCTCGGCGACCACGGCCCGCACCTGCTCGGCGGTCATGGCGGGGAAGGTGGCGACCTCGCCGCCGTCGGCGGGGTCATAAGAGACGAAACTGGAGGCGCCCGGTTCCAGGACGCCGACAGCCGCGCCGTTAGCTGAACCCTGATCGCTCATGGCTGACTGCCTCTTCCGTGCGGAGGGGGTGGGTGAGTCGGGGGCGGATGGTGCCGGACCGTGTCCGGTCGATCGCTACCGCTGAGTAACGTCGATGGTTCCGATCCTTCACCTCGAAGCGGCCTGGGGCAATAGGGAGTCGGGGCTTGTGGTGGATCTGGTGGGGATCCGGTGAGAATCCACGCGGGAAAAGGCCGACCGGCGGCTGCCCAGAGGGTGGCCGCCGGTCGGTTGGGAGGTGGGGTCAGTGGGTGGTGTCTTCGCCGGGGGTGCCGGAGTCGGCCTCGGTCTCGGAGTCAGGGTCGGAGTCGGCGGATTCCTCGGCGGTCAGCTCTTCGCGGGCCGCGCCGTCCTCGTCGTCCTCGTCGTCGTCCTCGTCGTCGTCCTCGGCCTCGTCATCCTCGTCGGCTTCGTCCACGTGGCCCTCGGGCGCGACGTCATCATCCTCAGCCGCGTCGTCAGTGTCCGTGTTCTCAGCGTCCGTGTCCTCGGCGTCCGCGTCGAGTTCGTCCTCGAACTCGTCGAAGGCGATGCCGTCCAGGTCGTCGACGCGCTCGGCGGCGTCGGTGAGCCCCTCGGAGTCGGCGTCGGCGGCCCGCATGAACCACTCGCGCGCCTCGTCCTCGCGCTCGGCGGCGAGCAGCGCCTCGGCGTAGGCGTAGCGCAGCCGGGCGGTCCACGGCTGGACCTTGGCCGGCGTCAGATCAGCACCCTGCAACTGCACCACAGCCGCCTCCGGCTGCTCCATGTCCAGCCGCGCCCCGGCCGCGACCATCCGCAGCTCGATCTGCGTCTCCTTGTCGAGCGTCTTGGCCTCCGGCGCGGCGGCCATCGCCAGCGCGCGCTCAGGGCGCCCCAGCCCCCGCTCACAGTCGGCCATCACAGCCCAGTGGTCATTGGTCCCGGTGATCCGCCGCACCGTCCGCAGATCCGCCAAAGCCTCCGAATACCGCTCGGTCAGATACGCGGCCAACCCGGCGGCCTCCCGCGTCGAGGCCAACCTCGGCGCCATCTTCATCGCGGTCCGCGCATGCCGATACGCCAACTCAGGATCCTCATCCAGGTTCTGGCCCGCCATCACCAAGTGCCCGGCCACGACCGTGGCCTTGGACCTCAGCAGCTGCCCGAGCTCATCCTGAATGTCCTTGTCGAGCTTGTCGATGGTGGCATCCGCCGAGATCTCCAGAACATCCTCGCCGTCACGCCCCTCGCCATTGGCCCCACCGACGAACGCAGCACCGCCACCCTCACGCGGGTCGAAACCGCCCCGGGCCTCTTCGCCGCCATCCTGGGCACTCTCGTCCCCGAAGCCACGAGGTGAGCCGAATCCGTGCTCGTCACGGTCGGCGTCGGCGGGACGGTTGTCCCGGGAGAAGCCACCGGCCGGACGCTCATCGCGCGGGGCGAAGCCACGACGCTCGTTGTCGCCGCGAGAACCGGCACGGTCGCCGTAGCCGCCGCGCGAGTCACGGTCGCCACGGGAGTCGCGGTCACCGCCGGCGCGGCCGCCCGAGAAGCCACCACGGCTGTCCCGGTCGCCGCCGCGTGAATCGCGATCGCCGAACGAACGCGGGCCAGACCGATCGCCATAGCCACCCCGCGAGTCACGGGAGCCGGAGCGATCGCCATAGCCACCACGGGAGTCGGAGCCGCTGCGGGAGTCGGAGCCGCCTCGCGAACCACGGTCGGCGAAACCGCCCCGCGAGTCAGAACCCCGGCCGTCGCGCGAGCCGAAGCCCCCACGCGGCGAGTCACCACCACGCGAGTCGCCACTACGACCACCGCGCGAGTCCCGATCGCCGAAGCCGCCCCGCGAATCACCGCCACGACCGCGCGAATCCCGATCGCCATAGCCGCCCCGCGAGTCAGAACCATCACGCGAGCCGAAGCCACCGCGTGAGTCAGAGCCGCCTCGCGAGCCGAAGCCGCCCCGCGAACCACCGCCACGACCACGCGAATCCCGATCGCCATAACCGCCACGCGAATCAGAGCTCTGGCCGTCCCGCGCGCCATAGCCGCCGCCGCGTGAGTCACGATCCCCGTAGCCACCGCGCGAACCGGAACCCTGACCATCGCGCGAGCCGAAACCACCCCGCGAATCGCCACTACCGCCGCGCGAGTCACGGGAGCCGGAGCGATCGCCGAAGCCGCCACGGGAGTCAGAGCCGCCCCGCGAGTCAGAACCCCGACTGTCCCGGGAGCCGTAGCCGCCCCGCGAATCGGAGCCTCGACCATCCCGCGAACCATAGCCGCCCCGCGAGTCGCCGCCGCGCGAGTCACGGTCGCCGTACCCGCCGCGCGTGCCGGAACCGCCCCGCGAGTCAGAACCCCGACTGTCGCGTGAGCCGTATCCACCCCGCGAATCGCCACCGCCACGCGAGTCGGTACCCCGACTGTCGCGCGACCCGTATCCGCCACGCGAGTCGCGCCCGCCCTGCGAATCGCGGCTGCCGTAGCCGCGAGAATCCCTGTTGCCGTAACTGGAACCACGACTGTCGCGGTCGCCAGAGCCCGACCCGCCCTGCGGGCTGGAGCCGCCCCGCGAGTCCCGGTCGCCGTAGCCGCCACGGCCGCGATCGCCACCGCGGGCATCGCGGTCGCCGTAGCTGGATCCGCCCCGCGAGTCACGGGAGCCCGGCCGGTCGCCATAACCCGACGAGCCGCCACGGTCCCGGTCGCCACCCCGCGAGTCGCGGTTGCCGTAGCTCCCCCGCGAGTCACGGTCGCCATAGCCGCCCCGGCTGCGGTCGCCACCGCCGGCACCGCCGCGTGAGTCGCGGTCTCCGGAGCCACGGCTGTCCCGCGAGCCCGAGCGGTCGTCAGAGCCGCCGCGGCCGGAGGGACGGTCACCATAGCCGGAGCCGGTGCGGCCGCCTCGGTCGCCGGCTCCGCCGGAGCGGGCGCCGCGGTCGTCGGCGGGCCGGCGGGCGTCGCCGGCCCGGGGGCCCTGGTTTCGGTCCCGGTCCCGGTCGGAGCGGCCCGGGTTGCGGTCCGAAGATGGTGACATGAGATGCGCTCCTGTTCCTGTTATGAGTCGGGGTCCATCCTCCCGCACCGCGGAAGAAAGGGCCAAACGCGACGAAGCCCCCTCCGGGAGATCCCGGAGGGGGCTTCGTGAAATTTAGTCCGGCCGCGTCCTACTCTCCCACCAGGTCCCCCTGGCAGTACCATCGGCGCTGGCGGGCTTAGCTTCCGGGTTCGGAATGGGACCGGGCGTTTCCCCACCGCTATGGCGGCCGTAACA